>NZ_CP033073.1:6442595-6771114 GCF_003675325.1 Streptomyces dangxiongensis
GCGCGCGGTAGGCTGGCCGATCGTTGTACCGCACCGGTGATCCGAACTTCGTTCGCCAATGTCCGGAACGCACACCCGTTATGGGTGGGTGGGGTACGGCGACCGGAGGACGCGCAACGTGGCGCAGTCCACAGCGGGCTGTCGCGGATCATGCTGTCGCGACGGCGCGACGGCCGGGACAATGCCACTGAATGGCTTTGTCGCCTTTTCCGGCGGGTCGTTCGTGCCGCTGGGCACGGACGCTCGTTCTTCACTGTGGGCGGGCGGTGCGCCGTTCCGGGTGAGCGGGTCGTAGGAGCATCAACCGATGGGCGAGGGGTACGCATGACGGACACCGGCCAGATCCCGGGCGAGGGACAGCCGGAGAGCGCAGGCATGGTGGAGCAGCCGGGCGTTCCCCCGCACGGTGCGTACACCTACCTCTCCGAGGCTCCGGCCGAGGACGAAGACCTGCTGCTGCCGGGTGCCCAGGGCGCGTGGGGCAACGAGGTACCGCCCCCCGCTCCGGAACCGGTGGTGGAGGCCGTCCACGAGCCGGGCCCGCACGAGACGGCCGGCCGGGACAGCGGCTCGGTCGACCTCGACGGAGTCCGCCTGCCCCACTCCGGCCCGGCGTCGGTGCCGCCGTCGCCCATCCTCTCGGCGCCGCACGACCCGGCGTCCGCGCCCCAGCCGCCGCGCCGCCCGCTGCACCTCGGCCCGCCGATCCCGAACACCTCCGCGAGCCCGGTCCGCTCCCTCGCCGACCGCGGCCCCGCGGGAGCGCCGGTACGGCAGTCCGGACCGGCCGTCGCCGCCGGCCCCGAGTACCTCGACGCACAGCCGCTGCGGGACATGGTTCCCCAGACCGCGGCCCCCTGGGGGGCGGCCCCGGCGCCGGCTGTCGAAACGGTCGACCCGGCCGAGCCGGCCGACGCGGCCCAGGCCGCGATGGCCCGTCTCGCCGGCCAGGCGGCGGCCCCGGACCAGTCCGCCGACGGCGACTGGAGACCGGCGGGGGCGGCACACGTCGTCCACGCCCACGACGGCGTGCACACCACGCCGGCCGGCCAGAACACCGGGGACACGCAGGTGCCGGTGGTGTCCGGTGCCGAGGGTGTTCAGGTGCCGGTGGTGCAGGCGGCCGGCGGTGTCCAGGTGCCCGTGGCGCAGGGCGCAGAGGTGGGCGCCGAAGGTCCTGACGCGTCGGTGGCAGAAGCCGCCGAGGGTGTGCGGGTGCCGGTCGCGCCCGGTGTCGAGGCGTCGGTGGGGCAGGGCGGCACGGTCGCCGAGGCCACACAGGTGCCGACGGAGTCGGGTGCCGACGGCGCGCACGTCGCTGACGGCGCGCAGGCCCCTGTGGCGGGCGAGGACTTGCCCGACGGCACCCTCCCGGCCGAGGTGTCCCCGGCGGGGCAGGCCGTGCCGGTCGCCGACGGTGCCGTGACGCAGGGCCCGGGGCCCGGGACGGCCGAGGTCGTCGAGGCGCCGGGTGGCGCATCCGGCCAGGTACCCGCCCAAGATGTCGAAGCGGTCGCCGGGCAGGAGGCCTTCGGCCACGTGCCCCCGGCCGCACAGGCGCCCGTGACGGACCCGATCGCGCAGGGCGTTCCCGCCGAGGAGGTGCCGGGGCAGGCCGTACCGGCCGAGACGCCGGACAGCGCGCGGCCCGTGGAGGCCACCCCCGCGGTCAGGGACGCCTCGGAGACCGGTCCACTGACCGGGACGACCCCGGACGGGACGACGCCGGTCGAGGCGACCCCGGTCGGGACAACTCCGGCCGGTGCGACGCCGGTGGAGGCGACCCCCGTCGATACGGTGGCTGCCGAGGCGGCTCAGCCCGTCGTAGCGGCCGAGCCGGCCGGGGGCGCGCAGCCGGACGCCGGCACGGAGCACACCGACACCGTGCAGGCAGCGGTCACCGGGTACACCGAAGATGCGCAGCCCACCGGTGACGTTCAGCCTACGGACGCCGAGCAGGCCGGTGACGCGGTGCACGCTGCCGACGCCACGCAGCCCCAGTCTCCCGCCGACGCCCAGGCTCCCGTCACCGTCGAGGGCGTAGCCGCGCCCGTCGACGCGGTTGCCGGTCAGACCATGGTCGAGCCCTCCGGCGAGGCTGCCGCCCAGCACCCTGGCCAGGCCCTCGAAGAGGCTGCCGCCCAGCACCCTGGCCAGGCTCCCGACGAGGCTGCCGCCCAGCACCCTGCCCAGGCTCCCGACGAGGCTGCCGCCCAGCACCCTGCCCAGGCCCCCGACGAGGCTGCCGCCCAGGCCCCTGACGAGGCTGCCGCCCAGCACCCTGCCCAGGCCCCCGACGAGGCTGCCGCCCAGGCCCCTGACGAGGCTGCCGCCCAGCACCCTGCCCAGGCCCCCGACACGGCTCCCGCGGACGAAGTCGTCGTCGTCGCCGACCCGACCGTCGCCCGGGCCGCCGAGACCGCCGCCGCGCAGGACGCGGCCGGGCACCCCGGGGCAACCGCTCCGGCCCAGCCGGGCCTGGACGTCCCCGGCGTCGCACCGATCGCCGAGCCCGCCGCGGGCCAGGCACCGCAGACACCGCAGGCAGCGGAGTCCGCCGCCCCCGCACCGGCCGCCCCGGCCTCCGAGGCGCCCCTCGCGGACGCGGCGCAGCCCGCCGTACCCGGCGCCGCCCCGGCCCAGGACGTCGTACCCGCCCGAGCCGTGGGCGACAGCGCCCCCGAGGCCGTAGTCCCGGCCGAACCGGTGCAGCCCCAGCCGGTGCAGCCCGCGGTGCTCCAGGCGCAGGGCCCGCAGCTCGTCGAGTACGCCCCGCAAGGCACCGACGCTCCGGCCGCCCCCGCCCTCGCCGCTGACCGGCCCGCCGGCCCGCAGCCCCTGCCGCAGGCCCCGGACGCCGCCGTACCGGACCCCGCGGAGCCCGAGATGGCCGCGTCGACGGACCCCGCGGTGGCCGCCGCGCACGAGCAGAGCCCCGAGCAGCCGCTGCCCGCCGCCATCCCGGAGCAGTCGCACCCGGACCAGCCGTCGCAGTCCGCCACCCCCGAGCAGCCGCTGCCCGCCGCCATCCCGGAGCAGTCGCACCCGGACCAGCCGTCGCAGTCCGCCACCCCCGAGCAGCCGCTGCCCGCCGCCATCCCGGAGCAGCCGTCGGCCCCCGTCATCCCGGAGGACCCGCGCCCGGAGCAGTCGTTCGGGCAGTTCGTGCCGGTGCAGGGGCAGGTGCCCACCACCCCGCACCTGGCTCCGACCCCGCCCCACCCCGTCGTCCTGCCCAGGGACGGTCAGGCTCCGCAGGGGCCGCAGGAGCAGCCGGAGTCGGCGGCCACCGTGCCCGCGCCCCGCGAGGGGGAGCCGGCCGCACCGGAGGGGGAGCCCGCCCCCGACGTCGTACAGCACGCGGAGGACCTGCCGACCAGGGCCGCCGACCAGGAAGAGAGCACGGCCGCAGTGGCAGAACCACGACAGTCCACCGGCCCGGCCGCGCCCGGCTATGCCGACGCCGAGCGTGAGGCCGTCCTGAAGGTGATGCGCGAGCGCCGCGACATCCGCAACGGCTTCCGCAGCGACCCGATCCCGCACGAGGTGCTGCTGCGCGTCCTGGAGGCCGCGCACACCGCGCCCTCGGTGGGGCACTCGCAGCCCTGGGACTTCGTCGTCATCCGGTCCGCCGAGACCAGGCGGACCATGCACGAGCTGGCGATGCGTCAGCGCGAGGCGTACGCCAAGTCGCTGCCGAAGGGCCGGGCGAAGCAGTTCAAGGAACTGAAGATCGAGGCCATCCTCGACACCCCGGTCAACATCGTCGTCACCGCCGACCCCACCCGCGGCGGCCGTCACACCCTCGGCCGTCACACCCAGCCGCAGATGGCGCCCTACTCCTCGGCGCTCGCGGTGGAGAACCTCTGGCTCGCCGCCCGCGCCGAAGGCCTCGGCGTCGGCTGGGTCAGCTTCTTCGACGAGCGGGAGATGGTCCGCGCGCTCGGCCTGCCCGAGCACCTGGAGGTCGTCGCCTACCTGTGCGTGGGATACGTCGACGAGTTCCCGGACGAGCCCGAGCTGATGCAGGCCGGCTGGTCCAAGAGGCGCCCCCTGTCCTGGGTGGTGCACGAGGAGACGTACGGCCGCCGCGCCCTGCCCGGAGAGGACCCCCACGACCTGCTTGCCGAGACCGTCGCACAGATCCGCCCGCTCGACGCCAAGGCGCTCGGCGAGGCGTGGGAGCGTCAGAAGCGCATGACCAAGCCGGCCGGGGCGCTCGGCATGCTGGAGATCATCTCCGCGCAGCTTTCCGGGCTGTCCCGCCAGTGCCCGCCGCCGATCCCGGAGCCCGCCGCCGTGGCGATCTTCGCGGGCGACCACGGTGTGCACGCCCAGGGCGTCACTCCCTGGCCGCAGGAGGTCACCGCCCAGATGGTGGCCAACTTCCTGGGCGGGGGAGCCGTCTGCAACGCCTTCGCCGCCCAGGTCGGCGCCGAGGTGTGTGTCGTGGACGTGGGCGTCGTCGCCGACCTGCCCGCCACCCCCGGCCTGCTGCCGCGCAAGATCCGCGGTGGCACCTCCGACATGACCACCGGTCCCGCGATGAGCCGCGAGGAGGCCAGGGCGGCCATCGAGGTGGGCATCGAGACCGCCCGCGACCTGGTGGCGGCCGGCAACAAGGCGCTGCTCACCGGCGAGATGGGCATCGCCAACACGACCGCGTCCGCCGCGCTGATCTCCGTCTTCACCGGCGCCGACCCGGCGGAGGTGACCGGCCGCGGCACGGGCATCAACGACGAGACCCTGGCCCGCAAGACCGAGGTGGTCCGGCGCGCGCTGGAACTGCACCAGCCGGACCCGGCCGACCCGATCGGCGTCCTCTCCGCCATCGGCGGTTTCGAGCACGCGGCCATGGTCGGTCTGCTCCTCGGCGGCGCGTCCCTGCGTACGCCGGTGATCCTGGACGGTGTCAGCGCCGGTGCCGCCGCGCTCGTGGCCCGCGCCATCGCCCCCGAGGTGCTGGCGGCCTGCATCGCGGGCCACCGCAGCGCCGAGCCCGGTCACGTCGCCGCGCTGAACAAGCTGGGCCTGCGCCCGCTGGTCGACCTGGACCTGCGTCTCGGTGAGGGCACGGGCGCGCTGCTGGCCCTGCCGCTGGTGCAGAGCACGGCCCGGGCGATGCACGAGGTGGCCACGTTCGACTCGGCGGGAGTCACCGAGAAGTAGACGTCACGGACATCACGGGTGGTCTGGTGTTCAACTGCCGGACCACCCGTGTCGTCTGCGCTGCCCACACCGTAAAATCCGCACGTCAGGGCCGCTCCACAGTCGCAGTGGGCCCACCGCACCGCCGCAGGAGGAGCCGCCCCTCATGGCTGAACACCCCGCCTACCCCGTAGGTCTCCGCCTCTCCGGCCGCCGCGTGGTCGTCCTCGGCGGCGGCCAGGTCGCCCAGCGCCGTCTGCCGGCGCTCATCGCGGCCGGCGCGGACATCGTCCTCGTCTCCCCGGAGGCCACCCCGTCGGTGGAGGCCATGGCGGACGCGGGCGAGATCACCTGGCTCCGCCGCGCGTACGAGGACGGTGACCTCGCCGAGGCCTGGTACGCCCTCATCGCCACCGGTGACACCGAGGCCAACGCGCGGGCGTCCGCCGAGGCCGAGCGGCACCGCGTCTGGTGTGTGCGCTCCGACGACGCCGACCGGGCGACGGCGTGGACCCCGGCGACCGGCCACAGCGAGGGCGTCACCGTCGCCGTGCTCACCACCCACGCGCGCGGACGCGACCCCCGGCACACCGCCGCCATCCGGGACGCGGTCGTCGAGGGCCTGCGCGACGGCACCCTCGTCGCCCCGCACCACCGCACCCGCACCGCCGGCGTGGCCCTGGTCGGCGGCGGCCCGGGCGACCCCGACCTGATCACGGTCCGCGGGCGCCGGCTGCTCGCCGAGGCGGACGTCGTCATCGCCGACCGGCTGGGCCCGCGCGACCTGCTGGCCGAACTCCCGCCGCACGTCGAGGTGATCGACGCCGCGAAGATCCCGTACGGCCGGTACATGGCCCAGGAGGCCATCAACAACGCGCTCATCGAGCACGCCAAGCAGGGCAAGGCGGTCGTCCGGCTCAAGGGCGGCGACCCGTACGTCTTCGGCCGGGGTATGGAAGAGGTCCAGGCGCTCGCCGAGGCCGGGATCCCGTGCACGGTGGTCCCCGGCATCTCCAGCTCGATCTCGGTGCCGGGCGCGGCCGGCATCCCGGTCACCCACCGGGGTGTCGCCCACGAGTTCACCGTGGTCAGCGGCCATGTCGCCCCGGACGACGCACGCTCCCTTGTCGACTGGCCGTCGCTGGCCAGGCTCACGGGCACCCTGGTGGTCCTGATGGGCGTCGACAAGATCGGGAAGATCGCCGAGACACTGGTCGCGCACGGGAAGTCCCCCGACACGCCGGTCGCCCTGGTCCAGGAGGGGACGACGGCGGCGCAGCGGCGCGTGGACGCCACCCTGGCCACGGTCGCGCGGACGGTCCGTACCGAGGACGTCAGGCCCCCGGCGGTCATCGTCATCGGCGAGGTCGTGCGCGCCGGCTCCACACCCGGGGCATGACCGCGGCCCGATCACCCGTGACCCCGGTGACGCCACCCGTCGTCACTGTCGTCATCCGTTCCCACCCCACCCAGGACAAGGCAGTATCACCCTGTGGCCGATCTCATCACCCTCGACGATCCCGACGACCCGCGCCTGGCCGACTACACGGGCCTGACCGACGTCGAACTGCGCCGCCGGCGCGAGCCCGCCGAGGGCCTGTTCATCGCCGAGGGCGAGAAGGTCATCCGCCGGGCCAGGGAAGCGGGCTACGGGACGCGCTCGATGCTGCTCTCGGCCAAGTGGGTCGACGTCATGCGTGACGTCATCGACGAACTCCCGGCCCCGGTGTACGCCGTGAGCCCCGAACTCGCCGAGCGCGTCACCGGCTACCACGTGCACCGCGGCGCCCTCGCCTCCATGCAGCGCAAGCCGCTGCCGGCGGCCGGCGAACTGCTCCGCACCGCCCGCCGGGTCGTGATCATGGAGTCGGTCAACGACCACACCAACATCGGTGCCATCTTCCGCTCGGCGGCGGCCCTGGGCATGGACGCGGTACTGCTGTCGCCCGACTGCGCCGACCCGCTGTACCGGCGCAGCGTCAAGGTTTCCATGGGCGCGGTGTTCTCGGTGCCGTACGCCCGCCTGGAGACCTGGCCGAAGGGGCTGGAGCCGGTCCGTGAGGCCGGCTTCACCCTCCTCGCCCTGACCCCGGACGAGAAGGCCCGCACCCTCGACGAGGTCGCCCCGCACACGATCGACCGGGTCGCCCTGATGCTCGGCGCCGAGGGCGACGGGCTGTCCCGGCGGGCACTGGCCGCCGCCGACACATGGGTACGCATCCCTATGTCGCACGGCGTCGACTCGCTCAACGTGGGCGCGGCTGCCGCGGTGGCCTTCTACGCGGTGGCGACAGGCCGACCGCAGCTCTGAACCCCGGCCCGCCGAGGGCGTGGTACGGGCGGGACCGGCCGTCAGCGGTCGTACCCGCCCAACCGCCTCCGAGCCGCTGCCGCCGGCCGTCCGCCGCCCGGTGTCCCCCAGGGGCCAGCGGTTCCGGGCCGGTGCTCACCTGCCGGCGTCGCGGCTCAGCGTCGACGTGTACCGGTCGGACATGAGCTTGTCGTTGCCCAGCGGCGGGTAGCTCGGCTGCGCGTTCCCCTGCCGCTGCACGCCGCCGTCGCGGTCGTCGCCGCCCAGCCCGCGCGCCGGTCCCTGGCAGCCCTGGGCCACCGCGATGCCGAGCGCCACCAGCAGCGTCACCACCACGAACACGAACAACCGCTGCCGCAGCAGCCGCGGATTGGCCGGCCGCCGCCCGGTCCCCGACGGACGCTGCCCCGGCCGCCGGGAACCGCTGCGCGGAGCGGGCCGCCGGCCGCTGCCCGAGCGCGGGGCGGCACCGCGCGGCACCGGCGTGGGGCGTGCCGTACCCGGCCGGGCCGCGGCCCCCGCGCCGCGCCCGCCGCTGCCCCCGCGCGAGGCGACCCCGCCGCGGGACGGCTCGCCCCGCGAGGACATCCCGCCGCGCGACGGCACCCCGCCGCGGGAGGGCGCGACCCCGCGCGGCAGCGGCATACCGGACGAGGCACGCCGCTGGACGCGCTGCTGGTCGGGATAGGTGTCGGCGAGTCGTCCGGTGGGCCGGTCCGCCTCGGCGGCGCGCGGCGCGGGCGGCCGGGCGCCGTCCAGCCCCTGCGCCTCCCGCGCGGCGATCTCCTTGAGCCGCAGTGATAGCTGGAGGGTGCTGGGCCGGTCCTCGGGATCCTTGGCCAGGCAGGCCCGGATCAGCGGGGCGAGCGCGTCCGGTACGCCGTACAACTGCGCTTCCTCGTGCACCACCCGGTACAGCATCACCTCGGAACTGCCGTGTCCGAAGGGCGAGTCACCGGTCGAGGCGTACGCCAGGGTCGCGCCGAGGGAGAACACGTCCGTCGCCGGGGTGACCGCCGCGCCGCGCACCTGCTCGGGCGCGAGGAAGCCGGGGGATCCGACCGCGGTGCCCACATGGGTGAGGGTGGAGGCGCCGGTGGCCCAGGCGATGCCGAAGTCGATGATCCGCGGCCCCTTGGGGGACAGCAGAATGTTGGACGGCTTCAGATCCCGGTGGACGACACCCGCCTCGTGCACGGCGACCAGTCCCTCGGAGAGGGCCGCGCCGACCGCCGCGGTGTCCGCCGCGCAGAGCGGGCCCTCGTCGGCGACCTTGTCGTGCAGGGACGGGCCGGGCACGTACTGGGTGGCGAACCATGGCCGCTCGGCCTCCAGATCCGCGGCGACCAGCCGGGCCGTGCACCCGCCGCGGATACGCCGGGCCGCCGACACCTCGCGCGCGAACCGCGAGCGGAACTCCTGGTCCTCCGCGAGGTCGGGCCGGATCACCTTCAGCGCGACGCGCTGCCCCTTCTTGTCGGAGCCGAGATAGACCACGCCCATCCCGCCCGCGCCGAGCCGTCGGTGAAGCCTGAACGAGCCGACGACGCGCGGGTCCTCGCGCCTCAGGCGCATCATCGCCATGTTCATCCCCGCTGCCCGGTCCCTGTGACGTGGCACAGCTTACGTTTCCACGGCCGCCCGCGCGCAGAGGCCGCGCCCTCTCGACCCGGCGGATTGTGTACGCCGTTCGGGGGAGGTGAAACGCGGTCAGCAGACGCCGCCCGAAAGCGGGTTGACGTGGCGTGAGAAACCAACCCACGTGCACGGCAGGGGGGTTGGGTTCCGGTGTGGGTGCCGGGCGTCGCGCGGTACGGTCGTCGGTGACCGGCCGCCGGCAGCCCGCGGGCCTCACCGCGCACCGCACCACGCTCCGCCTCCCGCCCCCCTCCCGGCCCCGCCAGGGGTGATCGATGTCACTCCGCCGGGCGTGCCGGACGCGTCGGACATGCCCGGACACAGCGGGCACCCCCCTCCGGGAAGACCCCGAGACCCGGACCGGCGCCTCCACCCAGGGGAGTACTCCGCAGGTCGACGCTCATCCTCCGGGAGGCCCGGCAATCGGTACGAGGGCATGACGCCCGGTGTCCGCCGCGCGCCTAGATTTGAGGTCAAGCGGCGGGTGCAGCACTCGTCCCCCGAGGTCAGACACCCGCCGCTGCCGATGACAACAGGAGAGGGACCATGGCCCACACGGCACCGCGACGCACCGCGTTCGCCTCCCGTCGGACGGCCCGTCGCCACCCACTGGTGGCGACGCTCATGGCCCTTCCCCTGGCGGCCCTGCTCCTGCTCGTCTTCGACGGCTGGGAGACGGTGGCCGCACAGGCGTCGTCCGTGGGTGTGATGCTGGGGCGCTGAGCGGCGCCCCCAGGCCCGGAAGAGCGGTCCGGGCGGAAACATCTATCCATGAAACCCCGTGGGGACGGGGGTGCGGCGGACGGCACAGATGCCGGCGTAGCTGGGGAGCTGCGCCGGCATTAGCCGTTCTCCCACGCACGCACGGACGGGCCGCGCCGCCATCAGCACTCCCTCTCCGGTGAACCTCGCACCGCACCACCCCCCACCCGTCCGGCGGACCCCGGCCCACTACCCTCGGCGGAACCGTCCACCCCCCGGCGAACCCCGGCCCCGTACCCTCGGCCGAACCCGTCCCCCCGAGGCAGCCTTGACCGCAGATGCGTCCGCCCCCTCCCTGATGACCGCGCTGGCCGCGGAAGCGACGGCCGCGGCCCACCCGCGTCCCCCCACCGCCCCCTGCGCCTGCGTCAGAGCCCCCCTCGCCGACCGCCAGGACGCCACGGTCGTGCGGCATGCCGGTACCGTCGCCAAGGCGCACGCGCCGGACACCGAGCGGGCCGCGCTGATCCGGCGCCTCGCCACGGCCGCCGATCACCCGGACGTGCTGCTTCCCCCGCTCACCCCCGCGCCCCGGCCTTCCTGCGCGCCCGCCTGGTGACCTTCTGGCCCTACGGGGTCCCGGTGGACCGGGAGGATCCGGACGCGGCCCCCTGGGAGGCCGCCGCCGTCCTCCTGGCGAACCTGCACCGCGCCCCCCTCCCCACCGGTCTCCCCCCGATGCGTGGTCCCGCGAAGGCCGCCCGCGCCGTCGCCCGGCTCCGCGCGGCCCTCCGCACCCCCGCCCCCGCAACCGCAACGGCCCCCGCAACCGCCCCCGCAACCGTCATCGCCGCCCCCCGCCTTCCGGCCGCCCGTCCCGTCCTGGACGCCTGGGCCGCCCTGCCCGCCTGGGCCCGCGCGAAGGCGCCGATGCCCGGCCCGCCGGCCCTCTGCCACGGTGATCTCCACCTCGGCCAACTGGTCCGGCATCCGGCGCCGGACGGCCCCTGGAAGCTGATCGACGTCGACGACCTGGGGGCCGGCGTCCCGGCCTGGGACCTGGCCCGCCCCGCCGCCTGGTACGCCTGCGGGCTCCTCCCGCCCGACGAGTGGACCCGTTTCCTGACCGCCTACCGGCGCTCCGGCGGGCCGGCCGTACCCGCGCACGGCGACCCCTGGGCCGCCCTGGACGTGCCGGCCCGCGCCCTCACCGTCCAGACGGCCGCGCTCGCGCTCACGAAGGCGCTCGCGGCGGACCGCCCGCTGGACGAGGTGGAGCAGGCCCTGGTCGACGCGTGCGCGCGGATGCCCTCCGTACCCCCTCGACCCGCGCCCGGTCCGTCGGACTAGGCTGCAACCGCCCGGGGCCGCACGGAGTCTGTCCTGGGGAAACACCAAGCAGGACCGACCGGCGAGGAGTTGAGCCGACCATGCAGTGTCCGAAGTGCCATGCGCCGATGCACACCTACAACCGCAACGGCGTTCAGATCGAGCAGTGCAGCGGCTGCCGCGGCATCTTCCTCGACTACGGCGAGCTGGAGGCGCTGACCCGCCTGGAGACCCAGTGGTCCCAGCCCGCTCCGCCCCCGCCGGCCCCGCAGTCGTACCCGGCCCCGCCCGCGCCCGCCTGGGGCGCCCCGCAGGGCGGTCACCACGGCGGTCACCACGGCGGCGGGCACGGTCACTACGAGCAGCACCGCCACAAGAGCTTCGGCCACATGCTCTTCTCTAGCTGAGCGCACGAAGAAGCCCCCGGCCGTACGAGACGGCCGGGGGCTTGCTGCTGTGTGGACGATACTGGGATTGAACCAGTGACCTCTTCCGTGTCAGGGAAGCGCTCTCCCGCTGAGCTAATCGTCCGCGGACCGTGACTCGCGAGTCACGGACAGTGCGCGATACTGGGATTGAACCAGTGACCTCTTCCGTGTCAGGGAAGCGCTCTCCCGCTGAGCTAATCGCGCGGGCCGGATCTTGCCGTACGGGCCGGCGGATCCAGTGGACGATACTGGGATTGAACCAGTGACCTCTTCCGTGTCAGGGAAGCGCTCTCCCGCTGAGCTAATCGTCCTTGGAGGTGGAGACGGGATTTGAACCCGTGTAGACGGCTTTGCAGGCCGTTGCCTCGCCTCTCGGCCACTCCACCAGGAGTGTAGGGGATCGGGACGACCCCTTCTTCCTTCGAGCGGACGACGAGGCTCGAACTCGCGACCTCAACCTTGGCAAGGTTGCGCTCTACCAACTGAGCTACGTCCGCCTGTCGTTTCGGTGCGCTTGCGCGTCCCGGCGACGTGTTGAACTCTAGCGGATTCCCCGGCCAGCACAAAAACGCGTTTGCGCAGCGTGCCGCCGTGCGCCCGCCCAAGCCGCCGGTCCGCGCCCCCTCCGTGACACCCCGAGGTCGACTTTCGGACACCCGCCCTAGACTCGACCACGTGCTCCACCACCCTCCCCTGGCCCGCTTCGGCGACCGTGTCGCCACCGGCCTCCTCGACGTCACCACGGACCCGGCCGCGCTGGACTCCACCGGCTTCTGGGCCGTCTGCGCGGACTTCGAGGGCCGGCTGACCTGCGCCCGCTTCGCGGACGTACGCGAGGAGCCGGTGCCCGCCCCGGTGCCGGGCGCCTGGCGGGGCCCGGCGCCGGGGGACTGGACCTCCTCCCTGGACCGGGCCGCGTACACGGCGGCCGTCCGCAGGATCCGCGAGCACATCGCGGCCGGCGACGTCTACCAGGCCAACCTCTGCCGGGTGCTCGGCGCGCCCGTCGCCCCGGACGCCGACGTCGACGCCCTGACCGCCCTGCTGGCCCGCGGCAACCCGGCGCCGTACGCGGGCACGGTCCGCCTGCCGGAGCACGGCGTGGAGATCGCCACCGCCTCGCCCGAGCTGTTCCTGCGCCGGGACGGCCGCGTCGTCGAATCGGGGCCGATCAAGGGCACCGGGCGCACCGAGGCGGACCTCCTGGAGAAGGACTACGCCGAGAACGTGATGATCGTGGACCTCGTCCGCAACGACATCGGGCGTGTCTGCGCGGCCGGCAGCGTGAGCGTCCCCGACCTGTGCGCCGTGGAGAAGCACCCGGGCCTCGTCCACCTCGTCTCCACCGTGCGCGGCGAGCTGCGCGAGGACGCCGGCTGGCCGGAGCTGCTGGCCGCCGCCTTCCCGCCCGGCTCGGTCACCGGCGCGCCGAAGCCGAGCGCCCTGGGGATCATCGCGGCGCTGGAGACGGCACCGCGCGGCCCGTACTGCGGCGGGATCGGCTGGGTCGACGCCGACCGGGGCACCGGCGCGCTGGCCGTGGGCATCCGCACCTTCTGGATCGACCGGGCCGACGGCAACCTGCGCTTCGGCACCGGCGCCGGCATCACCTGGGGCTCCGACCCCGAGGGGGAGTGGCGGGAGACCGAGCTGAAGGCGTCCCGGCTGCTCGCGGTAGCGTCGGGATCGTACGAGGACACGGAAAGGGCGCTCACATGAGGATCTGGCTGGACGGCGGGCTGCGGGACTCGGACGCCGCCCGGGTCTCCGTCTTCGACCACGGGCTGACCGTCGGCGACGGCGTCTTCGAGACCGTGAAGGCGGTCGAGGGCAGGCCGTTCGCGCTCACCCGGCACCTCGACCGGCTGACCCGCTCGGCCCGCGGCCTCGGCCTGCCCGACCCCGCCCACGACGAGATCCGCGAGGCCTGCACGGCGGTGCTCGCGGCCAACCCGATGCCGCTCGGCCGGCTGCGGATCACCTACACCGGCGGCTACGGCCCCCTCGGCTCCGACCGCGGCGCGCACGGCCCGACCCTCGTCGTCGCCCTCGGCGAGGTCACCCGCCGCCCGGACACCACCGCCGTCATCACCGTCCCGTGGACCCGCAACGAGCGCGGCGCCCTCACCGGCCTGAAGACCACCTCGTACGCCGAGAACGTCGTCGCCCTGGCCCGCGCCCACCGGCACGGCGCCTCCGAGGCACTCTTCGGCAACACGGTCGGGCGGCTCTGCGAGGGCACCGGATCCAACGTCTTCGTCGTCCTCGACGGCGAGATCCACACCCCGCCGGTCGCCTCCGGCTGCCTGCCCGGCATCACCCGCGCCCTGACGGTCGAGTGGACGGGCGCCAGGGAGACGGACCTGCCGCTGGACGTCGTGCAGCGCGCCGACGAGGTCTTCCTGACCTCCACCCTGCGGGACGTGCAGGCCGTGCACCGGGTCGACGGCCGCGAACTGCCCGGCACGCCGGGCCCGGTGACCGCCAAGGCCATGCGGATCTTCGACGAGCTGTCCGGGCAGGACCTGGATCCCTGAGCCCGGTGAAAACAGGCTGACCCGACGGGCAGTCGCGGGTAGAACAGCCTTGATGACCACGACCCTGCGGCCGGCCGAGCCGCTCCAGCAGCATCCCGACGGCAGCCGTTCACGCCACTACCAGGTGTGCGTCAACAGCCGCCCCGTCGGCGAGATCCGTCTCGGCACCTCGCCCGACCTCGGTGCCTCGGTGGCCCGCATCATCGACCTGCGGATCGCCGAGCCCGACCGGCGGCGCGGCCGGGGCACCGTGGCCGCGCTCGCCGCGGAGGAGGTGGCGCGCGGCTGGGGCTGCACCCAGATCGAGACCACCGTGCCCGCCACGGCGGACGCCGGGCTGCGCCTGCTCGGCGCCCTCGGCTACACCGTGCGCAACCGCCGCATGGACAAACGCCTCGGCACCGCTCCGCCCGACCTGCCGCGGGCCGGCCGTGCGCGACCCATGACGGAGGCCGAGTTCGACGCCTGGGCGGGAGACGGAGAGCGAGCGGTACGCGCGCACGTGGAGCGAGCGGGGCGTCCCCGAGGCCGCGGCCCGCGCCAAGGCCCGCGACGACCACGGGCGGCTGCTGCCGCACGGGCTCGCGACCGACGGCATGCTCTTCAGCGTGCTGGAGCACGAGGGCGACCGGGTGGGCATCCTGTGGGTGGCCCTGCGGCAGAACGAGGCGTTCGTCTTCGACGTCGAGACCGACGCCGCCCACCGCGGCCGGGGACACGGCCGCACGCTCATGCTGCTGGCGGAACGCCAGGCCATCGAGGCCGGCCGGCCGGTCCTCGGCCTCAACGTCTTCGCCGGCAACACCCCGGCCGAGCGGCTGTACGCGTCACTGGGCTACGAGCCGGTCACCCACTCCCTGACCAAGCCCCTGCTGTAGCGGGGCCGGCCGCCCCCGCGGGAGAGTCCGGGACGCGCGCCGGAACGGGTCCGGGGAGGGCCTGAAGGACTCGGGGTGTGCCGGCCGGACTCGGCATGGGCCGGAACGTCCGGGTTTCCGGGGCGTGCCCGGAGGGGGCCGGGGCGCGGCGCGCGGTTCAGGCCGTCCCGTCGGCCAGCAGCCGGTCCACGATGCCCTCGATGCGCTCGCGCAGCCCCTCCTGGCTCTTGCCGCCGCAGAGGCGTTCGCCGCCGACGACGTACGTGGGCGTGCCGGTGACACCGATGGCCTTGCCCTCGGCCTGGTCGGCGTCGACGGTCAGGATATGCCGGCCGTCGATCAGCGCGGTGTCGAACTCCTCGGCGTCCAGTCCGAGTTCCCGGGCCACCTCGACCAGGAAGGGTTCGCCCCTACGGTCCAGTTCCTCCACCCGCTCCAGCACGGCCTCCACGTACGCCCAGCCCTGGCCCTGCTCCAGCGCCTCCTCGGCGGCCTGGGCGGCGGCGAAGGCGTGCTTGTGCTTCTCCAGGGGGAAGTGCCGCAGACGCGGTTCCAGCCGGTCACCGTAGCGGGCGCGCAGGGCGCGGACGTCGTCGAGGGCGCCGCGGCAGTCGGGGCACTGGAGTTCGCACCAGACGTCGAGGACGAGGGCGTCGGTGCGTACGGGTGAGGAGTCGCTCATGTCCCCCAGTCTTCCAGGCGGGACCCGGGCGACCCAATCGGGACGCCGGAGCACCGGCCGGGTGCGGGCGCCGGGATCCGCGTCCGGGGCCCGGCACTCCAGGAGGAGGCGACCCGGAGATGTCCCTGATGTGTGCCCGGGGCATGGCATCGCGGGGACGCGGCGGTGCAGGATGGAAGGGACGAACGAGCCCTGCCAGGAGGACCGGATGATTGCCGAGACCGTCTGCTCCGCCGTGTCCGCGGCGGGCCTGGGCATCGCGGTGGTCACGGCCTACCGCAAGCGGTATCTGGCTGCGGCCCGTCTCGCGGCCTACTCCCTCGTGCCGGTCGGCCTGGTGATGACCGGGGTCGTCGGCTGGCTCGCCGGCACCGCCCTGAGCCCCACCGCCTGGGCGGGCTTCGGCCTGCTGGGCGCGGCCTGGTTGCTGTTCGCCGGTACGCGTGCCGTGGAGCGCCGGCGCGCAGGCGCCGGGTCCGGGCGCAAGGCGGCCCGGCAGGCCGGGCCGGAGGCGGTGGCCCCGGAGGCCTCGGCGCCCTCCCTCGGTCAGGGCCGGGCCGCCCGCCCCGCGTCCCGCCCGGCCGCCGGCCAGGGTGACGACTTCAGCGACATCGAGGCCATCCTCAAGAAGCACGGCATATGACAGTCACATGACTCGCTGAAACGACACAGTGGGTCCGGGGACGTCCGGAATCGTTCACGAGCCGAACGAGACCTCGCGGCATTCGGCGAACTCCCGCAAGATCCCTGAGCGGTGATCGCGTACGGGGTCCCTGGTAGGCCATCATCTGCCGCGAGATGCTGGACACACCCCGACAGAGCGAGGCCGCGCCGCCGAAGGACGAGCCGCGCGGATGCCTCTTCGCCCTTTCCCAGCCACCGCTGATGATCTTCCTTGCGGTGATCGGGTGTCTGCTCCTCATGGCTGCGCTGCACGATCTGCTGTTGCTGTGAGCCGTACACGTCCGTCCCGGCGCCACCCGCCGGGACCGACGTCGCCCCGGCCGCCGTCCGTCCCTTCCGGTCAGCCTGTCGCCTCTTTGCGCCGGGCCCGGTAGGCGGCGACGTGCAGCCGGTTCCCGCAGGTCCGGCTGTCGCAGTAGCGGCGCGAGCGGTTGCGGGAGAGATCGACGAAGGCGCGCCGGCAGTCCGGTGCCTCACAGCGCCGCAGCCGTTCCTGCTCCCCGGCCACCACGAAGAAGGCGAGCGCCATCCCGCAGTCGGCGGCGAGATGGTCGGCGACCGAGGCGCCCGGCGCGAAGTAGTGCACATGCCAGTCGTAGCCGTCGTGGTCCGTGAGACGGGGGGTGGTGCCCGCCGCGGCGACCAGTTCGTTGATCAGCGTGGCCGCCGACCGGGCATCGGGCGCGGCGAAGACCGAGGCGAACCGCCCCCGGATCCGGCGCACCGCGGAGAGGTCGAACTCCGAGAGGACGCCGACGTCGCTGATCTGGTGGTTCCGTACGAACTCCGCGAGAGCCCGGAGGTCGGGCAGCCCGTCCGCCGCCGGGTCCTCCTCCGGCGCGGAGTTCACCAGATCCACCACGGTGTCGAGGGCGCACCGGGTGTCGTGGGTGATCAGCACGTTTCGCTCCCTGGCCTGGGGGTCGGGCGGACGCCCGCCGATGCTGGCCGATGGTAGCGACAACCAGGCCCGGTGCATCGCGGACCGTCCGTCCCGGCCGCGGGAGACACGGCCTCCCGTGCTCCGGGGCGCCCGGCCGGCCGCCCGGTGACAGCCGGCGCGCACAGGCCGGCGCCGTCGCCGCGATCGCTCACGGTGACGGCGCCGGCCTGTGCCGTTTGCGGTTGTCCTGGCCCGAGCCGTCTCCCCGAGTGGACGGCACCGGGCTGCTTCGGGGGGCCGCGACCTAGCTCTCCGCCAGGATGTGCGACAGCTCCTGGTCAAGATCGAAGTGCCGGTGCTCCGTGCCGGGCGGCACGGCGGCGTCGGTTCGCTTCAGGAAGGACTCGAGGGCCCGCGCAGGGGCCTCGAGCAGGGCCTCCCCCTCCGGGGAGCTGAGGGCGATGCACACGACGCCCTGACCATGACTGCGCGATGGCCAGACGCGGACGTCTCCGGTGCCGGTGGGCCGGTGCAGCCCCTCGGCGAGGAGGTCGCGGGCGAACACCCACTCGACGGTCTCCTCGGCTCCGGTGTGGAAGGTGGCGTGCACGGCGTAGGGGTCGGCCGTGTCGTACCGCAGGCCTGCGGGGACAGGCAGGGAGGACTCGCTCGACACAACGAGGCGCAGGTGCAGCTCGCAGCTGACCGTGGTGTTCATAAGCGCCAGGGCCTTTCGCTCAGTGTGCGCTCGGGGATTCGCACGTCGGCGAAATCGACATGCCACCTACGGTGCCGTTGTAAACCCCTCTGAGGGTTTTGCGTTGGTTTACGTAACTCTTCCGGCCGAGAACTCGTACCGGATCGGGGACCATTCCGGTGACCGATTCGCTCCGGTAGGGTTTGTCTGTATGAATACGGGGAGTGACGACCTGGGCGAGGTCGCGGTGGCAGTGGACGAGACGAAGGCGGACAGGCGCGTGGGCGAGAAGGGTCCCGAGCGGGGGCTCGGCTCCCGGGCGCCCGAATACGTCAGGGAGCGCCGGCTCCTGCATCTGAGCTGGCAGGTCGCTGTCTTCGTGATCGGGCTGGCGGTCGTCGCCGCCGGCATCGTCATGCTGCCCCTGCCGGGTCCCGGCTGGGTGGTGATCTTCGGCGGCATGGCGATCTGGGCGACCGAGTTCGTCTGGGCCCAGCTCGTGCTCCGCTGGACCAAGCGCAAGGTCACCGAGGCGGCCCAGCGGGCCCTCGACCCCAAGGTGCGGCGTCGCAACATCACCCTCACGGTCGTCGGGCTCGTGATCGTCGGCGTACTCGCCGGGTTCTATCTGTGGAAGTTCGGTGCCGTCATGCCGTGGAAGATCAAGGACCAGTGACACGGCCGCGGCACTGACGGCTGCGCCGCCCCGCCCCTGGTTCGGAGGCACCCCCTGACTTGGGGTAATGTTCTTCCTGCGCCCGGGCGATTAGCTCAGTGGGAGAGCGCTTCGTTCACACCGAAGAGGTCACTGGTTCGAACCCAGTATCGCCCACCCGGACCGACGGCCCACCTGCGACAAGCGGGTGGGCCGTCGGCGTGTCCGCCCCCGGTGCGGGCAGTGTCCGGCCGCCAGGGCGGCCCGGGGGAGTGCGGTGCCCAGCCCCCTGACCGCGACCGACGGGCCCACGGATCCGGGCCCCGGACGACGGCCCACGTACGGAGTGACCTCCCGTCCCGCGGGTCGACCGCCCTGCAGCCCTCAGGGACACGCGCCCTGCGACCGCGTGTCTCCTCGACAAATCCTGTGCGAGTCATTGACGCACCCCGGACCCCTCCGCGCCTTGTGCCGGCAAGCGCTTACTCGAAACGATCCATGGACGCTGCCGGGAGGGCCGACCGTGTGAACCGGCGGGTGCTTCAGGAGGCGGGCGATCCGGAGGGCGGCCGGGGCCTCGGTGGCCGTGGCCGGGCTCGGCGCGACGACCGGATGCGGGGGCGGCGGTTCCGGGAACGGGACCGTGACCTTCCGTTACGCCTGGGGGGTGCCGAGGAGCGGGCCGAGAGGATCGACCGGAGCATCGCACTGTTCGAGAAGAAGTACCCGAAGATCGAGGTCAAGGCCGACTTTCAGACGTACGAGTCCTTCTGGGAGAAGTTCCGGACGCGGGCCGCGGGCGGAAATCCCCCGGGCATTTTCCAAAGCGCCGTCACTTTCCTTCGCAAATACGACAAACGCGGAATTCTCCTCGATCTGCGGTCGCAGGTGCAGGCCGGAAATCTGAGTCTGGATCACTTCCGGGAGAACGTCACGAAGGTGGGGGAGGCCGACGGCAAGCAGCACGGAATTCCCGTCGGTTCGAAGACCATGGCGCTCGTCGTCGACAAAAAGCTCTTCGGCAGGGCCGGCGGCGCACCGAGCTCCGGCTGGACCTGGGACGAGTACTTCAAGGCGCTGAAGACGGTCCACGACAGGACGGGCGTTCCCGGGGACACCGGTTACTTCACCCGCATGTACCTGTACGACCTCCACTGCCGTCAGAACGGCAGGGTGTTCTTCACCGACGGCGGACTCGGCTTCGTCGGGGGCGACCTGACGGAGTGGTGGACGGACGGCTGCCGCCGGTCACGGCGGGTCGGAGTTCACCTCGTCCCCGATCCCCGGCGCAAGGTCCGCACCGACCCCTGCACCCCGACCCGCACGCCTGTCCATCGGCTTCGGCACCGACAGGAGCGGCCTGGTCTCGGCCTGGTTCACGGAGTGGGAGCGCAGGGGCCGAGGTGGGAGAGGGCCAGGGCCCGCGTCCTGTCCACCATGGAGCCCATCGCCGCCCAGTCCGACGGCTGCGTGCGGGGCAGCGGCCTCTACGACATCGGCACCGGCGGGTTCGCCGTCGCGGACGAGCCCGCCGTCTCCGTCTCCCGCCTCTCGGCGGTCTTCGGCCTCGACGAACTGTGCGCCGAGCTCATCCACCTCGTCGACCTGCCCGCGTTCAAGAACGCCTACCTCGACTACTGCCGGTACTCCGACGCCACGAAGGCCGAGCAGGATGCCCGCCTGGCCCGGACCGGGGGAGCGCCGGCGCACGGGTGGCGGCGCTCGCGCCCCGAGCACGACCGCCCTCAGATACGGGCGGCCGCCGCGGGCACACTCACCCCATGGACTGGAACCACCACCGCTTCCACAGCCTGTGGCCCCTGCCCGCCCCGCCGGCCGCGGTGTACGCGGCACTGGAGCGCCCCGAGGGGTATCCCCGCTGGTGGCCACAGGTGCGGGCGGTGACCCGGCGGGACAGCCGCACCGGCGTGATCACCATCAGGTCCGTGCTGCCGTACGACCTCACCGTCGCCGTGCGGGAGACCCGCAGGGACCCGTCCGCCGGCGTCCTGGAGGTCGCGCTCTCGGGCGACATGGAGGGCTGGGCACGCTGGACGGTCACAGCGGTCGGCCCCGGCGCGCTCGCCCGCTACGACCAGGAGGTCGATGTGCGCAAACCCCTGCTCAGGCTGCTCGCCGTACCCGGACGGCCCGTCTTCCGCGCCAACCACCGGCTGATGATGCGCGCCGGACGGCGCGGACTGCGGCGGCACCTGGGAGCGGTTTGAACGAACGGCGCCCGGGCCTGTATTGTTCAGTGCGTTCCCGGGCGATTAGCTCAGTGGGAGAGCGCTTCGTTCACACCGAAGAGGTCACTGGTTCGAACCCAGTATCGCCCACCGGGAGAGAGCCGGTCCGCAGCAGCGGGCCGGCTCTTCGCGCGTCCCGGACCCTCCTGCCCCGCCCGGTGTCTACGCCGCCGCGGGAAGCTCGGGCCTGAGCGGCCAGTCCGTGCACACCGTCTCCTCCGAGCCGCTGCGCGCGAACCACGCCTGCAGTCCCCGCGCCTGCGCCGCGTGCCAGTTCGCCTGGAGCGCGTGCAGCTCGGTGGGGGACAGGCGCTCCAGCCGGGCCGCGAAACGGCGGCCCACCGCCCGTACGACGTCCAGTGCGGCCAGCGCGTCCGCCGCCGCGTCGTGCGCGTCCTGGAGCGGCACGTCATAGTGCGCGCACAGGTCGGTCAGCGTCCGGCGGCCCTTGCGGTACCGGTCCAGGTGCTTGTCCAGCACCCGCGGGTCCAGCACCCTCAGCGGCACCGACTCGAACCAGCGGTCCAGCGCCGACGCCCGGTGCCGGCGCAGCTCCCGGTCCAGCAGCGTCAGGTCGAACGGCGCGTTCATCACCACCAGCGGCCGGCCCAGCGCCGCGTGCTCGGCCAGTTGCTCGGCTATCTCGTACATCACCGGCGCCGGCCACCGCCCGTTGCGGTGCAGGTGATCCTCCGTCAGTCCGTGCACCGCCGTCGCCGCCTCCGGCACCGGCACACCCGGGTTCACCAGCCAGCGGGACACCCGGGGCCGGGTCCCCGGCGCGTCCTGGACGACGACGGCGGCCGACACGATCCGGTCGGTCTCGACGTCCACGCCCGTCGTCTCCGTGTCGAAGGCGGCCAGCGGCCCCTCGTACCAGGTCGTCATTCCCACCCAACTCCTCGTTCTCCCGCGACAGATGACGTTCCGTCCCCTGTCCGGTTCGGTGATACCCGGGCTGTTTGCGCCGTACGCCGGGAGGAGACAACAGGAGTACGGGTCTTTGCAGTTCAGCGGCCCACCGCAGGAGAACACCCGGCTGGGAGGGCTGTTGGTCATGGCCGTAGCACAGCCCGAGCGGGGCGGGTTGCTGCCCGACCGCCCGGGCACCCTCCGCGGCACGCTCGCCACCACCGCCTGCATGGAGACGTTGCAGGTCGGCTATCTGCACGCGGTCGCCGCCGCGGCCGGCTGCTCGCTGTCCCAGCCCTTCCCCGACAACGGCATCGACTGGCACGTCAGCCACAGCGCACCCGGGCACACCGTCGACGACGAGGTCACCGTCAAGGTGCAGTTGAAGGCCACCTACCAGGTCGCGCCCGACCCCCCGGGCCCCTTCTTCTCCTTCACCCTCGACAACGCCCACCTGCGCAAACTCGCCCGCACCCCGGTGTCGGTCCACAAGATCCTGGTGGTCATGCTCGTCCCGCGCTCCCCGGACGACTGGCTGCGCGCCGGCCACGAACGGCTGGAACTCAGACACTGCTGCTACTGGACCAACCTCGCCGGCCACCCCGTCACCGGCCGGCACCGGACCACCGTGCGGATACCGACCTCGCGCATCTTCGACGACCGGGCGCTGTGCGAGATCATGGCGCGGGTCGGGACGGGAGGCAGGCCATGAGAGACCGTCCCTCCGACGGACCGCCGGTACGGCAGGTCCTCGACGAGCCGGTACGGCAGGTCCGGCCGGAACCCGGTGACATCCTCCGGACCCCCCTGCTCCGGCCCGCCGACGTCGACCCTGCCGTCCTCGGCGCCCTGCTGCACCGGCACGGCTGGCAGCGGCGCGGGGGAGCGGCCGGACGCTACGGCCGCTGGACCCCGCCCGGGCCGGGCGGCGCCGCGACCAGCCTGCTCGTGCCGGAGAGCCGCGCGTTCCCGGACAGCGACGACCTGCTCGGCGAGGCCCTCGAAGCCCTCGCCCGCGGCGACACCCCCTGCGCCCGCGAGGTGCTGCTCTGCCTCGCCGTGCCCAGCGACGAGATCCGCTGGTGGCGCGACACCCCGGCCGGGCCCGCCGGAGCCGCGCCCTGGACCGCCGACGCGCACCTGCGCGGCGCCGCCCGCCGGATGCTGCTCGCCGCCGCACTCGCCACCCGCGCACCCGCCGGATACCACGGCGCCCGCCACCGCCGCTCCGCCGCCGCCCTCGTCGGGGACGTCCTCGTCGGTCCGGCCGCCGACGGCCACGCCCTCACCGCCTTCGTCCCCGTCCCCGCGGGACGCGGCCTCTCCGTCCGCCTCCACCAGGCCCTCCACGCCGCCCGCGAGGCCATCGACTACCAGCGGGCCACCGGCGGCATGGACGCCTTCGACGGCGCCGTCGAGGCCGGCGTCAGCCATGAGCTGACCGAGGCGCTCTCCGCGCTCGTGGCAGGCACCGAGGGCGCCCGCGTCGCCGTGTCCTGGGCCCCCGGCGCCGGCGTCCCCGACGGCTGTGACGCCTCCGCCGAACCCGTCGAGTTCTCACCCGGCGACCTGCCCGTGCTGCGCGAGGCCGCCGCCCGCTACCTCCGCGCGGAGCCCTCCGTCCCGGTCAGCGTCACCGGTGCCGTCGTCCGCATGCGCCGCTCCGGACCCGGCGGCCGGGGCACCGTACGCCTGCGCGTCCTCGCCGGCGCCGAGGTCCCGCACCTGCGCGTCACCCTGGACGAGGAGGACTACCGCGTCGCCGGCCACGCCCACCTCGTCGGGCTCCCGGTGCGCGTGCAGGGCCGGCTGGAACGGCGGGGCGGCTTCCGCCGGCTCACCGGCGCCCGCGGGGTCGTCCCCGTACAGGTCGACTACGCCGAGCGTGACCGGCTGCTGAAGTCCCTCCACGAGAACCTCGACTTCTTCGACGGGACGTGCGACGAGCCAGGTGAGGGGGCGTACGGGGAGGAGGAGGGGGGGTAACCGTTTCGCGGTCGGTGCCGTCGGGTCGGTACGATCGCCTGAGCGCGCGCTCCTCGTACGGCGCCGCACCCACCCTTCAGTCAGGAGAGACCGGTGTCAGACGTCCGTGTGATCATCCAACGCGATTCCGAGCGGGAAGAACGCGTGGTGACGACGGGCACTACGGCCGCCGACCTCTTCGCGGGCGAGCGCTCCGTCATCGCCGCGCGCGTCGGCGGCGAGCTGAGGGACCTCGCGTGGGAGCTGTCCGACGGTGACGAGGTCGAGGGCGTCGAGATCTCGTCCGAGGACGGCCTGAACATCCTGCGCCACTCCACCGCGCACGTCATGGCGCAGGCCGTGCAGGAGCTGTTCCCCGAGGCCAAGCTGGGCATCGGCCCGCCCGTGAAGGACGGCTTCTACTACGACTTCGACGTGGAGAAGCCCTTCACGCCCGAGGATCTCAAGGCCGTCGAGAAGAAGATGCAGGAGATCCAGAAGCGCGGGCAGAAGTTCGCCCGCCGTGTCGTCACCGACGAGGCGGCCCGCGCGGAGCTGGCCTCCGAGCCGTACAAGCTGGAGCTGATCGGCCTCAAGGGCTCGGCGTCGCACGACGACGGCGCGGACGTCGAGGTCGGCGCCGGCGAGCTGACGATCTACGACAACCTGGACGCCAAGACCGGCGAGCTGTGCTGGAAGGACCTCTGCCGCGGTCCGCACCTGCCCTCGACCCGGCTGATCCCGGCGTTCAAGCTGATGCGCAACGCCGCCGCCTACTGGCGCGGCAGCGAGAAGAACCCGATGCTCCAGCGCATCTACGGCACCGCCTGGCCGTCCAAGGACGAGCTGAAGGCGCACCTGGAGTTCCTCGCCGAGGCCGAGAAGCGCGACCACCGCAAGCTCGGCAGCGAGCTGGACCTCTTCTCCATCCCCGAGCAGATCGGCTCCGGCCTCGCCGTCTTCCACCCCAGGGGCGGCATCATCCGCCGGGTCATGGAGGACTACTCGCGCCGCCGCCACGAGGAGGAGGGCTACGAGTTCGTCTACACCCCGCACGCGACGAAGGGGAAGCTCTTCGAGACCTCGGGCCACCTGGACTGGTACGCCGACGGCATGTACCCGCCCATGCAGCTCGACGAGGGCGTGGACTACTACCTCAAGCCCATGAACTGCCCGATGCACAACCTGATCTTCGACGCGCGCGGCCGGTCGTACCGTGAACTGCCCCTGCGCCTCTTCGAGTTCGGGACCGTGTACCGGTACGAGAAGTCCGGTGTCGTGCACGGCCTCACCCGGGCCCGCGGCTTCACCCAGGACGACGCGCACATCTACTGCACCCGTGAGCAGATGTCCGGGGAACTGGACAGCACGCTCACCTTCGTGCTGAACCTGCTGCGCGACTACGGCCTGACCGATTTCTACCTGGAGCTGTCCACCAAGGACCCGGAGAAGTTCGTCGGTTCCGACGAGGCCTGGGAGGAGGCGACCGAAACCCTGCGCCAGGTCGCCGAGAAGCAGGGCCTGCCCCTCGTGCCCGACCCGGGCGGCGCCGCCTTCTACGGCCCGAAGATCTCCGTCCAGGCCAAGGACGCGATCGGCCGCACCTGGCAGATGTCGACCATCCAGCTCGACTTCAACCTGCCCGAGCGGTTCAACCTGGAGTACACCGGCCCGGACGGCTCCAAGCAGCGTCCGGTCATGATCCACCGGGCCCTGTTCGGCAGTATCGAGCGGTTCTTCGCGGTGCTCCTGGAGCACTACGCGGGCGCCTTCCCGGCCTGGCTGGCCCCCGTCCAGGCGATCGGCATCCCGGTCGGCGACGCGCACATCGAGTACCTGGGGAAGTTCGCCGCCGCGGCCAGGAAGAAGGGCCTGCGGGTCGAGGTGGACTCCTCCTCCGACCGTATGCAGAAGAAGATCAGGACGGCCCAGAAGCAGAAGGTCCCGTTCATGGTCATCGTCGGCGACGAGGACATGAACGCCGGCACCGTGTCCTTCCGCTACCGGGACGGCTCGCAGGAGAACGGCATCCCGTTCGACGAGGCCATCGCCAAGATCGTGAAGGTCGTGGAGGAGCGGACCCAGGTCTGACCCCCACCCGCCCGAACGGCCCCCGGGGATCACCTTCACCTCCCCGGGGGCCGTTCGTCGCTCTCCCGGGAGAACGTCTGCATCAGCCAGGACGAGAACGAACCCGTCACCGCGCCGAGCAGACCCAGCCCGCAGGCCATCATCCCGGTCGCGATCACCCGGCCGAGCGGGGTCACCGGGGTGACGTCGCCGTAGCCGACCGTGCTGAGGGTCGAGGCGGCCCACCACACGGCGTCCCCGAAGGTGCGCATGCTGCTGCCGGGCGCCCCGCGTTCCTGCTGGTAGACCGCGAGGGCACCGGAGAGGCCGAGCAGCAGCGTGGACAGACTCGCGTAGGCGATCACGCGCGCGTACAGGGAGAGCCGTGGATCTCCCTGCCGACGCTGGATGACGTCGTACAGCGGGACGATCCGCAGCGGGCGCAGCAACGGCAGCAGCACCACGGCGGTGTGCAGGAAGTGCGTGGTGGCGAAGCGCCAGAAGCGCTGCCCGCCCAGCCGCCAGCGCACCACGTAGTCGACGGCGAACAGCACCCAGAGGGCGAGCATCGCGAACCCGCACAGGTCCCGCCAGCCCCAGGACAGGCTCACGGCCAGGACCCGGGTGGCATAGGCGGCCATGAAGACCAGCGACGCCAGGAACAGGGGAATCTCGGTGTGCTGCTCCCAGCGGGCCAGGGCGCTGTCGTCGTCCACCGGCCAAGCTTGGCCGCAGACCGCTGCCGGGGTCACCCGGCGACACGCCGGGATCGGGCGAAGCCATATGCTGCCTAGCATGACGAGCGAGCCGGAACAGCAGATCGGAGTGGGGACGCAGGACGCGTTCCAGCGCCTGTGGACGCCCCACCGGATGGCCTATATCCAGGGCGAGAACAAGCCGAGCGGTCCGGGGGCCGACGACGGCTGTCCCTTCTGCTCCATCCCGGCGAAGTCGGACGAGGACGGGCTCGTCGTCCGGCGCGGAGAGCACGTGTACGCCGTCCTCAACCTGTACCCCTACACCGGCGGTCACCTGATGACGGTGCCGTACCGGCATGTGGCCGACTACACCGACCTGACCCCGGCGGAGACCGTCGAGCTGGCGGAGCTGACCAAGCAGGCCATGGCGGCTCTGCGCACGGCGTCCGGCGCGCACGGGTTCAACATCGGCATGAACCAGGGCGCGGTGGCGGGTGCCGGTATCGCGGCCCATCTGCACCAGCACATCGTCCCGCGCTGGGGCGGCGACACCAACTTCATGCCCGTCGTGGGCCACACGAGGGTGCTGCCGCAGTTGCTGGCCGACACCCGCGGGATGCTGGCGCAGGCGTGGCCGGCCGGCTGACCGGACGGCCACGGCCGGTCCGGCGCGGGCCTACGCGTCGTAGAGGTCGGCCTTCCGGGGCGTCGGGTCCTGGACGTTGCCGCTGAGGAACGCCGAGCGGGCACCGAATTTCTCGGTGTCCACGCCGTTCTCCCGCAGGACCTTGAGCGCGGCGGAGTGCACCACCCGCAGCACCGGTGTCGCCGCGCGCAGGGCGTCGTCGGCCATGAAGCGGTGGCGCCAGGGCTGATCGGCCCAGGCGTGCCGCAGGCCGAACGGCTCGGGCAGGCCGAGGGAGCCGCCGAGCCAGTTGAGCAGCGGCGGATACCACGTCAGCGGGGCGCGCACCGCCAGACGTACGACCTCGTCGGTGCCGACCAGGGGCAGCTTGACCGTACGGGTCTCCCAGGGCTTGAAGGACTTGGTGACCTCCTTGGCCGGCGCCTCCGGTTTCGTGGTGAAGAGCGAGTTCACCGGTCCCAGCGCATGCCCCGTGACCTCGATGCGCAGGGTCTCGTGCAGCACCGTGACGGTGATCAGCATCGTGATGACGAGCTGTCCGTCCCACAGCGTCCACTGCACGCCCAGATAGTGCCGGTCACCGCTGCCGAACTGCTGTTTGTTGCAGATCTCCTGTATGGCGTGCGGTTTGATCTGGAAGGCCTCGACGTCGGTGCCCTCGGGGCGGGAGACGGCCGTGGCCTTCTCGCCGATCGGGGTGACGATCCAGTGCCGTATCGACGGCTTCGGGAAGCCGCCGGTGTTCAACGGGCCGCGCTCCAGGAGGGCGAGCTGGTCGTGGATCGCGCGTATCACGTCCCAGCTCCGGAAGGGGTGGATCTCCCGGGTGGAATCGGCGGCCACGAGGTCCTCGGCGAGCTGCCAGGCGCCCCAGCGGGTGCCCATGCCGAGTATGCCCTTGGGGCCGGCGTAGAAGACGGAGTTGGACCGCTGTTCCGCCCGGAGCCGGGCCAGGGACTGCCGCAGGTCCTCGGCGGCGGTCTGGCCGGGGGCGCGGGGCACGGCCTCCGGGACCTTGGCGCCGACGCTGCTGCCCGACAGCAGCCCGTCCCAGCGGCCCCGCAGGTCCTGGGCGGTGCGCTCGCAGATCCGCTTGGCCCAGAACCAGCCGAGCACGGGCACGACGACGGACGCGCGGGCGTACCACGCCCAGAAGCCGGAGAACGGCATCTTGACCAGGAACAGCGCGGCGAGAATGCCGACGCCCAGCAGCAGCACGGTGCCCAGCGCCCCGGCCCGCCGGTCGTCACTGCGGGCGACGAGACCGCGAAGCTGGAAGACGAGCAGCCAGCAGAGCATTCCCGGCAGGAAGAGCAGGCCGCACACGACGGTGACCACGGTGAGGCGGTTGTCGCGTTCCCTGCGGATGTTGTTGGCGGCCAGGGCGTGTTCCACGACGAACTGGGGCTCGGAGCCGAAGGACTGGATGAGCGGCTTGCGGCCGGGGGCGAGCATCCGGTCGATGACGGCACGCGAGAACGCCTCACCGAGATTCGGCCGGAACATCTTCATCCTGCCGGCCTTCACGGCCGACTGGTGCCACTCGTTGTCGGCCTTCTTGATCTCCTCGACCGGGCTGTCCCGGTACGCCGCGGACGCCAGCGCGGAGGTCGCAGCCTGCCCCTCGTCGCCCGAGACGGGCACCTGGGGCCCGTCCCACTCCGTTCCAAACGACATTCCCGCCCCCATCGCCGCCGGTGTCGCTTCTGCGGCCTTCCCGACTTCCCTGCCCGGCACACCTGTTGGACCGCTCGGCGTGCCGTCGCCCGGCGAAAGCCGGACGGCCGCGGCACGACGCGCTCCGGTGATCAGCGTATCCGCCGGCACCGACAGCCCGGGGGCGGACGGCCGAAGCCGCCCGCCCGCACACCGGCGCCAGAACCTCCCCGCCCGCCCGACTACCCGTCGTCACCCGCCTGTTCGCGGATCCGTTCGGCGATCTGCGCCGGCATCGGCTCGTGCCGGGCGTAGCTCCGGTCGAAGCGGGCCGTGCCGTGGGAGAGCGAACGCAGGTCGACCGCGTACCGGCCGATCTCGAACTCCGGTACCTCCGCGCGGATCAGGGTCCGGCCCGAGCCGACCTGTTCGGTCCCCAGCAGCCGGCCGCGCCGGCCGGACAGGTCGCTCATCACGGCGCCCACGTAGTCGTCGCCGACCAGCACGGTGACCTCGGCGACCGGCTCCAGCAGATGGATCCGCGCGTCGGCCGCGGCCTCCCGCAGGGCGAGCGCGCCCGCCGTCTGGAAGGCGGCGTCGGAGGAGTCCACCGAGTGGGCCTTGCCGTCCACCAGAGTGACCCGCACGTCGACGAGCGGATAACCGGCGGCGACCCCCTTGGCGGCCTGCGCCCGCACGCCCTTCTCGACGGACGGGACGAACTGCCGGGGCACCGCGCCGCCGACGACCTTGTCCACGAACTCGATGCCCGAGCCGCCCGGCAGCGGCTCCACCTCGATCTCGCAGATCGCGTACTGGCCGTGTCCGCCGGACTGCTTGACGTGCCGGCCGCGCGCGGTGGCCCGGTCCGCGAACGTCTCCCGCAGGGACACCCGGTGCGGTACGACGTCGACCTGGACGCCGTAGCGGCTGCGCAGCCGTTCCAGGGCGACGTCGGCGTGGGCCTCGCCCAGGCACCACAGCACCACCTGGTGGGTGTCCTGGTCGTGCTCCAGCCGCATGGTCGGGTCCTCGGCGACCAGCCGGGCCAGCCCCTGGGAGAGCTTGTCCTCGTCGGCCTTGCTGTGCGCCTGGATGGCGAGCGGCAGCAGCGGGTCCGGCATCTGCCAGGGTTCCATCAGCAGCGGGTCGTCCTTGGCGGAGAGCGTGTCGCCGGTCTCGGCGCGGCCGAGCCTGGCCACGCACACCAGGTCGCCGGCGACGGCGTGGGTCACCGGGCGCTGCTGCCGGCCGAAGGGCATGGACAGGGCGCCGGTCTTCTCCTCGACGTCGTGGTCCTCGTGGCCGCGGTCGGCGAGGCCGTGCCCGGAGACGTGCACCGGCTGGTCGGGACGCAGCGTGCCGGAGAAGACGCGGACCAGTGAGATCCGGCCGACATAGGGGTCGGAGGAGGTCTTGACGACCTCGGCGACCAGCGGCCCGTCCGTGTCGCACGGCTTCAGCTCGCGCGGCTCGCCGTCGACGGTGGTCACGCCGGGCAGGGGGTGTTCGAACGGGGTCGGGAAGCCGCCGGTGATCAACTGGAGCAGCTCGACCGTGCCGAGTCCCTGCCGGGCGCCCTCGGCGGCGGGGGCGGCGGCCAGGACGGGGAAGAAGCTGCCGCGGGCGACGGCCCGCTCCAGGTCCTCGATCAGTGTCTTGATGTCGACCTGCTCGCCGCCCAGATAGCGGTCCATGAGGGTCTCGTCCTCGCTCTCCGAGATGATCCCCTCGATGAGCCGGTCGCGGGCCTCTTCGAGGTCCGGCAGTTGGTCCTCGCCGGGCTCGGACTCCTTGCGCTCCCCGGACGCGTAGTCGAACAGCTTCTTCGACAGCAGTCCGACCAGCCCGGTGACGGAGGTGTGCCCGTCGGGGCTCTCGGGGCCGCGCAGCGGCAGGTACAACGGCAGTACGGCGTCGGGATCGTCGCCGCCGAAGGCCTGCGCGCAGATCCGGGTCATCTCCTCGAAGTCCGCGCGCGCGGCCTCCAGGTGCGTGACCACGATCGCGCGGGGCATGCCGACGGCCGCGCACTCCTCCCACACCATCCGGGTCGTGCCGTCGACGCCGTCCGAGGCCGAGACGACGAAGAGGGCCGCGTCCGCGGCGCGCAGACCGGCCCGCAGCTCCCCGACGAAGTCGGCGTATCCGGGGGTGTCCAGCAAGTTGATCTTGATGCCGTCCCAGGCGACCGGCACCAGGGAGAGCTGGACCGAGCGCTGCTGGCGGTGCTCGATGTCGTCGTAGTCGGAGACGGTGCCGCCGTCCTCCACGCGGCCCGCCCGGTTCACCGCCCCCGCGGTCAGCGCGAGGGCCTCCACCAGAGTCGTCTTGCCCGAGCCCGAGTGGCCGACCAGCACCACGTTCCGTACGGACGCGGGCCGGTCGGCCGCGAGAGCCCTGCCGGCGGCCCCGGGGTGGTGTGTCTGTGCCTTGTCGCCCATGATCCTGCCTCCCGTGCACGGTGAGGTCACTGTGGGCGCGGACATGCCGCATCCGCGTGCTGGGGCGGTTCCGGCGACGCCCGCGGTCATTCGAGCTTTCCACTCCCGTCACGCCGCGTCCATACGAAGGGCCACGAAGGGTGCGTACGGGACATCGAACGCGTCACGAACGCCCCGCGCACGGTGGTGCGCCCCGCTTCCCGGCGCGGCTGCGGGTGCCCGCCCGCCACGCACGCGCGTGCGTGGCTACGATGGGCCAGCCGGTGGCCACCAGGGGCCGCGGCGACACCGACCGTCGGGAAGGCCATGCTGAACAAGTACGCGCGTGCATTTTTCACGCGTGTCCTCACACCGTTCGCCGCGTTTCTCATCCGCCGGGGCGTGAGCCCCGACACGGTCACACTCCTCGGCACGGCCGGGGTGGTCGCGGGTGCGCTGGTCTTCTACCCCCGGGGCGAGTTCTTCTGGGGCACGGTCGTGATCACCCTGTTCGTCTTCTCCGACCTGGTCGACGGCAACATGGCCCGCCAGCTCGGCCGTTCCAGCCGCTGGGGCGCCTTCCTCGACTCCACCCTGGACCGGGTCGCCGACGGCGCGATCTTCGGCGGGTTCGCGCTCTGGTACGCGGGCCACGGCAACGACGACGTGCTGTGCGCGGTGTCGATCTTCTGCCTGGCCAGCGGGCAGGTCGTGTCGTACACCAAGGCGCGCGGCGAGTCGATCGGGCTGCCGGTCGCCGTCAACGGGCTCGTCGAGCGCGCCGAGCGGCTGGTGATCTCGCTGGTCGCGGCCGGCTTCGCCGGTCTGCACGAGTTCGGCGTGCCGGGCGTCCGGTGGCTGCTGCCGGTCGCCCTGTGGATCGTCGCCGTCGGCAGCCTCGTCACGCTGGTCCAGCGGGTCGTCACCGTGCGCCGCGAGTCCGCCGAGGCGGAGGCGGAGGCTCGGCCGACCGCCGGCGAGGCGGCGCAGTGACCGGCGCCGACCGGCTCACCGACGCGCTGTACGGCGCCGGCTGGAGCACGGTCAAGAAGCTCCCCGAGCCCGCCGCGGCGCGCCTGGGCCGGACCATCGCCGACCTCGCCTGGAAACGGCGCGGCAAGGGCGTACAGCGTCTGGAGTCCAACTACGCGCGCGTGGTGCCCGGCGCGAGCCCCGAGCGGCTCGCCGAACTGTCCCGCGCGGGCATGCGTTCCTACCTGCGGTACTGGATGGAGTCCTTCCGGCTGCCGGCCTGGAGCGCCGAGCGGATCAGCTCGGGCTTCGACCCCAAGGACCTGCACCACCTGACCGACGGGCTGGCCGCCGGCCGGGGCGTGGTCCTCGCGCTGCCGCACCTGGCCAACTGGGACCTGGCGGGCGCCTGGGTCACCACCGCCCTGGAGACGCCGTTCACCACGGTCGCCGAACGTCTGAAGCCGGAGACGCTCTACGACCGCTTCGTCGCCTACCGCGAGGGCCTCGGCATGGAGGTCCTGCCGCACAGCGGCGGCTCCGCCTTCGGCACCCTGGCCCGCAGGCTGCGCGACGGCGGCCTGGTCTGCCTGGTCGCCGACCGCGACCTGTCCGCCTCCGGCGTCGAGGTCGACTTCTTCGGCGAGAGGGCCCGCATGCCCGCCGGCCCCGCCCTCCTCGCCCAGCAGACGGGCGCGCTGCTGCTGCCCGCCACCCTCTGGTACGACGACTCGCCCGTCATGCGGGGCCGGGTGCACCCGCCCGTCGAGGTCCCCGCCTCCGGCACGCGGACCGAGAGGACGGCCGTCATGACCCAGGCACTGGCCGACGCCTTCGCCGGCGGGATCGCCGACCACCCCGAGGACTGGCACATGCTCCAGCGCCTGTGGCTCGCCGACCTCGACCCCACGAAGGGACCCGCGTGAGAATCGGGATCGTCTGCCCGTACTCCTGGGACGTGCCCGGTGGCGTCCAGTTCCACATCCGCGACCTCGCCGAGTACTTCCTCCGCCTCGGCCACGAGGTGTCCGTCCTCGCCCCGGCCGACGACGACACCCCGCTGCCGCCCTACGTCGTCTCGGCCGGCCGCGCCGTCCCGGTGCCCTACAACGGCTCGGTCGCCCGGCTGAACTTCGGGTTCCTGTCGGCCGCGCGGGTGCGGCGCTGGCTGCACGACGGCAAGTTCGACGTGGTCCACATCCACGAGCCGACCTCGCCCTCGCTCGGCCTGCTGACCTGCTGGGCGGCGTCCGGCCCGATCGTGGCCACCTTCCACACCTCCAACCCGCGCTCGCGCGCGATGATCGCCGCCTACGCGATCCTCCAGGCCGCCCTGGAGAAGATCAGCGCGCGCATCGCGGTGAGCGAGTACGCCCGCCGCACCCTGGTCGAGCACCTGGGCGGGGACGCGGTGGTCATCCCCAACGGCGTCGACGTGGACTTCTTCGCCAAGGCCGACCCCGACCCGCGGTGGCAGGGCGACACCATCGGCTTCATCGGCCGCATCGACGAGCCCCGCAAGGGCCTGCCCGTGCTGATGAAGGCCCTGCCGGACATCGTGGCCGCCCGGCCGGGGACGCGATTGCTGGTGGCTGGCCGGGGCGACGAGGAGGCGGCCGTCCAGAACCTGCCCAAGGAGCTGCGCTCGCGCGTGGAGTTCCTCGGCATGATCAGCGACGAGGACAAGGCGCGTCTCCTGCGCAGCGTCGACCTGTACGTCGCGCCCAACACCGGCGGCGAGAGCTTCGGCATCGTCCTCGTCGAGGCGTTGTCCGCGGGTGCCCCCGTCCTCGCCTCCGACCTGGACGCCTTCGTACAGGTCCTCGACCAGGGCGGGGCCGGCGAGGTCTTCGCCAACGAGAACGCGACCGCGCTGGCGGAGGCGGCCGTACGGCTGCTGGCGGACCCGGCGCGCCGGGCGCGCTTGCGCGAGCGCGGCAGCGCCCACGTGCGGCGGTTCGACTGGTCCACGGTCGGCGCGGACATCCTGTCCGTCTACGAGACGGTGACGGCCGGCGCGGCGGCGGTCGCCGCGGACGAGCGGACGACGGGCCTGCGGGCCCGCTTCGGCCTGACCCGGGACGGGAGCGGCAGCACCCGCGAGCAACCGACGGCTCCGGGACTCCGGGACCGAGACGGGGGCGTTCCGAGCAGCCGATAGCCTTCGGCCGTGACCGTAACCCTCATCTGGATCCTTCTCGCGCTCGTCGCCGTCGGCGTGTACCTGAGCTGGACGGCCGGCCGGCTCGACCGGCTGCACGTGCGGATGGACGCCGCCCGGGCCGCCCTCGACGCCCAGTTGCTGCGGCGGGCCTCCGTGGCGCAGGAACTGGCCACCTCGGGCGTCCTGGACCCGGCGGCCTCGATCGTGCTGTACGAGGCCGCGCACGCCGCCCGGCAGGCCGAGGAGGAGCAGCGGGAGGTCGCCGAGAGCGAACTGAGCCAGGCACTGCGCGCGGTCTTCGCCGAACCGGCGCAGGTGGAGGCCGTACGGGAGGCGCCGGGCGGTGAGGAGGCCGCCCGCGAGCTGGCCGAGGCCGTCCGCCGGGTGCCGATGGCCCGCCGCTTCCACAACGACGGCGTGGGGGCCGCGCGCAGACTGCGGGAACACCGCAAGGTGCGCTGGTTCCGGCTGGCCGGCCACGCCCCGTTCCCGCTGGCCGTCGAGATGGACGACGAGCCGCCCGCGGCCCTGGTGGAACGGGTCTCCTGACCGCCCGCCGACGGCCCCGGTGGGCCCAAAACGATCCACCGGCTTTCCATTGGCCCTTGCTTTGGACTGGTCCGCTCGCGTTTCCTCAGCGATGCAGAAGCCTTCTTTTCCCACCAGTGAGGTCGCCCGTGTCCACCATCGACAACCAGGCTCCCGAGACCGGCACCGCCCGCGTGAAGCGCGGCATGGCCGAGCAGCTCAAGGGCGGCGTGATCATGGACGTCGTCACGCCGGAGCAGGCGAAGATCGCCGAGGACGCGGGCGCCGTCGCCGTCATGGCCCTGGAGCGGGTCCCCGCGGACATCCGCAAGGACGGCGGCGTGGCCCGCATGTCCGACCCGGACATGATCGAGGGCATCATCGACGCCGTCTCGATCCCGGTCATGGCCAAGTCCCGCATCGGCCACTTCGTCGAGGCCCAGGTGCTCCAGTCCCTCGGCGTCGACTACATCGACGAATCCGAGGTGCTGACCCCGGCCGACGAGGTCAACCACTCCGACAAGTGGTCCTTCACGACCCCCTTCGTGTGCGGTGCGACCAACCTGGGCGAGGCCCTGCGTCGCATCGCCGAGGGCGCCGCGATGATCCGCTCCAAGGGCGAGGCCGGCACCGGCAACGTCGTCGAGGCCGTCCGCCACCTGCGCCAGATCAAGAACGAGATCGCCAGGCTGCGCGGCTACGACAACCACGAGCTGTACGCGGCGGCCAAGGAACTGCGCGCCCCGTACGAGCTGGTCAAGGAGGTCGCCGAGCTGGGCAAGCTCCCCGTGGTCCTCTTCTCCGCCGGCGGTGTCGCCACCCCGGCCGACGCGGCCCTGATGCGCCAGCTCGGTGCCGAGGGCGTGTTCGTCGGCTCCGGCATCTTCAAGTCGGGCGACCCGGCCAAGCGCGCCGCCGCCATCGTGAAGGCCACCACCTTCTACGACGACCCGAAGATCATCGCGGACGCGTCCCGCAACCTCGGCGAGGCCATGGTCGGCATCAACTGCGACACCCTCCCCGAGGCCGAGCGCTACGCGAACCGCGGCTGGTAAGGCACCGGAACACATGAACACCCCCGTCATAGGCGTCCTGGCCCTCCAGGGCGACGTACGGGAGCACCTCATCGCCCTGGCCGCGGCGGACGCCGTGGCCAGGCCGGTGCGGCGCCCCGAGGAACTCGCCGAGGTCGACGGCCTCGTCCTGCCCGGCGGCGAGTCCACCACCATCTCCAAGCTGGCCGTCCTCTTCGGAGTGATGGAGCCGCTCCGCGCGCGCGTGCGCGCCGGCCTGCCCGTCTACGGCACCTGCGCAGGCATGATCCTGCTCGCCGACAAGATCCTCGACCCGCGCTCGGGCCAGGAGACCATCGGCGGCATCGACATGATCGTGCGCCGCAACGCCTTCGGGCGGCAGAACGAGTCGTTCGAGGCCGCGGTCGACGTGCGGGGCGTCACGGGCGATCCTGTGGAGGGCGTGTTCATCCGCGCTCCCTGGGTGGAGTCCGTGGGCGCCGGTGCCGAGGTGCTCGCCGAGCACGAGGGCCACATCGTCGCGGTGCGCCAGGGCAACGTGCTCGCCACTTCCTTCCACCCGGAGCTGACCGGCGACCACCGTGTGCACTCGCTGTTCGTCGACATGGTGCGCGCCGACCGGACACCGGAGTCCTTGTAGGATCTCTGCCGTTCGTACAGAGATGGGTTACGCGAAGGAGACAGGCAGATGTCCGGCCACTCTAAATGGGCCACGACGAAGCACAAGAAGGCCGTGATCGACGCCAAACGCGGCAAGCTCTTCGCGAAGCTGATCAAGAACATCGAGGTCGCGGCGCGGACGGGCGGCGCCGACCCGGACGGCAACCCGACGCTGTACGACGCCATCCAGAAGGCGAAGAAGTCGTCGGTCCCGAACAAGAACATCGATTCCGCGGTCAAGCGCGGCGCGGGTCTCGAGGCCGGCGGCGCCGACTACGAGACGATCATGTACGAGGGCTACGGCCCCAACGGTGTCGCGGTGCTCATCGAGTGCCTCACCGACAACCGCAACCGCGCCGCCTCCGAGGTCCGCGTCGCCATGACCCGCAACGGCGGCTCCATGGCGGACCCGGGCTCGGTGTCGTACCTGTTCAACCGCAAGGGCGTGGTGATCGTCCCCAAGGGTGAGCTGGCCGAGGACGACGTGCTCGGCGCCGTGCTCGAGGCCGGTGCCGAGGAGGTCAACGACCTCGGCGAGTCCTTCGAGGTCATCAGCGAGGCCACCGACATGGTCGCGGTCCGCACCGCCCTCCAGGACGCCGGCATCGACTACGACTCCGCCGAGGCCAACTTCGTCCCCACCATGCAGGTCGAGCTGGACGAGGACGGCGCGAGGAAGATCTTCAAGCTCATCGACGCGCTCGAGGACAGCGACGACGTGCAGAACGTCTTCGCCAACTTCGACGTGAGCGACGAGGTCATGGAGAAGGTCGACGCGTAACGCGCACGGCTGCTCACGGGCCGACGGGACATCACCCGTCGGCCCGTCGCGTTGCCGGGCGCCCGGCGGGTGCGAGGCGTTGTCGGTGGCACCCGCTAGCCTGCACGAACAGGCCGTCGATCGGAGGGGGCGCGGTGCGCGTACTGGGGGTGGACCCCGGGCTGACCCGGTGCGGGATCGGCGTCGTCGAGGGGGTCGCGGGCCGCCCGCTCACGATGCTCGGCGTCGGCGTCGTACGGACACCCGCGGACGCCGACCTCAGCCACCGGCTGCTCGGTGTCGAGCAGGGCATCGAGCGGTGGCTGGACGAGCACCGGCCCGAGTGCGTCGCCGTGGAGCGCGTCTTCAGCCAGCACAACGTCCGCACGGTCATGGGCACCGCCCAGGCCAGCGCCGTCGCCATGCTGTGCGCCGCCCGGCGCGGCATCCCCGTCGCCCTGCACACCCCCAGCGAGGTCAAGGCCGCCGTCACCGGCAGCGGACGCGCCGACAAGGCGCAGGTGGGCGCCATGGTCACCCGACTGCTCCGGCTGTCGGCACCGCCCAGGCCCGCCGACGCCGCCGATGCCCTCGCCCTCGCCATCTGCCACATCTGGCGCGCCCCCGCGCAGAACCGGCTCCAGCAGGCCGTCGCCCTGCACACCGCCCACGCAACGAAAGGCCGTACGGCATGATCGCCTTCGTCAGCGGCACGGTCGCCGCACTCGCCCCCGACGCAGCCGTCGTCGAGGTCGGCGGCGTCGGCATGGCCGTCCAGTGCACGCCGAACACGCTCTCGACGCTCCGGATCGGCCAGCCGGCCAGACTCCACACATCCCTCGTCGTCCGCGAGGACTCGCTCACCCTCTACGGCTTCGCCGACGACGACGAACGCCAGACCTTCGAGCTGCTCCAGACAGCGAGCGGGGTCGGCCCCCGCCTCGCCCAGGCGATGCTCGCCGTGCACACCCCCGACGCCCTGCGCCGCGCGGTCGCCACCGGCGACGAGAAGGCCCTCACCGCCGTCCCCGGCATCGGGCGGAAGGGCGCCCAGAAGCTGCTGCTGGAGCTGAAGGACCGGCTCGGCGAGCCGGTCGGCGGCCCCGCCGTCGGCGCACCCGTCAGCCAGGGCTGGCGCGACCAGTTGCACGCGGCCCTGCTCGGCCTCGGCTACGCCACCCGGGAGGCCGACGAGGCGGTCGCCGCCGTCGCCCCCCAGGCCGAGGCCGCCGAGGGCACCCCCGAGGTGGGCCGGCTGCTCAAGGCCGCCCTTCAGACGCTGAACCGAGCCCGCTGACCGAGACCGTCGTAAGGCACACACATGAACTGGGACGACGACCCGACCGGCACCCCCGCCCCCGACCGGCTGGTGGGCCCGGTCGCCGACCGGGAGGACCAGGCCGTCGAGGCCGCCCTGCGCCCCAAGGACCTCGGTGAGTTCATCGGCCAGGAGAAGGTCCGCGAGCAGCTCGACCTGGTGCTGCGGGCCGCACGCGCGCGTGGCGCCACCGCCGACCACGTCCTGCTCTCCGGCGCGCCCGGCCTCGGCAAGACCACCCTGTCGATGATCATCGCGGCGGAGATGGGCGCCCCCATCCGCATCACCTCCGGCCCCGCCATCCAGCACGCCGGCGACCTCGCCGCGATCCTGTCCTCGCTCCAGGAGGGCGAGGTGCTCTTCCTCGACGAGATCCACCGCATGTCCCGGCCCGCCGAGGAGATGCTGTACATGGCCATGGAGGACTTCCGTGTCGACGTCATCGTCGGCAAGGGCCCCGGCGCCACCGCGATCCCGCTGGAACTGCCGCCCTTCACCCTGGTCGGCGCCACCACGCGCGCGGGCCTGCTGCCGCCCCCGCTGCGCGACCGCTTCGGCTTCACCGCGCACATGGAGTTCTACGAGCCGCGCGAACTGGAGCGCGTCGTGCACCGCTCGGCGAGCCTGCTGGATGTCGAGATCGACCCGGCCGGCGCCGCGGAGATCGCCGGCCGCTCCCGCGGCACGCCCCGCATCGCCAACCGCCTGCTGCGCCGAGTCCGCGACTACGCGCAGGTCAAGGCCGACGGCATCGTCACCCGCGACATCGCCGCCGCCGCCCTCGCGGTGTACGAGGTCGACGCGCGCGGCCTGGACCGGCTCGACCGCGCCGTCCTGCAAGCCCTGCTGAAGCTGTTCGGCGGCGGCCCGGTCGGTCTGTCGACCCTCGCGGTCGCGGTGGGGGAGGAGCGGGAGACGGTGGAGGAGGTCGCCGAACCGTTCCTGGTCCGGGAGGGCCTGCTCGCCCGGACCCCGCGCGGCCGGGTCGCCACCCCCGCCGCCTGGGCCCACCTCGGCCTCACCCCGCCCCGTTCGGCTCCCGGCGGGGCCGCGTCGAGCGCTCAGCAGGACCTGTTCGGGGCGTGACGGCGGCCTGATGCCCGCCCGGGCCTCACCCCGCCCCCGGCGGACCGGCGCGCCGTCGCCCGTCCGGGGGCGGCCGGGCGACGGCCCGATGACGACGTGATGCCTTTGTGACGGCAGGGACATTGGCCGCGGCAGGAACCCAGGTGCCATGCTGAGCGTTGTTCCATGCGCGCGGACTCGCTTAGACTCCGCCGATGCCGCCCTTGCGGGTGGCGCCGACCACACCCCCATCCCAATGGCCGCTCTCCGTCGCGGTCGCGCGAAGGAAACCCCGTCCCGTGAATACCTTGACCCTTCTCCCCTTCATCGTGCTCATCGCGGCCATGTTCCTGATGACGCGCTCGGCCAAGAAGAAGCAGCAGCAGGCCGCCCAGATGCGCAACGAGATGCAGCCCGGCTCCGGTGTCCGCACGATCGGGGGGATCTACGCGACGGTCAAGGAGGTCAACGAGGAGACGGTTCTCCTCGACGCCGGCCCCGGCGTGGACCTGCTGTTCGCGAAGAACGCCATCGGCGCCGTCCTCTCCGACGACGAGTACAACCGCATCGTCCACGGCGTCGAGCACGACCTGAAGTCCGACGCCGCCGTCGTCCCGGACGACGCGTCCTCCCTCACCGAGACCGACGAGACCGACGGGCCCGCCGCTGCCGCCGCCTCCGACGACAAGATCGACCTCGGTAAGAAGGACGCCGCCGAGCGCGGCGACGACGCGATCCGGGCCGCCGAGGACAGGGCCCAGGCCGCGGAGGCCGGGACGGACGACGAGCCGAAGAAGACCGACGGCGACTCCGACGTGAAGTAGTCACGCCCCGGGACGCGCGGCGGGGGCACCACCAGCCCCGCCCCGCGCACCCCGGGCGCGGCTGTCTCGCACGGGAGCCCGACACCATGTCATGGCCGACCGCGCCGACCGGGCGCGGGGCGGCCCGAGAGGGAGTACGAGAAGGTGGCAGCACCTAAGAGGGGCCGGAGCGCGAGCGCCCAGAGCAAGCCAGGGCGCTCGCTGGCCCTCATCCTGATGGCCATCGTGGCGCTCACCGGAGGGATGTTCGCCTCCGGGCACACCACTCCGCGTCTGGGCATCGACCTCGCCGGTGGTACGAGCATCACGCTCAAGGCGAAGGCCGACCAGGGGTCCGCGATCAACAAGGCCAACATGGACACCGCGGTCGACATCATGAACCGCCGTGTCAACGGCCTCGGCGTCTCCGAGGCGGAGGTGCAGACCCAGGGGACCGACAACATCATCGTCAACATCCCCAAGGGCACCAACTCCGCGGAGGCCCAGCAGCAGGTCGGCACCACCGCCAAGCTGTACTTCCGCCCGGTCCTCGCCAGCGAGCCCAGCGGCGCCGCCGCGCAGAGCCCCTCGCCGAGCGCCTCCTCCGGTGGCGGCTCCTCGCCCAAGCCGGGCGCCAGCCCCTCGGGCAGCGCCTCCCCGCAGACGGCGACCTCCGGCTCCGCGTCCCCCACGGGCACCGCGACCTCCCAGGGCCGCGCCGTCACCGACGCGCTCAAGGCCGGCTCCACCCCCTCCCCGAGCGGCTCCGGCAGCGCCTCGCCGTCGGCCACCCCCTCGGCCCCGTCGAGCGGCAAGCCCTCCGGCGACACAGCGCTCCAGGCCCGGTACGCGGCCCTGAACTGCGCCAAGCCCGCCGAGCGCGCCAACGCCGGCAAGAAGGCCAAGCCCGGCCAGCCGACCGTGGCCTGCGGCGAGAACGACGGCGCGTGGTTCAAGTACCTGCTCGGCCCGGCGGGCGTGGACGGTACCGAGGTGAAGAGCGCCCAGGCCGTCTTCGACACCCAGGGCGCCTCCGGCTGGCAGGTCCAGATGGACTTCACCTCCGGCGGGGGCAAGAAGTTCGCGGACATCACCGGCGAGCTGGCCAAGAACCAGTCCCCGCAGAACGAGTTCGGCATCGTCCTGGACGGTGAGGTCGTCTCGAGCCCCTTCGTGCAGCGGGCCATCACCGGCGGCAACGCGTACATCTCCGGAAGGTTCACTCAGGAGGAGGCCCAGAACCTCGCCAACATGCTGTCGTACGGCGCCCTCCCGCTCTCCTTCCGCGAGGAGTCCGTCACCACCGTCACCGCCGCGCTCGGCGGTGAGCAGTTGCGCGCCGGCCTGCTCGCCGGCGCCATCGGTCTCGCACTGGTCGTGATCTACCTGGTGGTGTACTACCGGGGCCTGTCCCTCGTGGCCATGGCCTCCCTGGTGGTCTCCGCGATCCTCACCTACCTGATCATGACGCTGCTCGGCCCGGCCATCGGCTTCGCGCTGAACCTCCCGGCGGTCTGCGGCGCCATCGTCGCGATCGGTATCACCGCGGACTCGTTCATCGTGTACTTCGAACGCATCCGTGACGAGATCCGCGAGGGCCGCTCGCTGCGCCCCGCCGTGGAGCGGGCCTGGCCGCGTGCCCGGCGCACCATCCTGGTCTCCGACTTCGTGTCGTTCCTCGCCGCCGCGGTGCTGTTCATCGTCACCGTCGGCAAGGTGCAGGGCTTCGCCTTCACCCTCGGCCTGACCACCCTGCTCGACGTGGTCGTCGTCTTCCTCTTCACCAAGCCGCTCATGACGCTGCTCGCCCGCCGCAAGTTCTTCGCGGACGGCCACAAGTGGTCCGGACTCGACCCGAAGGGCCTGGGCGCCAAGCCGCCGCTGCGCCGTACCCGCCGTTCCGCCGGTCCCGCCGGCCCTGTCGACCCGAAGGAGGCATGAGCGATGTCGAAACTCGGCAACCTCGGCGCTCGACTGCACCGCGGCGAGATCAGCTACGACTTCGTCGGCAAGCGCAAGATCTGGTACGGCGTCTCGATCCTCATCACCATCACCGCCATCGTCGGCCTGGCGGTACGCGGCCTGAACATGGGCATCGAGTTCCAGGGCGGCGCGGTCTTCACCACGCCGACCAAGATGAGCACCTCGGTGGCCCAGGCCGAGGAGTACGCCGTGGACGCCTCCGGTCATGAGGCGATCGTGCAGAAGCTCGGCAACGGCAGCCTGCGCATCCAGATCGCCGGCATCGAGACCGACCAGTCCGACCGGATCAAGCAGGACCTGGCGAAGGACCTGAACCTCGACCCCGAGAAGCTCGCCGCCGACCTGGTCGGCCCGAGCTGGGGCGAGCAGATCGCCAACAAGGCCTGGGAGGGCCTGGCGATCTTCATGGTCCTCGTCGTGATCTACCTGGCGATCGCCTTCGAGTGGCGCATGGCCATCGCGGCGCTGGTCGCGCTGATCCACGACATCACCATCACGACCGGTATCTACGCCCTGGTCGGCTTCGAGGTCACGCCCGGCACCGTCATCGGCCTGCTGACCATCCTCGGTTACTCGCTCTACGACACGGTCGTCGTCTTCGACAGCCTCAAGGAGCAGACCAAGGACATCACCAAGCAGACCCGCTGGACGTACAGCGACATCGCCAACCGGTCGATCAACGGCACCCTGGTCCGTTCCATCAACACCACGGTCGTCGCCCTGCTGCCGGTCGCCGGTCTGCTCTTCATCGGCGGCGGCTTCCTCGGCGCGGGCACGCTCAACGACATCTCGCTGTCGCTGTTCGTCGGTCTCGCGGCCGGTGCCTACTCCTCGATCTTCATCGCCACGCCGCTCGTCGCCGACCTCAAGGAGCGCGAGCCGGCGATGAAGGCCCTCACCAAGCGGGTCATGGCCAAGCGTGCCGAGGCCGCGGACGGCGGGGACCCCGCTCAGACGTCCGCCGCCCCGGGTGACGACGCGGACGACGCCACCCCGGCCGTCGTGGGCCCGCGCAACCAGCCCGCCTCCCGCGGCCGGGGCCGCGGCCGGACCTCGGGGAAGCGCCGATGACCGAGCTCGCGGACATCTCCACGCTGCTGCTCAGCCGCATCCGTGACGTCGCCGACTATCCGGAGCCGGGCGTGATGTTCAAGGACATCACCCCGCTCCTGGCGGACCCGGCGGCCTTCGCGGCGCTCACCGACGCCCTCGCCGAGATCGCCGTCGCCACCGGCGCGACCAAGGTCATCGGCCTGGAGGCCCGTGGCTTCATCCTCGGCGCCCCGGTCGCCGTCCGCGCGGGACTGGGCTTCATCCCGGTCCGCAAGGCGGGCAAGCTGCCGGGAGCCACCCTGCGCCAGGCCTACGACCTGGAGTACGGCTCGGCCGAGATCGAGGTGCACGCCGAGGACCTGGCCTTTGGGGACCGCATCCTGATCGTGGACGACGTCCTGGCCACCGGCGGCACCGCCGAGGCCGCGATCCGGCTCGTCCGACGCGCCGGTGCAGAGGTGGCAGGTCTCGCCGTCCTGATGGAACTGGGCTTCCTCGAGGGCCGCGTCCGGCTGGAAACGGCGCTTGCTGGGGCACCGCTGGAAGCCCTCCTCACCGTCTGAGACAGCCGGTAGGCGAGGGAACGCATGGCGGAGGGCGCCCCCCGGATACCCCGGGGGGCGCCCTCCGTGCTGCGGTCGCTGCGTGACGTTGAGTTACACGTGGCACCTCAGGTGTTGCTCAAATGTGTATCAATCCTGCTCACCCGTTGATTAGATCTCCCTGTGCCACTGACCGAGGCATGACACGGGAGGAATCGGATGAACATGTCACGCAAGGTGACGACGGGGGTCGTCTCGCTTGTCTCCGCTGCCGCACTCACGTCCGGCGCGACGACCGCCAGCGCGAGCCCGGCTTCCGCACCGGTCAAGACGTCAAACGTGGTAGCGGCCAACTGCGGCGAGTGGATGCGGGCGGGCAGTCTGCCGGGCAGGTGGAGCACCGTCAAGGACGGCTGTGGTCACTTCGGACGCCCGGGCCTGAAAATGGGCTACCAGTGGGCGGTATTCAGGGGCGGCTCGATCTGCGTCAAGGTGCAGGGTTTCGTCAACGGACGCGCCAAGTGGTACAACGCCGGCTGCGGCAAGACCGGCGCTGTCAAGGTGCCGTGGGGGAACGTCCTTGCCGAGAAGGAGATGAAGGTGAAGGGCGCCGCGCTCTTCAACTGGAGGTGACGTCGCCGTCCCGCGCTGCTCGAAGCGGAGGGCCGGGCGGGTGAGTGAGGCCAGGGGCCCGAGCTGACTCGGGCCCCTGGCCGGTGAACGGCCTCGTCGGCACCGAAGACGTCGGCTCGCTACCATGGACGTCCGGGCCTGACCGGGGACCCGGATCGCGCACGAGGAGTCCTCTTGCCAGACGAGGCCCAGCCACTGACCGCCGCCAAGCCCGAGCCCGCCTCGGCACCCGCGGCGAAGCCCGCGCCGAACGCGTCCCAGGTGAAGAACGACACCCGCGGGCCGGTGGAGAGCACGCCCAGGCCGCGCCCGTCGAGAAGAGCGCCGAGGCCTCGCGGCCCAAGCCCGCCCCCGCGGAGCGCCCGGCACAGCCGCCGGTGGTGCGCCAGCCCCCCACACCCCGTCGGCCCGCACCGGCTCCTCCAACCGCGTCCGGGCCCGCCTCGCCCGCCTCGGCGTCCAGCGCGCGAACCCGTACAACCCGGTCCTGGAGCCGCTGCTGCGGATAGTGCGCAGCAACGACCCCAAGATCGAGACCTCCACGCTGCGCCAGATCGAGAGCGCCTACCAGGTCGCCGAGCGCTGGCACCGCGGGCAGAAGCGCAAGAGCGGCGACCCGTACATCACGCACCCGCTCGCCGTGACCACCATCCTGGCCGAGCTGGGCATGGACCCGGCCACACTGATGGCCGGCCTGCTCCACGACACCGTCGAGGACACCGAGTACGGCCTCGACCAACTGCGCCGCGACTTCGGCGACACCGTCGCCCTGCTCGTCGACGGCGTCACCAAGCTGGACAAGGTCAAGTTCGGCGAGGCCGCGCAGGCCGAGACCGTGCGCAAGATGGTCGTCGCCATGGCCAAGGACCCCCGCGTCCTGGTCATCAAGCTCGCCGACCGCCTGCACAACATGCGCACCATGCGCTACCTCAAGCGCGAGAAGCAGGAGAAGAAGGCGCGCGAGACGCTGGAGATCTACGCGCCGCTCGCCCACCGCCTCGGCATGAACACCATCAAGTGGGAGCTGGAGGACCTCGCGTTCGCGATCCTCTACCCCAAGATGTACGACGAGATCGTACGGCTGGTGGCCGAGCGGGCGCCGAAGCGGGACGAGTACCTGGCCATAGTGACCGACGAGGTCCAGGCCGACCTGCGGGCCGCCCGCATCAAGGCGACCGTCACCGGCCGCCCGAAGCACTACTACAGCGTCTACCAGAAGATGATCGTGCGGGGCCGCGACTTCGCCGAGATCTACGACCTGGTGGGCATCCGCGTCCTCGTCGACACGGTCCGCGACTGCTACGCCGCCCTCGGCACCGTCCACGCGCGATGGAACCCGGTCCCCGGCCGGTTCAAGGACTACATCGCGATGCCCAAGTTCAACATGTACCAGTCGCTGCACACGACGGTCATCGGGCCCAACGGCAAGCCGGTCGAACTCCAGATCCGCACGTTCGACATGCACCGCCGCGCCGAGTACGGCATCGCCGCGCACTGGAAGTACAAGCAGGAGGCCGTCGCCGGTGCCTCCAAGGTGCGCTCCGACGCGCCCCGCAGCACCGGCAAGGACGACCACCTCAATGACATGGCGTGGCTGCGGCAGCTTCTGGACTGGCAGAAGGAGACCGAGGACCCGGGCGAGTTCCTGGAGTCCCTGCGCTTCGACCTCTCGCGCAACGAGGTCTTCGTCTTCACCCCGAAGGGCGACGTCATCGCCCTCCCGGCGGGCGCCACACCGGTCGACTTCTCCTACGCCGTCCACACCGAGGTCGGCCACCGCACCATAGGAGCGCGGGTCAACGGCCGCCTCGTACCGCTGGAGTCCACCCTGGACAACGGCGACCTGGTGGAGGTCTTCACCTCCAAGGCGGCCGGCGCCGGCCCGTCCCGTGACTGGCTCGGCTTCGTCAAGTCGCCGCGGGCCCGCAACAAGATCCGCGCCTGGTTCTCCAAGGAGCGCCGCGACGAGGCGATCGAGCACGGCAAGGACGCCATCGTGCGGGCCATGCGCAAGCAGAACCTGCCGATCCAGCGCATCCTCACCGGCGACTCCCTCGTCACGCTCGCCCACGAGATGCGGTACTCGGACATCTCCGCGCTGTACGCGGCGATCGGCGAGGGCCATGTCTCCGCGCAGAACATCGTCCAGAAGCTGGTGCAGGCCCTGGGCGGCGAGGAGGCCGCCACCGAGGAGATCGACGAGTCGGTCCCGCCGGCGCGCGGACGCAGCCGCAAACGCCGCTCCAGCGCCGACCCGGGCGTCGTCGTCAAGGGCGTCGACGACGTGTGGGTCAAGCTGGCCCGCTGCTGCACGCCGGTCCCCGGCGACCCGATCATCGGCTTCGTCACGCGCGGCAGCGGCGTCTCGGTGCACCGCAGCGACTGCGTCAACGTCGACTCGCTCTCCCGGGAGCCGGAGCGCATCCTCGAAGTCGAGTGGGCGCCCACCCAGTCCTCGGTCTTCCTGGTCGCCATCCAGGTGGAGGCCCTGGACCGCTCCCGCCTGCTGTCGGACGTCACCCGGGTCCTCTCCGACCAGCACGTCAACATCCTCTCCGCGGCCGTCCAGACCTCCCGCGACCGGGTCGCCACCTCCCGCTTCACCTTCGAGATGGGCGACCCCAAGCACCTCGGTCACGTCCTGAAGGCCGTCCGCGGCGTGGAGGGCGTCTACGACGTGTACCGCGTGACCTCGGGACGCAGCCGGTCGTAGCCGGGGCGAGCCGGCCGAGCCGTGTGGAGCCGTTCGAGCCGGTCATGGCCGGGCATACGAAAGGGCCCCGTACGCGTGTACGGGGCCCTTCGCGCGAGCGGCGGGAGATCTTCAGCCGCCGAACTCCTGCAAGCCCTTCAGGGCCTGCTCCAGGAGCTCCTGACGGCCTTCCAGCTCACGCTGGAGCTTGTCGGCCCTGGCGTTGTTGCCCTGGGCGCGCGCCTGCTCGATCTGCGCCCCCAGCTTGTCCACGGCGGCCTGGAGCTGACCCGTCAGACCCTCGGCACGCGCGCGTGCCTCCGGGTTCGTCCGGCGCCACTCGGCCTCCTCGGCCTCCTGGATCGCCCGCTCCACCGCGTGCATCCGGCCCTCGACCTTCGGCCGCGCGTCCCGCGGGACGTGACCGATGGCCTCCCAGCGTTCGTTGATCGCGCGGAAGGCGGCCCGGGTGGCCTTCAGGTCCTGGACCGGCAGGAGCTTCTCGGCCTCCTCGGCCAGCTCCTCCTTCAGCTTCAGGTTCTCCGACTGCTCCGCGTCCCGCTCGGCGAACACCGAGCTGCGGGCGGCGAAGAAGACGTCCTGGGCGCCGCGGAAGCGGTTCCACAGGTCGTCCTCGTGCTCGCGCTGGGCGCGGCCCGCGGCCTTCCACTCCGCCATCAGCTCGCGGTACCGGGCCGCCGTCGGACCCCAGTCCGCCGAACCCGACAGCGCCTCCGCCTCGGCGACCAGCCGCTCCTTGACGCGGCGGGCGTCCTCGCGCTGCGCGTCCAGTTGCGCGAAGTGCGCCTTGCGGCGCTTGGAGAACGCCGACCGGGCGTGCGAGAAGCGGTGCCACAGCTCGTCGTCGGACTTGCGGTCCAGACGCGGCAGGCCCTTCCAGGTGTCCACCAGCGCCCGCAGCCGCTCACCGGCGGCCCGCCACTGGTCGGACTGCGCCAGCTCCTCCGCCTCGGTGACCAGCGCCTCCTTGGCATGGCGGGCCTCGTCGGACTGCTTGGCGCGCTGCGCCTTGCGCTCCTCGCGGCGCGCCTCGACGGTCTCCACCAGCTTGTCCAACCGCGTGCGCAGGGCGTCCAGGTCACCGACCGCGTGGTGCGCGTCCACCTGCTCGCGCAAGTGGCCGATCGCCGTCTGGGCGTCCTTCGCCGACAGGTCGGTGGTCCGCACCCGCTTCTCGAGGAGGCCGATCTCGACAACCAGGCCCTCGTACTTGCGCTCGAAGTAGGCAAGCGCCTCCTCGGGGGAGCCGGCCGCCCAGGAGCCGACGACCTGCTCGCCGTCGGCCGTACGCACGTACACGGTCCCCGTCTCGTCGACGCGTCCCCACGGGTCGCTGCTCACAGCGCCTCCTCCACATGATGCCTGCGGGGGGCCTCAGCACCCCCGGGCATCGTCCACAGTTTCGTCACGGCCAACATAGGCGACCGGCGGGCGGCCTGTCCGCATCCAGCGCGACCGAAATTCCGCGGTCGGCCGTCCGGCGCCACCCCGGTCGTCAGGACTTCGTCACCGTCGCCCTGTCGATCACCACGGTGGCGTTCGGGGCGGTGTTGCCGGTGCTCGGGTCGGCCGGCCGGCTGCCGGCCGCGGCGATCTTCGTGAGCACCTTCATGCCCGACGCGGACACCGTGCCGAACGGGGTGTAGCTCGGCGGCAGCGGGGTGTCCTTGTAGACGAGGAAGAACTGGCTGCCGCCGGTGTGCTTCTTCCCGGTGTTGGCCATCGCGACCGTGCCCGCCGGGTAGGTGTTGCCCTTGAGGGCCTTGTCCTTCAGGTTCTCGTCCGGGAGGGTGTAGCCCGGCCCGCCCATCCCCGTGCCCTGGGGGTCGCCGCACTGGAGGACGAAGATCTGCGCGGTGGTGAGCCGGTGGCACTTGGTGTGGTCGAAGTAGCCCTTGCCCGCCAGGAAGCCGAACGAGTTCACCGTGTGCGGGGCCGCCGCCGTCTTCAGCGCGATGTCGATGTCGCCGCACGTCGTCGCGAGCTTCATCGAGTACTTCGCCGACGTGTCGATCGTCATCGCCGGCTCCTTCTTCCAGCCGAGCTTCTTCACCGAGCCGGCCGCCGGCTTCGCGCACGGGTCGGGCGCCTTGCTGGTGGGCGCCGCGCTCGGCGTGGTGTCGGCGCTCGCGTTCGTCTTCTTGCCGTCGTCCTTGAGGACCCCGGTCGTGTACAGCGCGACACTGCCGATCACGACCACGCCCAGGACCGACGCGATCACGGAGTTGCGCAGACGGGCCTTGCGCCGCGCCTGGGTGCGCCGCTGCTGCTGCCGCAAGAACTTCTCCCGGGCGAGCTGACGCCGCCGCTGCTCCTGGCTGACCACCGGGTTATCTCCTCATGCGTGTCGTGGCGGGCGGTACGCGTGCGTCCTCGTGAGCCGACCGCAGTGTGTAGCCCCGTACCGTATATGGGTTAGCTGAGGAAACGGCAGCGCCGGTAGGCTTCTGACCGCAGTCTGAAGCAGCCCGTGACCGACACAACGAAGGACGATCGTGCTCATTGCCGGGTTCCCCGCCGGGGCCTGGGGGGACGAACTGTTACCTCGTCGCCCCCGCCGCCGGTGCGGAGTGCGTGATCATCGACCCCGGCCACCAGGCCGCCGAAGGCGTCGCGGAAGCGCTGCGCAAGCATCGGCTCAAGCCCGTCGCCGTCGTCCTCACCCACGGCCACATCGACCACGTGGCCTCGGTCGTCCCCGTCTGCGGGGCGCACGACGTACCGGCCTGGATCCACCCCGAGGACCGGTACATGCTGAGCGACCCCGAGAAGGCGCTCGGCCGTTCCATCGGCATGCCGCTGATGGGCGAGCTGACCGTGGGGGAGCCGGACGACGTCAAGGAGCTGACCGACGGCGCCACCCTCGAACTGGCGGGCCTGGAGTTCTCCGTCGCGCACGCGCCGGGCCATACCAAGGGGTCGGTGACCTTCCGGATGCCCGAGAACGCCGACATCCCGTCGGTGTTCTTCTCCGGGGATCTGCTGTTCGCCGGCTCCATCGGACGCACCGACCTGCCGGGCGGATCCATGACGGACATGTTCGAGTCGCTGGCCCGCGTGTGCCTGCCGCTCGACGACTCCACCGTGGTGCTGTCCGGACACGGCCCCCAGACGACCATCGGCCAGGAGCGCGCCACCAACCCCCATCTGCGGCAGGTGGCGGCCGGCCAGGGAGCCTCCCCGGCTCCCCGACGAGGAATGTGACGAGAGACCTTCGGTGAGCACCTTCAAGGCCCCCAGGGGCACCTACGACCTGATCCCGCCCGACTCGGCCAGGTACCTGGCGGTCCGCGAGGCGATCGCCGCCCCGCTGCGCACCGCCGGCTACGGCTACATCGAGACGCCCGGCTTCGAGAACGTCGAGCTGTTCGCGCGCGGTGTCGGCGAGTCCACGGACATCGTGACCAAGGAGATGTACGCCTTCGAGACCAAGGGCGGCGACCGGCTCGCCCTGCGCCCCGAGGGCACCGCCTCCGTGCTGCGCGCGGCCCTGGAGGCCGGCCTGCACAAGACGGGCAACCTCCCGGTCAAGCTCTGGTACTCCGGCTCGTACTACCGCTACGAGCGCCCCCAGAAGGGCCGGTACCGGCACTTCTCCCAGGTCGGCGCCGAGGCGCTCGGCGCGGAGGACCCGGCCGTCGACGCCGAGCTGATCATCCTGGCCGACCAGGCGTACCGCTCGCTGGGCCTGCGCGACTTCCGCATCCTGCTGAACAGCCTGGGCGACAAGGAGTGCCGTCCGGTCTACCGCGGCGCGTTGCAGGAGTTCCTGTACGGCCTGGACCTGGACGAGGACACGCGCCGCCGCATCGAGATCAACCCCCTGCGGGTCCTCGACGACAAGCGTGAGTCGGTCCAGAAGCAGCTTACGGGCGCCCCGCTGCTGCGTGACTTCCTGTGCGACGCGTGCAAGGCGTACCACGAGGAGGTCCGCGAGCTGATCACCGCCGCGGGCGTCTCCTTCGAGGACGACCCGAAGCTGGTGCGCGGCCTGGACTACTACACGCGCACCACCTTCGAGTTCGTGCACGACGGACTCGGCTCGCAGTCCGCGGTGGGCGGCGGCGGCCGGTACGACGGCCTGTCCGAGATGATCGGCGGCCCCGCGCTGCCGTCCGTCGGCTGGGCCCTGGGCGTCGACCGCACGGTCCTCGCGCTGGAGGCCGAGGGAGTGCGGCTGGACCTGCCCTCCTCGACCAGCGTCTTCGCGGTCCCGCTCGGCGAGGAGGCCCGCCGTGTGCTGTTCGCCAAGGTCACCGAGTTGCGCAAGGTCGGTATCGCGGCGGACTTCGCGTACGGCGGCAAGGGCCTGAAGGGCGCCATGAAGAACGCCAACCGCTCGGGCGCCCGTTACGCGATCGTCGCCGGTGAGCGCGACCTCGCCGAGGGCGTCGTCCAGCTCAAGGACATGGAGTCCGGCGAGCAGACGGCGATCGGCGTGAACGAGATCGTGGCCGAACTGGAGTCCCGGCTCGGCTAGCCGCACCCGCGCGCGTGGGCGCCGGAAGCTCCCCGCAGGGGCGTCCGGCGCCCTTTGTCGTACCAACATCCTTATCCGGAGCGAACGGTGCGCACCCATGCGCGTGCGGCACAATGGCCCCTGCCCGAAGCAGGTCCCGACTCTCAAGTGACGGAATCGGCGTGATGAGCAAGACGACAGTCAACGACGTCTCCACGGCTTCCGGTCCCGGGCCCGCCGCCGACGTCCCGCGCACCGAGGGCGCCGGCCGGGCCCTCGCCCTGCTGCTGGTGATCACCGGTGCGGCCGGACTGCTGGCCGCCTGGGTCATCACGATCGACAAGTTCAAGCTCCTGGAAGCCAAGGTCGAGGGAAAGACCTTCACCCCCGGATGCAGCCTGAACCCGGTCGTCTCCTGCGGCAGCGTGATGGAGAGCAAGCAGGCCGCCGCGTTCGGCTTCCCCAACCCGGTGCTCGGCCTGGTCTGCTACGGCATCGTCGTCTGCGTCGGCATGAGCCTGCTGGCCCGCGCCCGCTTCCCGCGCTGGTACTGGCTGACCTTCAACGCCGGCACGCTCTTCGGCGTCGCCTTCTGCGGCTGGCTCCAGTTCCAGTCGCTGTACCGGATCAACGCGCTGTGCCTGTGGTGCTCGCTGGCCTGGGTCGCCACCATCGTCATGTTCTGGTACGTCACCTCGTTCAACGTCCGCAACGGCTTCCTGCCGGCCCCGCGCCCGCTGAGGTCCTTCTTCGGCGAGTTCACCTGGGTGCTGCCGGTCCTGCACGTCGGCATCATCGGCATGCTGGTGCTGACCCGCTGGTGGGACTTCTGGACAAGCTGACCGGCGGTTCCCGCGTTGTCAGTGCCGTGTTCTAGGGTTTTGACGTGGAACCCGACCTTTTCACCGCCGCGGCGGAAGAACGCCAGGAGAAGGACCCGGCAGGCAGCCCCCTGGCCGTGCGCATGCGCCCGCGCACGCTGGACGAGGTCGTGGGCCAGCAGCATCTGCTGAAACCCGGCTCGCCGCTGCGCCGGCTGGTCGGCGAGGGCTCCGGCGGCCCCGCCGGGCCGTCCTCGGTGGTCCTGTGGGGCCCGCCCGGCACCGGCAAGACGACCCTGGCCCACGTCGTGTCGAAGGCGACCGACAAACGGTTCGTGGAGCTGTCCGCGATCACCGCGGGCGTCAAGGAGGTCCGCGCGGTCATCGACGGCGCCCGCCGCGCCGTCGGCGGCTTCGGCAAGGAGACCGTCCTCTTCCTGGACGAGATCCACCGCTTCAGCAAGGCCCAGCAGGACTCCCTCCTGCCGGCCGTGGAGAACCGCTGGGTGACCCTGATCGCGGCCACGACGGAGAACCCGTACTTCTCGGTGATCTCGCCGCTGCTCTCCCGCTCCCTGCTGCTGACGCTGGAACCGCTCACCGACGACGACGTGCGCGGGCTGCTCCGCCGGGCCCTCGCCGACGAGCGCGGCCTGAAGGACGCCGTCGGCCTGCCCGCGGACACCGAGGAGCACCTGCTGCGGATCGCCGGCGGTGACGCCCGCCGCGCTCTGACCGCCCTGGAGGCCGCCGCCGGGGCCGCCCTGGCCCAGGGCGAGAGCGAGATCAGCCTGCGTACGCTGGAGCAGACCGTCGACCGCGCCGCGGTGAAGTACGACCGCGACGGCGACCAGCACTACGACGTCGCCAGCGCTCTCATCAAGTCCATCCGCGGCTCCGACGTCGACGCGGCCCTGCACTACCTGGCCCGCATGATCGAGGCCGGCGAGGACCCCCGGTTCATCGCCCGCCGGCTGATGATCTCCGCCAGCGAGGACATCGGCCTCGCCGACCCGAACGCGCTGCCCATCGCCGTCGCCGCCGCCCAGGCCGTCGCCATGATCGGCTTCCCCGAGGCCGCGCTCACCCTCAGCCACGCCACGATCGCCCTGGCCCTCGCCCCCAAGTCCAACAGCGCGACCACCGCGATCGGCGCCGCGCGGGAGGACGTACGCAAGGGCCTGGCCGGCCCGGTCCCGCCCCACCTGCGCGACGGGCACTACAAGGGCGCCGCCGACCTCGGCCACGCGCAGGGCTATGTGTACCCGCACGACCTGCCCGAGGGCATCGCCCGGCAGCAGTACGCCCCGGACGCCCTCCGGGACCGCGCGTACTACACGCCGACCCGGCACGGCGCCGAGGCCCGGTACGCGGACGCGGTCGAGTGGACCCGCGAACACCTCGGTCGCAAGCGGTCCTGACCACCCTGTAGACTCCTCCGAAGTGCTGACTCCCGTGCCGTCAGAGCGGGAGAGCCAGCCGGAGATCCGGTCCCTCGCGGACCGGCTCCAGGAGCGTCGCGCACCGTCGAACGGTGTCGCGGGCAGCCCACCACCACCCGGAGTTCCGGGACGGTCGGTGGGCCACTCGCGTGCTGCACGTATGTGCCCAGACCAGGGAAGCGGCTGCCCGGCAGGTCCCCTGCGGACCCGACGGGTTCTCCCGGCTGCGGATGCGACCTCCCTAAACGCTGACAAGCCGGAATTTCACGAAAAGAGACACAAGTGGCGAACCAGTCCCGCCCCAAGGTCAAGAAGTCGCGTGCCCTCGGCATCGCGCTGACCCCGAAGGCCGTCAAGTACTTCGAGGCCCGCCCCTACCCGCCGGGTGAGCACGGCCGCGGCCGCAAGCAGAACTCGGACTACAAGGTCCGTCTGCTGGAGAAGCAGCGTCTGCGCGCGCAGTACGACGTGTCCGAGCGTCAGCTCGTCCGCGCCTACGAGCGTGCCTCCAAGGTCCAGGGCAAGACCGGTGAGGCCCTGATCATCGAGCTCGAGCGCCGTCTCGACGCGCTGGTCCTGCGTTCGGGCATCGCCCGCACGATCTACCAGGCCCGCCAGATGGTCGTCCACGGCCACATCCAGGTCAACGGCCAGAAGGTCGACAAGCCGTCCTTCCGTGTCCGCCCGGACGACGTCGTGCAGGTCCGCGACCGCTCCAAGGACAAGACGCTCTTCCAGGTCGCCCGTGAGGGTGGCTTCGCCCCCGACGGCGAGACCCCGCGCTACCTCCAGGTGAACCTCCGCGCCCTGGCCTTCCGCCTGGACCGCGAGCCGAACCGCAAGGAGATCCCGGTGATCTGCGACGAGCAGCTCGTCGTCGAGTACTACGCCCGCTGACCCCGGTCTCGGCGTAAGCCCTCAGCCCGCCGTCTCCCCGCCCTTCCGGGTGGGCGAGGCGGCGGGTTCGCGTTTCCCGGCCTCCCCGCGCCTCCCGGCCTCCCCGCCGTCCGCGTCGCCGTCCCCGGGCACCGGCCCGCGCGGTCCCGGCAGCCCGTCCAGCGGCCGTGCCCCGCCGTGTCCCAGCGCCCGGGCCACCGCCGCCTCCCGGTCCAGACCGGCCCCCTGCCGCACGTGCGCCTCGTACCGCGCGTCACCGAGCGCCCGCCGTGCGGACGCCTCGCAGCTCTCGTGCGGGGCGTTGTAGTGCGCCGACCCGAACAGCGGCAGCCCCACCGACGGCCACAGCCGGCCCGCCGCGCCCTGGAGCACGGCGGCCTCGGCCGCGTCGCCCTCGGTCACCGTCACCAGCGCCAGCAGCTCGATCGCCAGGACACAGGCCAGCAGGTCGCGGAAGGCGTGCGCGTGGTCCAGACAGTCCGCCAGCAGCTCCCGCGCACCGCTGGTGTCCCCGCCGCGCCAGGCCGCGTACGCCAGTACGTACAGGGCGTACGAGCGAGCCCACCGCTCCCCGTGGTCCTCGCACACCCGGCGCACCTCCTCGCACAGGCGCACCGCGTCCGGCAGGTCCCCCTGGAACGCCCGGGTCATCGCCAGCTCCACCTGACCCATCAGCACGTTGCTGTTCAGTTCGCCGATCTCCCGGTAGCGGGCCAGCGCCGACCGCAGGAGCGTCTCCGCGCGGGCCATGTCGTCCGTGACCAGCGCCAGACAGCCGGTGCGGTGCTCCGCGTACGCCAGCGCCGTCGGGTCGGCCGCCCGCTCCGCCTGGTCGCGGCAGGCCTGGAGGGCCCTCAATGCGGGCACGGCGTCACCCTGGAGGACCGCCACGTAACCGAGCACCCACAGCGCCTTCAGCCGCGACCGCTCGTAGCCCGACTCCAGGTCCACGCTGCGCTCCAGCCAGCGCCGCCCCTCCGCGAGCCGCCCGCAGCCCACCCAGCAGAACCACAGCGAGCCCGCCAGGTACTGGCCGAGGTGCGCGTCCTCCGGGTCGGTCAGGGAGACGTCCAACGCGGCCCGCAGATTGGGCAGCTCGGCGTCCACCCGCGCGGCGACCTCCCGCTGCCGGGGTGAGAACCAGTCCAGCTCGCACATCGTGGCGAGACCGAGGTACCAGTCGCGGTGCCGCCGCCGCAGCCGCTCCGCGTCCCCGGTCGCCTCCAGCCAGTCGGCGCCGTAGGCCCGGACGGTGTCCAGCATCCCGTAGCGGGGGCCCGCCGGGGTCTCCTCGCGGGAGACGACCGACTGGGCGAGCAGCTCCGACAGCACGTCCAGGACGTCCTCGGCGGCCAGCCCGTCCCCGCTGCAGACGTACTCGGCCGCCTCCAGGTCGAAGGTCCGGGCGAACACCGACAGCCGTGCCCACAGCAGCCGCTCGGCGGGCGTGCACAGCTCGTGGCTCCAGCCGATCGCCGTGCGCAGCGTCCGGTGCCGGGGGAGCGCGTCCCGGCCGCCGCCGGTCAGCAGCCGGAACCGGTCGTCCAGACGCTGGAGCAGTTGCGCGGGGGAGAGCGCCCGCAGCCGTCCCGCCGCCAGCTCCAGCGCCAGCGGGATCCCGTCCAGCCGGCGGCACAGCTCCCGCACCTCCGCGCCGTCGGCCACCGTGAGGCCCTGCTCGCGCGCACGGTCCCGGAGCAGCTCCACCGCCTCGTCCTCGCCGAGCGGGGCCAGCGGGAACAGCCGCTCGCCCGCCAGGCCCAGCGGACGCCGGCCCACGGCCAGCACCCCGAGCCGCGGCAGCTTCCGCAGCAGCTCCGCCACCAGCTCCGCGCAGGCCGGTGCCAGATGCTCGAACCCGTCCAGCACCAGGAGCGTCCGCCGGCCGGCCAGGTGTTCCAGCAGCGTCTCGCGGGGCAGGCGGCTGGTCCGGTCGGTCAGGCCCAGCGCCTCCATGACCGCGTACTCCACGAACTGAGGATCGCGCACGGCCGCCAGGTCCACCCGCCCCCAGCCCGCGCCCCCCGGCGCGGCACCGGCCGCCGAGCGCGCCGCGACCCGCACGGCCAGCCGGGACTTGCCGACCCCGCCCGTGCCGGTCACGGTCACCAGCCGGGCCTGGCCGAGCGCCGCCGTCAGTTCGGCCAGCTCGGCCGAGCGCCCGACGAAGGCGGTGAGTTCGAGGGGCGGATCGCCGTCCGCCCAGGGGCCGGGGGCCTGAGGACCTCGCATGGGACACGGAGCGTACTGAAGTGTGTTCATTCCGTACAACCGCTTCCCGCGACTCCGCCCGTGGCGCCCGCCGAATGCGGTGCGGAGCCCCGGCCCCGGCGCGATAGGCTCGGGGCACTGCTTTTTTCATGGTTCCGATGTTCAGAGCACGTTTCAGGGAGCGGGTGCGCACAGTGTCCGGTGGAGAGGTGGCCGGGATTCTGGTGGCCGTCTTCTGGGCGATCCTGGTCTCCTTCCTCGCCGTCGCACTGGCGAGGCTGGCCCAGACGCTCAGGGCGACCACCAAGCTCGTCGCGGACGTGACCGACCAGGCGGTCCCGCTGCTCGCCGACGCCTCCCAGGCGGTGCGCTCCGCGCAGACGCAGATCGACCGGGTCGACGCGATCGCCTCGGACGTCCAGGAAGTCACGTCCAACGCCTCCGCACTGTCCACCACCGTCGCCTCCACGTTCGGCGGCCCGCTGGTCAAGGTCGCGGCCTTCGGCTACGGCGTCCGCCGGGCGCTGGGCGGCCGCAAGGAGGACGCGCCCGCCGGGCCGACCCGGCGGACCGTCATCGTGGGCCGGACGGTGCCGGCCGCGCGGCGGGGCAGGCGGAACCGCGGAAACGCCGAAAAGTAGGAGAGCCGGTCAGATGTTCCGCCGTACGTTCTGGTTCACCACGGGTGCCGCCGCCGGTGTGTGGGCCACCACCAAGGTCAACCGCAAGCTCAAGCAGCTCACCCCGGAGAGCCTGGCCGCCACCGCGGCGAACAAGGCCCTGGAGACCGGTCAGCGGCTGAAGGACCGCGCGGTCGGTTTCGCGCTCGACGTCCGCGACAACATGGCGCGGCGCGAGGCCGAACTGGGCGAGGCGCTGGGTATCGACGCGCCCCCCGGACCGGCCGCCCCCCGGCGGTACGCCGCCATCGAGAACGACCGCAGCAACCCGAAGTACATCGAGAACCCGACGTACACGCACAACCGGAATGAGGACTACTGATGGAGTCGGCCGAGATTCGCCGCCGCTGGCTGAGCTTCTTCGAGGAGCGCGGGCACACCGTCGTCCCTTCGGCGTCGCTCATCGCGGACGACCCGACTCTGCTCCTCGTCCCCGCCGGCATGGTCCCCTTCAAGCCCTACTTCCTGGGCGAGGTCAAGCCCCCGTTCAGCCGCGCGACCAGCGTGCAGAAGTGCGTGCGCACGCCGGACATCGAAGAGGTCGGCAAGACCACGCGCCACGGCACGTTCTTCCAGATGTGCGGAAACTTCTCCTTCGGCGACTACTTCAAGGAAGGCGCCATCGAACTCGCCTGGGAGCTGCTCACCGGCCCCCAGGACAAGGGCGGTTACGGCCTCGACCCCGAGCGTCTGTGGATCACCGTCTACCAGGAGGACGACGAGGCCGAGCGGATCTGGCACGAGGTCGTCGGCGTGCCCAAGGAGCGCATCCAGCGCCTGGGCATGAAGGACAACTACTGGTCCATGGGCGTCCCCGGCCCCTGCGGCCCCTGTTCCGAGATCAACTACGACCGCGGCCCCGAGTTCGGCGCCGAGGGCGGCCCCGCCGTCAACGACGAGCGGTACGTGGAGATCTGGAACCTCGTCTTCATGCAGTACGAGCGGGGCGAGGGCATCGGCAAGGACAACTTCGAGATCCTCGGGGACCTGCCGAGCAAGAACATCGACACGGGCCTCGGCCTGGAGCGGCTCGCCATGATCCTCCAGGGCGTGCGCAACATGTACGAGATCGACACGTCGATGGCCGTCATCGAGAAGGCCACCGAGCTGACCGGTGTCCGCTACGGCGACGCCCAGGCCTCCGACGTCTCCCTCCGTGTCGTCACCGACCACATGCGCACCGCCACCATGCTCATCGGCGACGGCGTCACACCGGGCAACGAGGGCCGCGGTTACGTGCTGCGCCGCATCATGCGCCGCGCCATCCGCAACATGCGCCTGCTCGGCGCCACCGGCCCGGTCGTCCACGACCTGATCGACGTCGTGATCGCCATGATGGGCCAGCAGTACCCCGAGCTGGTCACCGACCGCGAGCGCATCGAGAAGGTCGCCGTCGCCGAGGAGAACGCCTTCCTCAAGACGCTGAAGGCCGGCACCAACATCCTCGACACCGCCGTCACCGAGACCCGGCGGTCCGGCGGCACGGTCCTCTCCGGCGACAAGGCCTTCCTGCTCCACGACACCTGGGGCTTCCCCATCGACCTCACCCTGGAGATGGCCGCCGAGCAGGGCCTCTCCGTGGACGAGGACGGCTTCCGCCGCCTGATGAAGGAGCAGCGGGAGCGCGCCAAGGCCGACGCCCAGGCCAAGAAGACCGGCCACGCCGACATGGGCGCCTACCGCGAGATCGCCGACTCCGCCGGCGCCACCGACTTCACCGGCTACACCGACACCGAGAGCGAGACCACGATCGTGGGCCTCCTCGTCGACGGCGTCTCCTCACCGGCCGCCACCGAGGGCGACGAGGTCGAGGTCGTCCTGGACCGCACCCCCTTCTACGCCGAGGGCGGCGGTCAGATCGGTGACACCGGCCGCATCAGGGTGGACTCCGGTGCCGTGATCGAGGTCCGCGACTGCCAGAAGCCGGTCCCGGGCGTGTACGTCCACAAGGGTGTCGTCCAGGTCGGCGAGGTCACCGTCGGCGCCAGGGCCCACGCCTCGATCGACTCGCGCCGCCGCAAGGCCATCGCCCGCGCCCACTCGGCCACCCACCTGACCCACCAGGCCCTGCGGGACGCCCTCGGCCCGACGGCCGCCCAGGCCGGTTCCGAGAACCAGCCCGGCCGTTTCCGCTTCGACTTCGGCTCCCCCTCCGCCGTCCCGACGGCCGTGATGACCGACGTCGAGCAGAAGATCAACGAGGTCCTCGCCCGCGACCTCGACGTGCACGCCGAGGTCATGGGCATCGACGAGGCCAAGAAGCAGGGCGCCATCGCCGAGTTCGGCGAGAAGTACGGCGAGCGGGTCCGCGTGGTGACCATCGGCGACTTCTCCAAGGAGCTGTGCGGCGGCACGCACGTGCACAACACCGCCCAGCTTGGCCTGGTGAAGCTGCTCGGTGAGTCCTCCATCGGCTCGGGCGTCCGCCGTATCGAGGCCCTCGTCGGTGTGGACGCCTACCACTTCCTCGCCCGCGAGCACACGGTCGTCGCCCAGCTCCAGGAGCTGGTCAAGGGCCGCCCGGAGGAGCTGCCGGAGAAGGTCTCCGCCATGCTCGGCAAGCTCAAGGACGCCGAGAAGGAGATCGAGCGGTTCCGCGCCGAGAAGGTGCTCCAGGCCGCCGCCGGTCTCGCCGAGTCCGCCACGGACGTGCGCGGTGTGGCCGTCGTCACCGGGCAGGTCCCGGACGGCACCACCCCGGACGACCTGCGCAGGCTGGTCCTGGACGTGCGCGGCCGGATCCAGGGCGGCCGGGCCGCCGTGGTCGCCCTGTTCACCGTGAACAACGGCAAGCCGCTGACGGTCATCGCCACCAACGACGCCGCCCGCGAGCGCGGTCTGAAGGCCGGCGACCTGGTCCGGACCGCTGCCAAGACTCTCGGCGGCGGCGGTGGCGGCAAGCCGGACGTCGCCCAGGGCGGCGGTCAGAACCCGGCCGCCGTCGGTGAGGCCGTCGAGGCCGTCGAGCGGCTCGTCGCCGAGACCGCCAAGTAGGGGACGGCCATCACGATGCGCAGAGGACGCCGGCTCGCGATCGACGTCGGGGATGCCCGGATCGGGGTCGCCTCGTGCGATCCCGACGGGATCCTCGCCACCCCGGTGGAGACCGTCCCCGGCCGGGACGTCCCCGCCGCCCACCGCCGGTTGCGGCAACTGGTGGAGGAGTACGAACCGATCGAGGTCGTCGTCGGTCTCCCTCGCTCCCTCAAGGGGGGCGAGGGCCCGGCCGCGGTCAAGGTGCGCGCCTTCGCCCAGGAGTTGGCCGGCGGCATCAGGCCGGTGCCGGTGCGCCTGGTGGATGAGCGGATGACGACCGTGACGGCCAGTCAGGGGCTGCGCGCCTCCGGCGTGAGGTCGAAGAAGGGCCGCGCGGTCATCGACCAGGCGGCCGCGGTCATCATTTTGCAGCAGGCCCTGGAATCCGAACGGGTGTCAGGCAAGGCACCCGGCGAAGGCGTCGAAGTGGTCATCTGATCGCGATACGGTAACGTTCCGCGCGATGCACCGGTGTTCGAACAGCCGGTGCACAGCAAGAGGCGGAGCGGACACCGGCCCACCGGCCGCGTGACCGCCGGCCTCGCGGCTCTAGGGGATCGATGACTGAGTATGGCCGGGGCCCGGGCTCCGAACCGTGGCATCCGCAGGACCCGTTGTACGGGGACGGCGGATGGGAGGGACAGCAGGCCCAGCAGGGTCAGCAGTCCCCCTACGGCGGCCGGCCGCAGCACCATCCGCAGGAGCCGCAGTACGGCGACTGGAGCCAGGAGCAGCAGCAGCCCGGTCACGACGCACAGCAGCAGCCGTACGGCCAGGGACAGGGCGAGCCCGGCTACGACGAGGAGTTCGCCGGGCACGCCCCGCACCCGCTCCACCAGGGCGGATGGGACGCCACCGGCACCCACGGCCACGTACCGTACGCCGCCGACCCGGGCGACCCGTACGGCCAGCAGCCCGTGGCGTACGGCGGGGAGCAGCCCGACTTCTACGGCACGGACGAGGCCTATCCGCCGCCGGTGCCGCCCGGCCGCCGACGCCCCGAGCCGGACCCGGAGCCGGAGGCGCCGGCCGAGGAGGAGCACGCGGTCCTCGCGGGCGGTGGCGGCGCGGACGACGACGAGGAACACGAGCTGCGGACCCGGCGCGAGCGGCGCGGCAAGAAACCCGTCAAGAGCAAGAAGGGCCGCACCGGCTGCGCCTGCATGGTGGTCGTCCTGGTCTTCGGCGGCGGCCTCGGCGGGGTCGGCTATTTCGGCTACAAGTTCTACCAGAACCGTTTCGGCGCGGCCCCCGACTACGCGGGCAGTGGGAACGGCCACCAGATCACGGTCGAGATCCCCAAGAACGCCGGCGGCTGGGAGATCGGCCAGAAGCTGCACGAGGCGGACGTCGTCGAGAGTGCCGCCGCGTTCGTCTCCGCCCTCCAGGCCAACCCCCGGGGCAAGTCCATCCAGGACGGTGTCTACACCCTGGAGAAGCAGATGTCCGCCGCGAGCGCGGTGGAACTGATGCTCAGCCCGAAGAGCCGCAGCAACCTGATCATCGCCGAGGGACTGCGCAACACGGCCGTCTACACCCTGGTCGACAAGCGCCTCGGAGTGGCGGCCGGCACCACGGCACGGGTCGCGAAGAAGGAGTACAAGCGACTCGGGCTGCCCGCCTGGGCGCTGAACCACCCGTATCTGAAGGACCCGCTGGAAGGCTTCCTCTTCCCCTCCAGCTACGCCGTCGTCAAGGGCCAGAAACCCGAGGCCGTCCTGAAGAAGATGGTGTCCCAGGCCGCCGCCAAGTACCAGGAGCTGGGCGTGGAGAGCCGGGCCAGGTCGCTCGGCCTCGACAGCCCGTGGCAACTGCTCACCGTGGCGAGCCTGGCGCAGGCCGAGGGCACGAGCCACGACGACTTCCGCAAGATGGCCGAGGTCGTCTACAACCGCCTCGAACCGGACAACCCGCAGACGTACGGCCGGCTGGAGTTCGACTCCACCTACAACTACGTGAAGAACCAGTCGAAGATCGACCTCAGCATCGCCGAGCTGCGCAAGTACGACAACCCCTACAACACGTACTTCTCCAAGGGCCTGCCGCCGGGACCCATCGACAACCCCGGCGAGGAAGCGGTCAGGGGAGCGCTCGATCCGACACACGACGGCTGGTACTACTTCATCTCGATGGACGGCAAGACCAGCAAATTCACCAAGACGCTCGAGGACCACGAGAAACTCGTCAACGAGTGGAACGCGTCGAGAAAGAAGAACTGACGGCGGGACGGATCTCCGGGCGCACGCGACGAAGAACGCGGCCCGGGCGCGGGGGCACACCCGCATCCGCGAGGCTCAAGGACAGGTTTCCATGACATCAAGGGCAGTCGACGGCCGCCGGGCCGCCGTGCTCGGTTCGCCCATCGCCCACTCCCTCTCCCCGGTGCTGCACCGGGCCGCCTACGACGCACTCGGGCTCACCGGCTGGTCCTACGACAGCTTCGACGTCGACGAGGCCGCCCTGCCCGGCTTCCTGGACCGGCTCGGACCGGAGTGGGCGGGGCTGTCGCTGACCATGCCGCTGAAACGGGCGGTCATCGCTCTGGCCGACGAGATCAGCGAGACCGCCGCCGCCGTCGACGCGGTCAACACGCTCGTCCTCACCGAGGACGGCCGCCGCATCGGCGACAACACCGATATCCCGGGCATGGTGGCCGCGCTGCGCGAGCACGGCATCGAGCAGGTCGACTCCGCCGCGATCCTCGGCGCCGGCGCCACCGCCTCCTCCGCGCTCGCCGCGCTGGCCCGCGTCTGCACCGGCGAGGTCGTCGCCTACGTCCGCAGCGCGGCCCGCGCCGCCGAGATGCGGCAGTGGGGCGAGCGGCTCGACGTGGAGGTCCGTACGGCGGACTGGGCCGACGCCGCCGAGGCGCTGCGCGCCCCGCTGGTGATCGCCACCACGCCCGCCGGCACGACCGATGCCCTCGCCACCGCCGTACCGGAACGCCCCGCCACCCTCTTCGACGTGCTCTACGATCCCTGGCCCACCGAACTGGCGGCCCGCTGGTCCATGTTCGGCGGCGCCGTGGTCAGCGGCCTCGACCTGCTGGTGCACCAGGCCGTCCTCCAGGTCGAGCGGATGACCGGGCGCGCGCCGGCCCCGGTGGAGGCCATGCGCCGCGCCGGCGAGCGGGCGCTCGCCGCCCGCTGACACCCCCGCGGACGTCCGTCCTGTGGACCGGAGGCCGCCGCACCCCTGATACGTGGGAGGATCGGGGGTGGCGTACCGGGATCGCGCACCCGGTCGCGCCGTCGCCGTACGCACACACCCGCGTATGCCGGGCAGTACCGGGCGCGAACACTGAGGAGCATCGTTGAGCAGGCTGCGTTGGCTGACCGCGGGCGAGTCGCACGGTCCCGCACTTGTCGCGACGCTGGAGGGCCTTCCCGCCGGCGTGCCGATCACCACGGAGATGGTGGCGGATCACCTTGCGCGGCGGCGGCTCGGCTACGGCCGCGGTGCGCGGATGAAGTTCGAGCGGGACGAGGTCACCTTCCTGGGCGGGGTGCGGCACGGCCTGACCCTCGGCTCCCCGGTCGCGGTCATGGTGGGCAACACCGAATGGCCGAAGTGGGAGCAGGTCATGGCGGCCGACCCGGTCGACCCCGAGGTGCTCGGCGGCCTGGCCCGCAACGCACCGCTGACCCGCCCGCGCCCCGGCCACGCCGACCTCGCAGGCATGCAGAAGTACGGCTTCGACGAAGCCCGCCCGATCCTGGAGCGCGCCTCCGCCCGTGAGACCGCCGCCCGGGTGGCCCTCGGCGCGGTCGCCCGGTCGTACCTGAAGGAGACGGCCGGCATCGAGATCGTCTCCCACGTCGTGGAGCTGGCCGCGGCCAAGGCCCCCTACGGCCTCCACCCCACCCCGGCCGACGTCGAGAAGCTCGACGCCGACCCGGTGCGCTGCCTGGACGCCGACGCCTCCAAGGCGATGGTCGCGGAGATCGACCAGGCCCACAAGGACGGCGACACGCTCGGCGGCGTGGTGGAGGTGCTGGCCTACGGCGTGCCGGTCGGCCTCGGCTCGCACGTGCACTGGGACCGGCGTCTGGACGCCCGCCTGGCCGCGGCTCTCATGGGCATCCAGGCGATCAAGGGCGTCGAGGTCGGCGACGGCTTCGGGCTGGCCCGGGTGCCCGGTTCCCAGGCGCACGACGAGATCGTCACCACCGCCGAGGGCATCCGCCGCTCCACCGGCCGCTCGGGCGGCACCGAGGGCGGCCTCACCACCGGTGAGCTGCTGCGCGTCCGCGCGGCCATGAAGCCGATCGCGACCGTGCCCCGGGCCCTGCAGACGGTGGACGTCGTCACGGGTGAGGCCGCCCAGGCCCACCACCAGCGGTCCGACGTCTGCGCGGTCCCGGCCGCCGGCATCGTCGCCGAGGCCATGGTGGCGCTCGTCCTCGCAGACGCGGTCGCCGAGAAGTTCGGCGGCGACTCCGTCCCGGAGACCCGCCGCAACGTGCGGTCCTACCTCGACAACCTCGCGATCCGGTGAGTGCCGTGCCAGCGATCGTCCTGATCGGACCCATGGGCGTCGGCAAGTCCACCGTCGGCCGGCTCCTCGCCGAGCGCCTCGGCGTCGGCTACCGGGACACCGACGAGGACATCGTCACCGCCGAGGGCCGCGCCATCGCCGAGATCTTCGTGGACGAGGGCGAGGACGCCTTCCGGGCGATCGAGAAACGGGCGGTACGGACCGCGCTCGCCGAGCACGAGGGCGTCGTCGCGCTCGGCGGCGGTGCCGTCCTCGACCCGGACACCCGCGCGGCGCTCGCCGGGCACCGGGTGGTCTACCTCTCGATGGAGGTCGATGAGGCCGTCCGGCGCACCGGGCTCAACGTGGCCCGCCCCCTGCTCGCGGTCAACCCGCGCAAGCAGTGGCGCGAGCTGATGGAGGCGCGGCGGCACCTGTACGAGGAGGTCGCCACCGCCGTGGTGCCGACGGACGGCCGCACCCCCGAAGAGGTCACGCAAGCAGCGCTGGACGCACTGGAGTTGAAACAAGCATGAGCGAGGCAGTCACCCGTGTCCAGGTCGCCGGCACCGCGGGCACCGACCCGTACGAGGTGCTCGTCGGCCGGCAACTCCTGGGCGAGCTGCCCGGGTTGATCGGTGAGCAGGCCAAGCGGGTCGCGGTGATCCACCCGGAGTCGCTGGCCGAGACCGGCGACGCGCTCCGCGCCGACCTGGCCGATCAGGGGTACGAGGCCGTCGCCATCCAGGTGCCCAACGCGGAGGAGGCCAAGACCGCCGAGGTCGCCGCCTACTGCTGGAAGGCGCTCGGCCAGTCCGGCTTCACCCGCACCGACGCCATCGTCGGCGTCGGCGGCGGCTCGACCACGGACCTGGCCGGCTTCGTCGCCGCGACCTGGCTGCGCGGGGTGCGCTGGATCGCCGTCCCGACGACCGTGCTGGCCATGGTGGACGCGGCGGTCGGCGGCAAGACCGGCATCAACACGGCCGAGGGCAAGAACCTGGTCGGAGCCTTCCACCCGCCGGCCGGCGTGCTGTGCGACCTGGCCGCGCTGGACTCCCTCCCGGTCCACGACTACGTCTCCGGCCTCGCCGAGGTCATCAAGGCCGGTTTCATCGCCGATCCGGCGATCCTGGACCTGATCGAGGCCGACCCCGAGGCCGCCCGGACCCCGGCGGGCCCGCACACGGCCGAACTGATCGAGCGGTCGATCCGGGTCAAGGCGGAGGTCGTCTCCGCGGACCTGAAGGAGTCCGGTCCGCGCGAGATCCTGAACTACGGTCACACGCTCGGCCACGCCATCGAGAAGAACGAGCGCTACAAGTGGCGGCACGGCGCCGCGGTCGCCGTCGGGATGCACTTCGCCGCCGAACTCGGCCGCCTGGCGGGCCGCCTGGACGACGCGACGGCCGACCGTCACCGCGCCATCCTGGAATCCGTCGGCCTGCCGTTGCACTACCGCTACGACCAGTGGCCCAAGCTGCTGGAGACGATGAAGGTGGACAAGAAGTCCCGCGGCGACCTGCTGCGCTTCGTCGTGCTGGACGGCCTGGCCCGGCCGACCCTGTTGGAGGGCCCCGACCCGGCCGTCCTGCTCGCCGCCTACGGCGAGGTCGGCCAGTAGGCCGCACACCGCTCCGGGCGCACCGCGTTCCGGTTCCCGGCTTCTTGTGCACGTGTTCCGGCACGTATTTTCCGGTGGTGCGTGCTTCTTCCCTGCCGGACCGGGCACTTCGGGCCGCCCCCGGTCGTTTCACCGAACGACGGCCGGGGACGGTACCGTTCGGTGGCGAGCGGGGGCGCACCCTCGCTGCCAGCGCCAATTGCCTGTAGCGAGTGAGCTGGAGGGGCGTGTCGACACCGACTCGGACGCCTCGGCGGCGAACGAGCCAAGACGACGAGACGGAGTGGCAACGGATGCAGTACGCAGTCGGGTCTCCGCTGCCGCCGCCCCACCAGTTGGGGCAGGGACCGCACGCCGGCTGGGCGTCGGCCGCACACCACCCGGGGCGAGACCCGCACGCCGGCGGGGCGTCGGGCGCACACCACCCGGGGCCGCCCCCGGGCACATCCCAGGGTCCCGTCCCCGTCCTCCCACCGGGCTTCCCGGCCCCGCCCGGCCCGCCGCCGCAGGCCCCGCCCGGCTCCGGTCCGGTGCCGCCGGCGCCCCCGCGGCACGCGCCGCCTCAGCACACCCCCGGCCCGCCGCCGGCCCCAGATACCACCGGGCACGTGCCGCTGCCACCCGGCGGCCCGGTCGGCGTGCCGTCGGCGCCGCCCGCCACGGCCACGGTCCCGGCCCCGGACCCGGCCTCCACCACCCTCGCCGTCCTCCTCATCGGTCCGGCGGGCGCGGGCAAGACCAGCGTCGCCAAGTACTGGGCGGACCACCGCCGCGTCCCCACGGCCCACATCAGCCTGGACGACGTCCGCGAATGGGTACGTTCCGGTTTCGCCGACCCCCAGTCCGGCTGGAACGACAACTCCGAGGCGCAGTACCGCCTGGCCCGCCGCACCTGTGGCTTCGCCGCCCGTAACTTCCTCGCCAACGGCATCTCCTGCATCCTGGACGACGCCGTCTTCCCCGACCGCCCGGTCGTGGGCCTCGGCGGCTGGAAGCGGCACGTGGGCCCCGGCCTGCTCCCGGTCGTCCTCCTGCCGGGCCTGGACATCGTCCTGGAGCGCAACGCCGAACGCAGCGGCAACCGCCGTCTCACCGACGAGGAGGTGGCCCGCATCCACGGCCGCATGGCCGGCTGGTACGGCTCGGGCCTGCCGATCATCGACAACTCCCAGCTCGACGTCCCCGCGACGGCCCGCGTCCTGGACGAGGTCCTGGCGAGAGCCATAGCGAGCCCGCCGAGCTGGTGAACGACGGCGCCCCCGAGGACCACGCGAAACGACGCGGGCCACCCGCCCCGGGGCCGCACACGCGCGCCGCTGGTGAACCGGGCCCCGGCGCCTGCGTGCCGCGCCCCAGGTCCGACGGAACCGGAGCCGCGCTGCGAGGTGTCACGAGGTCCGGGGGTCCGCTGAGCCTCGCCGGATGCGTCACGGAGTCGCGCTGCGGGACGTGAGGGAGTGGCGCCGCGAGGTGTGTCACGGGCTCCTGGGGTCCGCTGAGTCGCGCCCGATGCGTCACGGAGTCGCGCTGCGAGGTGTCACGGAGCCGCGCCCGAGATCCGTCACGGAGTCCCGGGGGCCGCTGAGCCGCGCCCCGATGCGTCATCGAGCCGCGCCGCGAAGCGTGGCAGGGCCGGTCCCCGGGCCTCGGGGAGCCGCGCTCCAGGCCCGTGCTGTCGGCTAGCGGAATTCACTGCGTCCCGTCCTGCTCCGGGGCCCGCGGTGTCCCGCTTCGGGTCCCGCGGTGCCCCGCCCCGGGCCCCAAGGTGCCCCGCCCCGGGCCCGCGGTGCCGTGCCACAAGCCCCGTGCCACGGGCTCCCGGAATCCGACGCGGCGCCGTCCCAGGGCGTCCGGAGGGCCGGATCCGGGGCGCCGTGGACCCCCGTCCCCACGGCCTCCGTCCCCACTCGGCCCTTGCCAACCGGCACAATCCGGGCAGAACTCCTACGCTCATCTCATGTCAGAGGTGTACGCGAACCGCCGATCCCGGCTGAGGGACCGCTGCAACGCGGCCGGCGCCCCCGCCGCCCTGGTCAGCCGACCCGCCAACGTGCGCTATCTGGCGGGGGCCGCCCCCCAGGGCGCCGTCCTCCTGCTAGGCCGGCGTGAGGACCTCCTGGTGTGCGCGGGTCCGCCCGGCGACCGCGCCACCGAAGGCCGGCCGGACGAGAACCTGCGCCTGCACGTCCTCGCGTCCCCCGGGGGCGACCCGGCGGTCGCCGCGGCGGACCTCGCCGCGGGGCAGGACGCCGACGGCCTCGCCGTGGAGGAGCACCACCTCACCGTCAGCCGGCACCGGGCGATCACCTCCGTCGCCCCGGGGCTCCGCCTCGTCGACCTCGGCGGCGCAGTGGAACAGCTCAGGGTGGTCAAGGACGAGGAGGAGATCTCCTGTCTCCGCATCGGCGCCGAGATCGCCGACCAGGCCCTCGGTGAGCTGCTGGAGTCCATCCTGGTCGGCCGTACCGAGCGGCACCTCGCGCTGGAGCTGGAGCGGCGCCTGGTGGACCACGGCGCCGACGGCCCGGCCTTCCCCACCTCCGTGGCCACCGGACCGCACGCCGGCCGCCGCGGCCACCGCCCCACCGACCGGCGCGTGGAGGAGGGCGACTTCCTCTCCGTGTGCCTCGGCGCCACCTACCGCGGCTACCGCTGCGAGATCGGCCGCACCTTCGTCATCGGCACCTCGCCCGCCGACTGGCAGATCGAGCTGTACGACCTCGTCTTCGCCGCCCAGCGGGCCGGGCGCGAGTGCCTGGCACCCGGTACCGCCTACCGTGACGTGGACCACGCCGCACGGCAGGTACTGGACTCGGCGGGCTATGCGGAGTCCCTGCCACCGCTGACCGGACACGGGGTCGGACTCGAAATTGACGAGGACCCGCAGCTAGCTCCCGCGGCCATGGGTAAACTGGACGCTTGCGTGCCGGTCACCGTCGAACCGGGGGTCCACCTCCCGGGCCGGGGCGGTGTCCGGATCGATGACACGCTCGTCGTGCGCCCCGAGGCGGACGGCGGACCCGAGCTACTCACCATCACGACCAAGGAGCTGCTCGCGCTCTGAGCGAACCCAGGGAAGAGGCACTTCTCCGGAGCCGCTGGGCGCGTGTCCCGGGGTCGTACGTCAGTCCAGGAGATTCCGCAACCGTGGCTTCCACGAACGACCTCAAGAACGGCCTGGTGCTCAAGCTCGAAGGCGGCCAGCTCTGGTCCGTCGTCGAGTTCCAGCACGTCAAGCCCGGCAAGGGCCCGGCCTTCGTGCGCACCAAGCTCAAGAACGTGCTCTCCGGCAAGGTCGTCGACAAGACCTTCAACGCCGGTGTCAAGGTCGAGACGGCCACTGTCGACAAGCGCGACATGCAGTTCTCGTACATGGACGGCGAGTACTTCGTCTTCATGGACATGCAGACCTATGACCAGCTCATGGTCGACCGCAAGGCCGTCGGCGACGCCGCCAACTTCCTGATCGAGGGCTTCACCGCCACCGTCGCTCAGCACGAGGGCGAGGTGCTCTTCGTCGAGCTGCCGGCCGCCGTCGAGCTGACCGTCCAGGAGACCGAGCCGGGCGTCCAGGGCGACCGCTCCACCGGCGGCACCAAGCCCGCCACCCTGGAGACCGGTCACCAGATCCAGGTCCCGCTCTTCATCACCACCGGTGAGAAGATCAAGGTCGACACCCGCACCAGCGACTACCTCGGCCGGGTGAACAGCTAACCGTGGCTGCCCGCAACACGGCCCGCAAGCGCGCCTTCCAGATCCTCTTCGAGGGCGACCAGCGCGACGCCGACGTTCTGACGGTGCTCGCGGACTGGATCCGGCTCTCCCGGTCGGACACCCGGCAGCCGCCGGTCAGCGAGTACACGATGCAGTTGATCGAGGGCTACGCGGAGCACGCGGCGCGGATCGACGAGCTGATCTCCCAGTACGCGGTGGGCTGGGCGCTCGACCGTATGCCGGTCGTCGACCGCAACATCCTGCGGCTGGGCGCGTACGAGCTGATCTGGGTGGACGAGACCCCGGACGCCGTCGTCCTGGATGAGATGGTGCAACTGGCCAAGGAGTTCTCCACCGACGAGTCGCCCTCGTTCGTCAACGGCCTGCTGGGCCGGCTGAAGGAGCTGAAGCCGACGCTGCGCCGCGCCTAGGCGCGCTCGGCGGCGGCTGCGGGTCGTCCGTGGTCGCTCGTGCCCACGTCACGGGGCCGCATCCGCGATGCGGCCCCGCGCTCCTTGGGCGGCACGTGTGCCGGCCCGGGCGCGGCAGAGCGCCGGAACAGTCGTGAACGCCGCCGGGGCGGCCGGAACCGTGAGGTTCCGGCCGCCCCGGCGGCACGTTTCTGCTGAGGCGCGAGCGGGGGCTCAGGCCTCGTCGTGGGCGGCCACCGCGCGGCGCGCGTCGGCGTCCAGGACGCCCCAGCTGATCAGTTGCTCGGTGAGGACCGAGGGGGACTGGTCGTAGATGACGGCGAGTGTGCGCAGGTCGTCCTGGCGGATCGAGAGCACCTTCCCGTTGTAGTCGCCGCGCTGGGACTGGATCGTCGCCGCGTAGCGCTGGAGGGGGCCCGCCTTCTCGGCCGGCACGGTGGCCAGCCGCTCCAGGTCCAGGACCAGCTTCGGCGGCGGCTCGGCGGCGCCGCCCGGCGTGGTGCCCGGCAGCAGCTCCTGCACGGGAACGCCATAGAAATCGGCCAATTCGGCCAGGCGCTGTACGGTCACGGCGCGGTCGCCGCGCTCGTACGAACCGACCACCACGGCCTTCCAGCGCCCCTGTGACTTCTCCTCGACACCGTGGAGGGAAAGGCCCTGCTGGGTGCGGATGGCCCGGAGCTTGGCCCCGAGCTGTTTGGCGTATTCGCTGGACATATAGCTCCCCGGACACTGTGTCGACGCGGCCGGCTGCCTTCCCGCCGCGCCGCTGGTAACTCACTGTGAGGTTACGCAGCGTGACTCTTCTGCGTCAAGCCGAATGGTCCACACCGACTCTTCCGTGGTGGCGGGGGCCGGCTGGGCCGAGGGGGTGACGCACCGGGCCGCTCCGGGTACCTGCTACCGTGGATGGCGCAAATCCGACGTCCTTTAAGGTCCGTCCCGTGAGGCGGAGAAGGAGGTCCGTTTCTTATGGACACCCACGCGAATCCGTCCGCCGCCGATGCGCGGCCCGTCCTGGAGGGCCCCGACATCGCGCGGGTGCTGACCCGCATCGCCCACGAGATTGTCGAACGCGCCAAGGGCGCCGACGACGTGGTGCTCCTCGGCATTCCGACCCGGGGCGTCTTCCTCGCCCAGCGGCTCGCCGCCAAGCTGGAGCAGATCACCGACCGGACGGTCCCGGTCGGCTCGCTCGACATCACCATGTACCGCGACGACCTGCGCATGCACCCGCCGCGCGCGCTGGCCCGCACCGAGATCCCCGGTGACGGCATCGACGGCAGGCTCGTCGTCCTCGTCGACGACGTGCTGTTCTCCGGTCGCACCATCCGCGCCGCCCTGGACGCCCTGAACGACATCGGGCGCCCGCGCGCGGTCCAGCTCGCGGTCCTGGTCGACCGCGGCCACCGCGAACTGCCCATCCGTGCCGACTACGTCGGCAAGAACCTCCCCACGTCGCTGCGGGAGACGGTCAAGGTCCAGCTCACCGAGGAGGACGGTCGCGACACCGTGCTGCTCGGTGCCAAGCCGGCCGGTCAGTAGCAAGCCGGGCGCCCGGCCGCCTCGGCGTGCCGGTACGCGCACTGGTCTGCCCTGCTTCTCCCCATTTGAACTGCCTTACGGAGCCTGACAGATGCACCGTCATCTCATCTCGGCCGCCGATCTCACCCGCGACGACGCCGTCCTGATCCTCGACACCGCCGAGGAGATGGCCCGGGTCGCCGCCCGGCCGATCAAGAAGCTGCCGACCCTGCGCGGCCGGACGATCGTCAACCTCTTCTTCGAGGACTCCACGCGCACGCGCATCTCCTTCGAAGCCGCCGAGAAGCGCCTGTCCGCCGACGTCATCAACTTCACCGCCAAGGGATCGTCGGTGTCCAAGGGCGAGTCCCTGAAGGACACCGCCCAGACCCTGGAGGCCATGGGCGTCGACGCCGTGGTCATCCGGCACGGCGCCTCCGGAGCCCCGTACCGCCTGGCCAACTCGGGCTGGATCGACGCCGCCGTCATCAACGCCGGCGACGGCACCCACCAGCACCCCACCCAGGCACTGCTGGACGCCTTCACCCTGCGCCGCCGGCTGACCGGCCGCGACACCGGGCTCGGCCAGGACCTGTCCGGCAAGCGCGTCACCGTCGTCGGTGACGTCCTGCACAGCCGGGTCGCCCGCTCCAACGTGGACCTGCTGCACACCCTCGGCGCCGAGGTCACCCTCGTCGCCCCGCCCACCCTGCTGCCGATCGGAGTGGAGTCCTGGCCGTGCGCGGTCTCGTACGACCTCGACAGCACGCTGCCCAAGAGTGACGCGGTGATGATGCTCCGCGTCCAGCGCGAGCGGATGAACGCGGCCTTCTTCCCGACCGAGCGCGAGTACGCGCGGCGCTACGGCCTCGACGGCGACCGCATGGCCAGACTGCCCGGGCACGCCATCGTGATGCACCCCGGCCCGATGGTCCGCGGCATGGAGATCACCGCCGAGGTCGCCGACTCCGACCGCTGTACCGCGGTGGAGCAGGTCGCCAACGGCGTCTCCATCCGCATGGCCGTCCTCTACCTGCTGCTCGGCGGCAACGAACCCGCCGTCACCCACGCCCGCCCGTCCGTCTCCCACCACCAGCCCGCCGACGAGCGCTCCGCGCACACCCCCTTCACGGCCGAGGAGAAGTAAGACCATGAGCAAGATCCTGATCCGTGGCGCCAGGGTGCTCGGCGGTGAGCCGCAGGACGTGCTCATCGACGGCGAGACCGTCGCCGAGGTCGGCACCGGGCTGTCCGCCGAAGGCGCCGAGGTCGTCGAGGCCGGCGGCAAGGTGCTGCTGCCCGGCCTGGTCGACCTGCACACCCACCTGCGCGAGCCGGGCCGAGAGGACTCCGAGACGGTGCTCACCGGCACCCGCGCGGCGGCGAGCGGCGGCTACACGGCCGTGTTCGCCATGGCCAACACCTTCCCGGTCGCCGACACCGCCGGCGTCGTCGAGCAGGTCTGGCGGCTCGGCAGGGAGCACGGCTACTGCGACGTGCAGCCCATCGGCGCCGTCACCGTCGGCCTGGAGGGCAGGAACCTCGCCGAGCTGGGCGCCATGCACGAGTCCGCCGCCGGCGTCACCGTCTTCTCCGACGACGGCAAGTGCGTGGACGACGCCGTGATCATGCGCCGCGCGCTGGAGTACGTGAAGGCCTTCGGAGGGGTCGTCGCCCAGCACGCGCAGGAGCCGCGCCTGACCGAGGGCGCCCAGATGAACGAGGGCGTCGTCTCCGCCGAGCTGGGCCTGGGCGGCTGGCCGGCCGTCGCCGAGGAGTCGGTCATCGCGCGGGACGTGCTGCTCGCCGAGCACGTCGGCTCCCGCGTCCACATCTGCCACCTGTCGACCGCCGGCTCGGTCGAGATCGTCCGCTGGGCCAAGTCCCGCGGCATCCGGGTCACCGCCGAGGTCACCCCGCACCACCTGCTCCTCACCGACGAGCTCGTACGGACGTACAACCCCGTCTACAAGGTCAACCCGCCGCTGCGCACCGAGCGGGACGTCATGGCCCTGCGCGAGGCGCTCGCCGACGGCACGATCGACATCGTCGCCACCGACCACGCCCCGCACCCGCACGAGGACAAGGACTGCGAGTGGGCCGCCGCCGCCATGGGCATGGTCGGCCTGGAGACGGCGTTGTCGGTGGTCCAGGAGACCATGGTCGACACGGGCCTGCTGGACTGGGCCGGCGTCGCCGACCGCATGTCCTTCCGGCCCGCGCAGATCGGACAGGCCACCGGGCACGGCCGTCCCGTCTCGGCTGGTGAGCCCGCCAACCTCACCCTCGTCGATACGGCATACCGTGGCCAGGTGGACCCCGCGGGCTTCGCCTCACGCAGCCGCAACACCCCCTACCAGGGGCGCGAGCTGCCGGGCCGGGTCACCCACACCTGGCTGCGGGGCAAGGGCACGCTCGTCGACGGGAAGCTCACGTGACACCTGTAATCCTGCTGGCCGAGGCCAGGAGGTCGGCCGACGTCACCGACTGGCCGGCCCGCATCGGCTGGCTCGTCGGACTCGTCCTGTTCATCGCGCTCGTCTACTGGCTGATGCGCGAGGGCTGGAAGTGGCGCGGCACCCTCCAGGGCGACATCCCGGAGCTGCCCACCGCGCCGGACGAGCCCGGCGAGGCGAGACTGACGATGAGCGGCCGCTACCACGGCTCCACCACCGCCGGACAGTGGCTGGACCGCATCGTGGCCCACGGCCTCGGCACCCGCAGCCGGGTCGAGCTCACCCTGACCGACGCGGGCCTGGAGGTCGAGCGCCCCGGGGCGGCCGACTTCTTCGTCCCCACCGCCGCACTGCGGGAGGCGCGCCTGGACAAGGGCATCGCCGGCAAGGTCCTCACCGAGGGCGGACTGCTGGTGGTGACCTGGGCGCACGGCGACAAACTGATCGACTCCGGGTTCCGCTCCGACCGCGCGGCCGAGCACACCGAGTGGGTCGACACCCTGAACCAGATGACCACCGAGACGGAAGGCGCACGATGACGACCTCCACCAGGGGAAGCTCCTCCCAGAGGAACAAGGCGCTTCCCGCCGTACTCGTCCTGGAGGACGGCCGCCTCTTCCGCGGCCGCGCCTACGGGAACGTGGGGGAGACCTTCGGCGAGGCCGTGTTCTCCACCGGCATGACCGGTTACCAGGAGACCCTGACCGACCCGTCGTACGACCGCCAGATCGTCGTCGCGACCGCCCCGCAGATCGGCAACACCGGCTGGAACGACGAGGACGACGAGTCGGGCCGCATCTGGGTCTCCGGCTACGTGGTGCGCGACCCCGCGCGCGTGCCGTCCAACTGGCGCGCTAAGCGCTCCCTGGACGACGAACTGGAGCGCCAGGGCGTCGTCGGCATCTCCGGCATCGACACCCGGGCCCTCACCCGTCACCTGCGTGAGCGCGGCTCGATGCGCGCCGGCATCTTCTCGGGCGAGGCGGTCGCCCCCGAGGCCGAGCTGCTGGAGCGCGTGCAGGCCCAGCCGCACATGAAGGGCGCGAGCCTGTACGAGGAGGTCGCGACCAAGGAGGCGTACGTCGTCCCGGCGGTCGGCGAGAAGCGGTTCACCGTCGCCGCCATCGACCTCGGCATCAAGGGCATGACCCCGCACCGCATGGCCGAGCGCGGCATCGAGGTGCACGTCCTGCCCGCCACCGCCACCGCCGACGACGTCTACGCCGTCGGCCCGGACGGCGTCTTCTTCTCCAACGGCCCCGGCGACCCGGCCACGGCCGACGGCCCGGTCGCGCTCATGTCGGCCGTCCTGGAGCGCAGGACCCCCCTGTTCGGCATCTGCTTCGGCAACCAGATCCTCGGCCGCGCGCTCGGCTTCGGCACCTACAAACTGAAGTACGGCCACCGCGGCATCAACCAGCCGGTCCAGGACCGTACGACCGGCAAGGTGGAGGTCACCGCGCACAATCACGGATTCGCCGTGGACGCGCCGCTCGACAAGGTCAGCGAGACGAAGTTCGGCCGCGCCGAGGTCTCGCACGTCTGCCTCAACGACAACGTCGTGGAGGGGCTCCAGTTGCTCGACCAGCCCGCCTTCTCCGTGCAGTACCACCCGGAAGCGGCAGCCGGACCGCACGACGCCGCCTACCTGTTCGACCGCTTCGTTTCCCTGATGGAGGGCCAGCGTGCCTAAGCGCACCGATATCCAGTCCGTCCTGGTCATCGGCTCCGGCCCGATCGTCATCGGCCAGGCCGCCGAGTTCGACTACTCCGGCACCCAGGCGTGCCGGGTGCTCAAGGCCGAGGGCCTGCGCGTCGTCCTCGTCAACTCCAACCCGGCGACGATCATGACGGATCCGGAGATCGCCGACGCCACCTACGTCGAGCCGATCACCCCCGAGTTCGTCGAGAAGATCATCGCCAAGGAGCGCCCCGACGCCCTGCTGCCCACGCTGGGCGGCCAGACGGCCCTGAACACCGCCATCTCGCTGCACGAGAACGGCGCGCTGGAGAAGTACGGCGTCGAGCTGATCGGCGCCAAGCCCGAGGCCATCCACAAGGGCGAGGACCGCGACCTGTTCAAGGGCGTCGTCGAGGAGGTCCGCCGCAAGATCGGGCACGGCGAGTCCGCCCGCTCGGTCATCTGCCACTCCATGGACGACGTCATCCAGGGCGTCGAGACGCTCGGCGGCTACCCGGTCGTCGTCCGCCCCTCCTTCACCATGGGCGGCGCCGGCTCCGGCTTCGCGCACGACGAGGAGGAGCTGCGCCGCATCGCCGGCCAGGGCCTGACCCTCTCCCCGACCACCGAGGTCCTCCTGGAGGAGTCCATCCTCGGCTGGAAGGAGTACGAGCTGGAGCTGATGCGCGACAAGCACGACAACGTCGTGGTCGTCTGCTCCATCGAGAACTTCGACCCGATGGGCGTGCACACCGGTGACTCCATCACCGTCGCGCCCGCGATGACGCTGACCGACCGCGAGTACCAGATCCTGCGCGACGTCGGCATCGCCGTCATCCGCGAGGTCGGCGTCGACACCGGCGGCTGCAACATCCAGTTCGCGGTGAACCCCGAGGACGGCCGCGTGATCGTCATCGAGATGAACCCGCGCGTGTCGCGTTCCTCCGCCCTCGCCTCCAAGGCGACCGGCTTCCCGATCGCCAAGATCGCCGCCAAGCTGGCCGTCGGCTACACGCTGGACGAGATCCCGAACGACATCACGCGCGAGACCCCGGCCTCCTTCGAGCCCACGCTCGACTACGTGGTCGTCAAGGCCCCGCGGTTCGCCTTCGAGAAGTTCCCGCAGGCCGACTCCACGCTGACCACCACCATGAAGTCGGTCGGCGAGGCCATGGCCATCGGCCGCAACTTCCCCGAGGCCTTCCAGAAGGCGCTGCGCTCGCTGGAGAAGAAGGGCAGCCAGTTCGCCTTCACCGGCGACCCCGGTGACAAGGAAACCCTGCTGCGCGAGGCCGTACGGCCCACCGACGGTCGGATCAACACCGTCATGCAGGCCATCCGCGCGGGCGCCACGCCCGAGGAGGTCTTCGACTACACGAAGATCGACCCGTGGTTCGTGGACCAGCTCTTCCTGATCAAGGAGATCGCGGACGAGCTGGCCGGCGCGCCCGAGCTGACCGCCGACCTGCTCGCCGAGGCCAAGCGGCACGGCTTCTCCGACCAGCAGATCGGCGAGATCCGCGGCCTGCGCGAGGACGTCGTCCGTGAGGTCCGGCACGCCCTCGGCATCCGCCCGGTCTACAAGACGGTCGACACCTGCGCCGCCGAGTTCGCCGCGAAGACGCCGTACTTCTACTCCTCCTACGACGAGGAGACCGAGGTCGCGCGCCGCGAGAAGCCGGCGGTGATCATCCTCGGCTCGGGCCCGAACCGCATCGGCCAGGGCATCGAGTTCGACTACTCCTGCGTGCACGCCTCCTTCGCGCTGTCCGACGCCGGATACGAGACCGTGATGGTCAACTGCAACCCGGAGACCGTCTCCACGGACTACGACACCTCAGACCGCCTGTACTTCGAGCCGCTGACGCTCGAGGACGTGCTGGAGATCGTCCACGCCGAGCAGCAGGCGGGCCCGCTCGCGGGCGTCATCGTCCAGCTTGGCGGCCAGACCCCGCTGGGCCTGGCGCAGGCCCTGAAGGACAACGGCGTGCCGGTCGTCGGCACGCCCCCCGAGGCCATCCACGCGGCCGAGGACCGCGGCGCCTTCGGCCGCGTCCTGGCGGAGGCGGGCCTGCCGGCGCCCAAGCACGGCACGGCCACCACCTTCGAGGAGGCCAAGGCCATCGCCGACGAGATCGGCTACCCGGTCCTGGTCCGGCCCTCCTACGTCCTCGGCGGGCGCGGCATGGAGATCGTCTACGACGAGACCCGTCTCGCCTCCTACATCGCCGAGTCGACGGAGATCAGCCCCTCCCGGCCGGTCCTCGTCGACCGCTTCCTCGACGACGCGATCGAGATCGACGTCGACGCCCTCTACGACGGCGAGGAGCTGTACCTCGGCGGAGTCATGGAGCACATCGAGGAGGCCGGCATCCACTCCGGCGACTCGGCGTGCGCGCTGCCCCCGATCACCCTCGGCGGCTTCGACATCAAGCGCCTGCGCGCCTCCACCGAGGCCATCGCCAGGGGCGTCGGCGTGCGCGGCCTGATCAACATCCAGTTCGCGATGGCCGGCGACATCCTCTACGTCCTGGAGGCCAACCCGCGCGCCTCCCGTACGGTCCCCTTCACCTCGAAGGCGACCGCGGTACCGCTCGCCAAGGCCGCCGCCCGCATCTCGCTGGGCGCGACCATCGCCGAGCTGCGCGCCGAGGGCCTGCTGCCGAGGAAGGGCGACGGCGGCGAGCTGCCGTTCGACGCGCCGATCTCGGTCAAGGAGGCCGTCCTGCCCTGGTCCCGCTTCCGGGACATCCAGGGCCGCGGCGTCGACACCATCCTCGGCCCGGAGATGCGCTCCACCGGCGAGGTCATGGGCATCGACTCCGTCTTCGGCACGGCGTACGCCAAGTCGCAGGCGGGTGCCTACGGCCCGCTGCCCACCAAGGGCCGCGCGTTCATCTCGGTCGCCAACCGCGACAAGCGCTCGATGATCTTCCCGGCGCGCGAGCTGGTCGCCCACGGCTTCGAGCTGCTCGCCACCTCCGGCACCGCCGAGGTCCTCAAGCGCAACGGCATCAACGCCACGGTCGTCCGCAAGCAGTCCGAGGGCACCGGCCCCAACGGCGAGAAGACCATCGTCCAGCTAATCCACGACGGCGAGGTCGACCTCATCGTCAACACCCCGTACGGCACCGGTGGCCGCCTCGACGGCTACGACATCCGTACGGCCGCGGTGGCCCGCTCCGTGCCCTGCCTGACGACCGTCCAGGCGCTCGCGGCGGCCGTCCAGGGCATCGACGCCCTCAACCACGGCGACGTGGGCGTCCGCTCGCTCCAGGAACACGCCGAACACCTGATCGCGGCCCGCGACTAGCAGCCCCGAGGGGGACACCGGAAACGGTGTCCCCCTCTTCATGAGGACACCCACATGTACAAGATCTTCTTCCGCCTTGTCTTCCGGCGGATGGACCCCGAGCAGGCCCACCACCTGGCCTTCCGCTGGATCCGGCTGGCCGCCCGCGTCCCCGTGCTGCGCACCTTCGCCGCCGCCGCCCTCGCGCCCCGCCACAAGGAGCTGCGCACCGAGGCCTTCGGGCTGCGGATGCACGGCCCCTTCGGCCTCGCCGCCGGCTTCGACAAGAACGCCGTCGCCATCGACGGCATGTCCATGCTGGGCTTCGACCACGTCGAGATCGGCACGGTCACCGGCGAGCCGCAGCCCGGCAACCCGAAGAAGCGGCTGTTCCGGCTGGTCGAGGACCGCGCCCTGATCAACCGCATGGGCTTCAACAACGACGGCTCGCTGGCCGTCGCGGCCCGCCTGGCGACCCGTGAGCCGGTCTTCCGGACCGTCGTCGGCGTCAACATCGGCAAGACCAAGGTCGTACCGGAGGCGGAGGCCGTCGCCGACTACGTGAAGTCCGCCGAGCGCCTCGCGCCGTACGCCGACTACCTCGTCGTCAACGTCTCCTCGCCCAACACGCCCGGACTGCGCGACCTCCAGGCGGTGGACCACCTGCGCCCGCTGCTGACCGCCGTGCGCGAGGCCGCCGACCGCACGGTGGCGAACCGGCGCGTCCCGCTGCTGGTGAAGATCGCCCCGGACCTCGCCGACGAGGACGTCGACGCCGTCGCCGACCTGGCCGTCGAACTCGGCCTGGACGGCATCATCGCCACCAACACCACCATCGCGCGCGAGGGCCTCGGCCTGCGCTCCGCCTCCGCGCTGGTCGAGGAGACCGGCGGCCTGTCCGGAGCCCCGCTCAAGGCACGCTCCCTGGAGGTGCTGCGCCGCCTGTACGCGCGCGTGGGCGACCGGATCACCCTGGTGGGCGTCGGGGGCATCGAGAGCGCCGAGGACGCCTGGCAGCGCATCCTGGCCGGTGCCACGCTGGTCCAGGGCTACAGCGCCTTCGTCTACGAGGGCCCGTTCTGGTGCCGCGCCGTCCACAAGGGCCTCGCCGCCCGTCTGCGCACCAGCCCCTACGCCACCCTCGCCGACGCGGTCGGCGCCGACGTGAGGAAGCACGCATGACCTCGTACGAGCCCTTCGGCGCCCGCCTCCGCCGCGCCATGGACGAGCGCGGCCCGCTGTGTGTCGGCATCGACCCGCACGCCTCCCTGCTCGCCGAGTGGGGCCTGGACGACGACGTCGCCGGGCTGGAACGGTTCAGCCGCACGGTGGTGGAGGCCGTGGCCGACCGGGTGGCCGTCCTGAAGCCGCAGAGCGCCTTCTACGAACGGTTCGGCTCGCGGGGCCTCGCGGTCCTGGAGACGTCCGTCCGGGAGGCGCGGGCGGCCGGTGCCCTGGTCGTGATGGACGCCAAGCGCGGCGACATCGGCTCGACCATGGCCGCCTACGCCGAGGCGTTCCTGCGCCAGGACGCCCCGCTGTTCTCCGACGCCCTGACCGTCTCGCCGTACCTCGGCTACGGCTCGCTCAGCCCGGCCGTCGCACTGGCCCGGGAGAGCGGCGCCGGCCTGTTCGTGCTGGCGCTGACCTCGAACCCGGAGGGCGGCGAGGTGCAGCACGCGGTGCGCGCCGACGGCCGGACCGTCGGCGCGACCATGCTGGCCCACCTGGCGGCCGAGAACGCCGGGGAGGAGCCGCTGGGCTCCTTCGGCGCGGTCGTCGGCGCCACGCTCGGCGACCTGTCCTCGTACGGCCTCGACATCAACGGCCCGCTCCTCGCGCCCGGCATCGGCGCCCAGGGAGCGACCCCCGCGGACCTTCCCCGTGTCTTCGGGGCGGCCGTGCGCAACGTGGTGCCCAACGTCAGCCGGGGTGTTCTGCGTCACGGTCCCGACGTCAGCGCGCTGCGCGGGGCGGCCGAGCGCGTCGCGGAGGAGATCCGGGCGGCCGTCGACGGCGCCTGAACCGCCGGTCGCGTGCTCGGCTGAGCGCTGTCGCACCGACCTGAGTGTGAATACATCTGCAAATCGAGGGCAATATGCCTGAAATGTCCGACCTGACGGAGGCTGACCAGGACTTTTCCGCTGTTCTCGCTGACTCTGGCGGACTTGCCCGCTAGTCTCCGAGCAGTGGGGGTGCCTCCGACGCCCTCCATGGCAGTGGGGGAGAACGGGTGACGCGTGTTGCTCGTAGCTCCCCAGGTGTGGGGCGACTAGGTTCCTCACCGGTCCGTATCCGACAGTTCGACATCCGAGGTGACGTAGGCGTGGCTCTTCCGCCCCTTACCCCTGAACAGCGCGCAGCCGCGCTCGAAAAGGCCGCCGCGGCTCGCCGGGAGCGGGCCGAGGTCAAGAATCGACTCAAGCACTCCGGCGCCTCCCTGCACGAGGTCATCAAGCAGGGCCAGGAGAACGACGTCATCGGCAAGATGAAGGTCTCCGCGCTGCTGGAGTCCCTGCCGGGCGTGGGCAAGGTCCGCGCCAAGCAGATCATGGAGCGTCTGGGAATCTCCGAGAGCCGCCGCGTGCGCGGTCTCGGTTCCAACCAGATCGCCTCCCTGGAGCGTGAGTTCGGCAGCACCGGCTCCTGAGTCCGCCTCCCGACGGACAGGGAGTCCCGGGCACTCCGGGATTGCTGGATAATCGCTGCATGGCAGTAACACTCCGGGGGACGTCCCCCGAACCCCCGGACGCACGTCCGCGGCTGACCGTGCTCTCCGGCCCCTCGGGGGTCGGCAAGAGCACGGTCGTCGCTCATATGCGCAAGAAACACCCCGACGTCTGGCTCTCGGTGTCGGCGACCACCCGCAAGCCGCGCCCAGGCGAGCAGCACGGAGTCCACTATTTCTTCGTCACCGACGACGAGATGGACAAGCTCATCGCCAACGGCGAGCTGCTGGAGTGGGCGGAGTTCGCCGGCAACCGCTACGGCACGCCCCGCGCGGCCGTGCAGGAGCGGCTGGAGAACGGCGAGCCCGTCCTGCTGGAGATCGACCTCCAGGGCGCACGCCAGGTCCGCGAGTCGCTGTCCGACGCCCAGTTGGTGTTCCTGGCCCCGCCCTCCTGGGAGGAGCTGGTGCGCAGGCTCACCGGGCGGGGGACCGAGCCGCCCGAGGTCATCGAGCGCCGCCTGGAGGCGGCCAGGACCGAGCTGGCGGCCGAGCCGGAGTTCGATGTGACCCTGGTCAACACCTCCGTCGAGGACGTGGCGCGCGAGCTGCTAGCCTTGATGGACATTGTGTGATCGTGACTGTGATCACGATGACTGATTCTTTTCCATCCATCGGAAGGTAGAGCGTGTCCTCTTCCATCACCGCGCCCGAGGGCATCATCAACCCGCCGATCGACGAGCTTCTCGAGGCCACCGACTCGAAGTACAGCCTCGTGATCTACGCGGCCAAGCGTGCCCGCCAGATCAACGCGTACTACTCGCAGCTCGGCGAGGGCCTCCTCGAGTACGTCGGTCCGCTCGTCGACACCCACGTGCACGAGAAGCCGCTCTCGATCGCCCTGCGCGAGATCAACGCCGGTCTGCTGACCTCTGAGGCCATCGAGGGCCCGGCGCAGTAGTTTTTTCAGATTGCGATCGACTTATCCACAGGCCCGGCAGTCACGCTGCCGGGCCTGTGGTGTGTCATGGAGTCGGTCGTACGTTTTTCGAGTCCGGGAGACACGGTGGACAAGCCGAGGGTCGTGCTGGGGGTCAGTGGTGGCATCGCCGCCTACAAGGCCTGTGAGCTGCTGAGAAGGTTCACGGAGTCGGGCCATGACGTCCGGGTGGTGCCGACCGCCTCCGCGCTGCAGTTCGTCGGCGCCGCCACCTGGTCGGCCCTGTCCGGCAAGCCCGTCTCGCCCGAGGTGTGGGACGACGTGCACGAGGTCCCGCACGTCCGCATCGGCCAGCACGCCGACCTGGTGGTCGTCGCCCCGGCCACGGCCGACATGCTCGCCAAGGCGGCCCACGGCCTCGCCGACGACCTGCTGACCAACACGCTGCTGACCGCCCGCTGCCCGGTCGTCTTCGCCCCGGCCATGCACACCGAGATGTGGGAGCACCCGGCCACCCGGGAGAACGTGGCCACGCTCCGCCGTCGCGGCGCCGTCGTCATCGAGCCCGCCGTCGGCCGCCTCACCGGCGTCGACACCGGCAAGGGCCGGCTCCCGGACCCGGCGGAGATCTTCGAGGTCTGCCGCCGGGTGCTGGCCCGCGGCGTCACCGAGCCCGACCTGCGGGGGCGGCACGTCGTCGTCTCCGCGGGCGGCACCCGCGAGCCCCTCGACCCGGTCCGCTTCCTCGGCAACCGCTCCTCCGGCAAGCAGGGCTACGCCCTCGCCCGTACGGCCGCCGCCCGCGGCGCCCGGGTGACGCTGGTCGCGGCCGACACCGGCCTGCCCGACCCGGCGGGCGTGGACGTCGTCCCGGTGGGCACGGCCGTCCAGCTCCGCGAGGCCGTCCTCAAGGCCGCGGCGGACGCCGACGCCGTGGTCATGGCCGCCGCCGTCGCCGACTTCCGTCCGGCCGTCTACGCCGCCGGGAAGATCAAGAAGAGGGACGGCCACGAGCCCGATCCGGTCGTGCTGGTGCGGAATCCAGACATTCTCGCGGAGATCTCCGCCGACCGCGCCCGCCCCGGACAGGTGGTCGTCGGCTTCGCCGCCGAGACCGACGACGTCCTCGCCAACGGCCGCACCAAGCTCGCCCGCAAGGGCTGCGACCTGCTCGTGGTCAACGAGGTGGGGGAGCGCAAGACCTTCGGCTCCGAGGAGAACGAGGCCGTCGTCCTGGGCGCCGACGGCAGTGAGACCGCGGTGCCGCACGGCCCCAAGGAGGCCCTGGCCGACATCGTCTGGGATCTGGTCGCCCAGCGGCTGGACTGACCCGCCCGCTGGCCACCGGCCGGGGCCTCCGCCCGGGTGAACGGCGCGTGTCGGGGCGCTCGAGCCGGGTGTGGCGGCTCTGGTCACACCGGCCGCGATTGTGCAGAATGCCTGTGCCGCAGGTCACAACGCCTCCGAGAAACGAGATGGTGGCCCGTCGGCCGAGTGCGACCGATAAACTGTTCACGGTCGACCGGGCGCAGCCCTGTGTCGACCGCAAATGATCAGCCAGCAGCCGCTGCAACCACAGGGAGCGTTGTGTCCCGTCGCCTGTTCACCTCGGAGTCCGTGACCGAGGGTCACCCCGACAAGATCGCTGACCAGATCAGCGACACCATTCTCGACGCGCTTCTGCGCGAGGACCCGACCTCCCGGGTCGCCGTCGAGACGCTGATCACCACCGGCCTGGTCCATGTGGCCGGCGAGGTGACGACCAAGGCCTACGCGGACATCGCGACCCTCGTCCGCGGCAAGATCCTGGACATCGGCTACGACTCCTCCAAGAAGGGCTTCGACGGCGCCTCCTGCGGTGTCTCGGTGTCCATCGGCGCGCAGTCCCCGGACATCGCGCAGGGCGTCGACGCGGCCTACGAGGCCCGGGTCGAGGGTGACGAGGACGAGCTGGACCGGCAGGGCGCGGGCGACCAGGGCCTGATGTTCGGCTACGCGTCCGACGAGACGCCGACCCTGATGCCGCTCCCGATCTTCCTGGCGCACCGCCTGTCCAAGCGCCTGTCGGACGTCCGCAAGAACGGGACCATCCCCTACCTGCGCCCCGACGGCAAGACGCAGGTCACCATCGAGTACGACGGCGACAAGGCCGTCCGCCTCGACACGGTGGTCGTCTCCTCCCAGCACGCCTCCGACATCGACCTGGAGTCGCTGCTCGCCCCCGACATCCGCGAGTTCGTCGTGGAGCCGGAGCTGAAGGCGCTCCTGGACGAGGGCATCAAGCTGGACACCGAGGGCTACCGCCTGCTGGTCAACCCCACCGGCCGCTTCGAGATCGGCGGCCCGATGGGCGACGCCGGCCTCACCGGCCGCAAGATCATCATCGACACCTACGGCGGCATGGCCCGCCACGGTGGCGGCGCCTTCTCCGGCAAGGACCCGTCCAAGGTGGACCGCTCGGCCGCCTACGCCATGCGCTGGGTCGCCAAGAACGTCGTGGCGGCCGGCCTGGCCTCCCGCTGCGAGGTCCAGGTCGCCTACGCGATCGGCAAGGCCGAGCCCGTCGGTCTCTTCGTCGAGACCTTCGGCACCAACACGATCGAGACCGAGAAGATCGAGAAGGCGATCGACGAGGTCTTCGACCTCCGCCCGGCCGCGATCATCCGCGACCTCGACCTGCTGCGCCCGATCTACTCCCAGACCGCTGCCTACGGCCACTTCGGCCGCGAGCTGCCCGACTTCACCTGGGAGCGCACGGACCGCGTGGACGCCCTGCGCGCCGCCGCGGGCCTGTAACCCCGCGATACCGCTCACCGAGGCCCGGCTCCCCTGCGCGGGGGGCCGGGCCTCGGCGTGCGCGCGGACGGGTCGCGGGGACCGGCGCGGGGCGGGGCCCGGACGCGGGGCGGCGGCCCGGGCGTGGGGCGGGCGTGGCGGGGCGGTGGGACGGGTGCGGGCGGGACGCCGGGCCCGGTGGACAGGCCCTGGTGGTCGGGTCCGGGCGGCGTTGTCAGTGGCGTTTGGTAAGAATGCAAGCGTGAGCAGCGAGAACGGGCCGGGGGACGGCGGGGCCGAAGGGGCGCCGCCGGAGCAGCTCGCGCTCATCCGGGAGAGCGTGCGGAAGGCGAAGGTGCCGCGGGCCAAGCCGCGGACCTGGCGGGGAGCCGCGCTCGCCGAGCGGCTGCCCGTCGCCCGCGTGCTGGTCGACAAGGGAGTGCTGCACCTCGACCGGTACTTCGACTACGCCGTGCCCGCCGACCTGGACGCGCAGGCGCAGCCCGGGGTGCGCGTGCGGGTGCGGTTCGGGGCCGGGCGGCACCGGGTGCGCGAGGGGCGCCGGGAGGGCGGCGGGCTCGTCGACGGCTTCCTCGTCGAGCGGCGGGCCGAGTCCGACTACTCCGGCCCCCTAGCTGCCCTCGCCCAGGTCGTGTCACCGGAGCCCGTGCTCGGCGAGGAGCTGCTGGGGCTGGCGCGGGCCGTCGCCGACCGCTACGCGGGAAGCCTCGCCGATGTGCTCCAGCTCGCCGTGCCGCCGCGCAACGCGCGCGCCGAGCAGCGGTCCTCCCCGGCACCGCTGCCGCCGCCGCGGGCCCCGGACACCGGCTCCTGGGAGCGGTACGAACACGGGGGCGCGTTCCTCGGCGCGCTGGCCTCGGGCGGGGCGCCCCGGGCCGTGTGGAACGCGCTTCCGGGGCCGCTGTGGAGCGAGGAACTGGCCAGGGCCGTCGCCGCCACGCTGGCCTCGGGACGCGGTGCCCTCGTCGTCGTACCCGACGGGCGGGCCGCCGCCCGCGTGGACGCCGCGCTGACCGAGCTGCTCGGCACCGGCCGGCACGCGCTGCTCACCGCCGACGCCGGACCGGAGAAGCGGTACGCGCAGTGGCTGGCGGTGCGGCGGGGATCCGTACGTGCCGTCGTCGGCACCCGGGCCGCGATGTTCGCGCCCGTGCGGGACCTGGGCCTCGTCGCCGTCTGGGACGACGGGGACGACAGCCACAGCGAGCAGCACGCCCCGCAGCCGCACACCCGGGACGTCCTGCTCCTGCGCGCCGCCCTCGACGGGTGCGCCTTCCTGCTGGGGAGCTGGAGCTGCACCGTGGAGGCCGCCCAGCTCGTCGAGAGCGGCTGGGCCCGGCCGCTGGCCGCCGGGCGGGAGCAGGTGCGGCGCGCCGCCCCGCTGGTCCGGACGGTCGGTGACGGCGACCTCGCGCGCGACGAGGCCGCCCGCGCCGCCCGGCTGCCCACCCTGGCCTGGCAGGCGGCCCGCGAGGGGCTGCGGCACGGGCCGGTGCTCGTGCAGGTGCCCCGGCGGGGGTACGCGCCCCGGATGGCCTGCGACCGGTGCCGGGCGCCCGCCCGGTGCCGGCACTGCTCCGGACCGCTCCAGGGGCAGGACGGGGGCGTCCTGCGATGCGACTGGTGCGGGCGCGAGGAGAGCTCCTGGCACTGCCAGGAGTGCGGCGGCTTCCGGCTCCGCGCCCAGGTCGTGGGCGCGCGGCGCACCGCGGAGGAACTGGGGCGGGCCTTCCCCGCCGTACCGGTGCGCACCTCGGGACGTGAGCATGTGCTGGACACGGTGCCCGGCACGCCCGCGCTGGTGGTCAGCACACCCGGCGCCGAACCGGTCGCCGAGGGCGGTTACGCGGCGGCCCTGCTGCTGGACGGCTGGGCCATGCTCGTACGGCCCGACCTGCGGGCCGGTGAGGACGCGCTGCGCCGGTGGATCGCGGCCGGCGCGCTGGTGCGGCCCCAGGCCGAGGGGGGCACGGTGGTCGTGGTGGCCGAGCCGACCCTGCGCCCCGTACAGGCCCTCGTGCGCTGGGACCCCGTCGGGCACGCCGTGCGGGAGCTGGCCGAGCGGGCCGAGCTGGGGTTCCCGCCGGTGTCCCGGATGGCGGCCGTGTCCGGGACGCCCGCGGCCGTCGCCGATTTCCTGGGAGCGGCCGAACTGCCGCCGGACGCCGAGGTGCTGGGGCCGGTACCGCTGCCGCCCGCGCCGCCCGGCCGGCCCCGCAGGTCCGGGGGGCCGCCGCCCGGTGAGCACTGGGAGCGGGCGCTCGTCCGCGTGCCACCGGGCAGCGGCGCCGCGCTGGCCACCGCCCTGAAGACCGCGCAGGCCGCTCGCACGGCCCGGGGGAGCGAGGAGCCGGTGCGGGTACGGATCGATCCGCCCGACATCGGCTGACGGGCGTGGGGCCGTCGCCCGTCAGCCGTTGCGCGGGCCGGGGAAGGCCGTGGGACGGGCCTCGTCGCGGAGCACCGGGCTGCCCGCGGTCGGCTGGGTCGGCATGGAGCGGGCCGCCGGCACCGTCGGCAGTCCCGCGCTCGCGTTGAGCGTGCGGGTGCCGGCCGGTTCCGTCGCCCGGTCGGCCTCGGCAGCCGCCTGGGCCGCGGCGCGACGGGCGCCGTAGCGGCGGTGCACGGCCTGCTTGGTGACCCCGAGCGCGGAGCCCACCGCGTCCCACGAGAAGCCCAGTGAACGGTCGAAGTCCACGGCGGCCGTCACCAGCGTCTCGACACTGTCCCGCAGCTCCTGGGCGAGGCGCACGGTCGGGGCGGGGGCCCGGCCGTAGACGACGAAGCCCGTGGAGGGGCCGGAGCGGCGCGGGCGGTAGACGTTGCCTAGCTGGGCGGTGAGCGTGCGCAGCGCGTCCACCTGCCGGCGGACCCGCTCGATGTCCCGCACCAGCAAGTGCAGGCTGGCCCGGGCCTGGGCGTCGTGGGTTGCATGGTCGGCCATGAACAAGCCTCTCGAACCGGCGTTGAAAGGAACCGGGCCGCCGAAGGGGCCCGATGTGGTCAACTCTGTCTTGACCAACGCGCTGACGCTCCGCTGGTCACGGGCTGGGGGCGCGCGGGCATCCGCGTACGCCGCTCACCCGCCCGCGCGCCGCCCGTGGTCATAGACTGGTGCGCTGCCCGTCCGACCCCCGCCCGAGAGGCCCGATCCCGCCCATGAAGCTCGTCTTCGCCGGTACCCCCGCGGTCGCCGTTCCCGCCCTGGACGCTCTGCTCGCCTCCGGGCGACACGAGGTGGCCGCCGTCGTCACGCGGCCGGACGCGCCGGCCGGACGCGGACGCAGGCTGGTCGCGTCGCCCGTGGCCGAGCGGGCGGAGGAGGCCGGGATCGAGGTGCTCAAGCCCCTCAAGCCCCGCGACCCGGAATTCCTGGAGCGGCTGAGGGAGATCGCGCCGGACTGCTGCCCGGTCGTCGCCTACGGCGCCCTGCTGCCGAAGGTCGCCCTGGACATCCCGGCCCACGGCTGGGTGAACCTGCACTTCTCGCTGCTGCCCGCCTGGCGCGGGGCGGCGCCGGTGCAGCACGCCGTCATGGCGGGCGACGAGATCACCGGGGCCTCCACCTTCCTCATCGAGGAGGGACTCGACTCCGGGCCCGTCTACGGCACCGTGACCGAGGAGATCCGCCCCACCGACACCAGCGGTGACCTGCTCACCCGGCTCGCCTTCGCGGGCGCCGGGCTGCTGGCCGCGACCATGGACGGCGTCGAGGACGGCTCCCTGAAGGCCGTACCGCAGCCCGCCGAGGGCATCACCGTCGCGCCGAAGATCACCGTCGAGGACGCCCAGGTGGACTGGGCGGCGCCGGCGCTGCGTGTCGACCGGGTCGTGCGCGGCTGCACCCCGGCGCCCGGCGCCTGGACCACCTTCCGGGGCGAGCGGCTCAAGCTCGTCCACGTCACGCCCGTGCCCGAGCGGACGGACCTCGCGCCGGGCCGGCTCGCGGCGGGCAAGAACAGCGTGCACGTGGGCACCGGTTCGTACGCCGTCGAGCTGCTGTGGGTGCAGGCCCAGGGCAAGAAGCCGATGCGGGCGGCCGACTGGGCGCGCGGGACGCGCATCGCGGAGGGCGAGACGCTCGGCGGCTGACGCCCGGACGACGGCGGCGGCGACACGCCGACGTAGGCTGGGACCCGCATCCCCTTCATCACATCCGGAGCACCTTTTTCGTGAGCGAGCAGTCCCGGCGGCCCCGTGGGCCCGCCAAACCCTACCGCCGTCCCCAGAAGGACCCCGTCCGCATCCTGGCCTTCGAGGCGCTGCGCGCGGTGGACGAGCGGGACGCGTACGCCAACCTCGTGCTGCCCCCGCTGCTGAGGAAGGCGCGCGACAAGGGCGACTTCGACGCCCGGGACGCCGCCCTGGCCACCGAGCTGGTGTACGGCACACTGCGCCGGCAGGGCACGTACGACGCCGTCATCGCCGCCTGCGTCGACCGGCCGCTGCGCGAGGTCGACCCGCCGGTGCTCGACGTCCTCAGCCTGGGCGCGCACCAACTGCTCGGCACGCGGATCCCGACGCACGCCGCGGTCTCCGCCTCCGTGGAACTGGCCCGGGTGGTGCTCGGGGACGGGCGCGCCAAGTTCGTCAACGCCGTGCTCCGCAAGATCGCACAGGACGACCTCCAGGGGTGGATCGAGAAGGTCGCGCCGCCGTACGACGACGATCCCGAGGACCACCTCGCCGTCGTGCACTCGCACCCCCGCTGGGTCGTCTCCGCGCTGTGGGACTCCCTCGGCGGCGGCCGGGCCGGCATCGAGGAGCTGCTGGCCGCCGACAACGAGCGGCCCGAGGTGACGCTCGTCGCGCGCCCCGGGCGCGCGACCACCGGGGAACTGCTGCGGGAGGACGCCGCCGAACCCGGACGCTGGTCCCCGTACGCCGTGCGACTCGCCGAGGGCGGCGAGCCGGGCGCGGTCGAGGCCGTGCGCGAGGGGCGGGCCGGCGTGCAGGACGAGGGCAGCCAGCTGGTCGCCCTCGCACTGGCCAACGCCCCGCTCGACGGATCCGACGCGCGGTGGCTCGACGGATGTGCCGGGCCCGGCGGCAAGGCCGCGCTGCTGGCCGCGCTCGCCGCCGAGCGCGGGGCCACGCTGCTCGCCTCGGAGAAGCAGCCGCACCGGGCGGGTCTCGTGGCCCGGGCGCTGCACGGCAACCCCGGGCCCTACCAGGTCCTCACCGCCGACGGCACCCGGCCGCCGTGGCGGCTGGGCTCCTTCGACCGGGTGCTGGTGGACGTGCCGTGCACCGGGCTGGGCGCGCTGCGCCGGCGCCCGGAGGCCCGCTGGCGCCGGCGCCCCGAGGACCTGGACAGCTTCGCGCCGCTCCAGCGCGGGCTGCTGCGTACGGCGCTCGACTCGGTCCGCGTCGGCGGCGTCGTCGGCTACGCCACCTGTTCCCCGCACCTCGCGGAGACCCGGGCGGTCGTGGCCGACGTCCTCAAGCAACGGCCGGAGACCGAGCTGATCGACGCCCGGCCGCTGCTGCCCGACCTCCCCTCGCTCGGCGAGGGACCTGACGTGCAGCTCTGGCCGCATCTGCACGGCACCGACGCGATGTACCTGGCCCTGATCCGGCGCACCGGCTGATCCGGCGCACCCGCGGACTCCGCCTGCCGACCGAACCCGTCCACCTGCCGGTCCGCCCTACCGGCCGGCGGTGCCGCTGCGTCCGGTGATGTCCACAGGCAGTCACATATCGTCGTACCAGTACGATGAGCGAACCTGCCTGTGGACAGTGGGGAACATCAGTGCCCCGGGCATGGCAGGCTTGGGGCATGGCCGTGCAGATCAATCCCAGCATTCTTTCCGCCGACTTCGCCCGCCTCGCGGAGGAGGCCAAGGCGGTGCAAGGCGCCGACTGGCTCCATGTCGACGTCATGGACAACCACTTCGTCCCGAATCTGACGCTCGGTGTGCCGGTCGTGGAGTCCCTGGCCCGTGCGACGGACACCCCGCTGGACTGCCACCTGATGATCGAGGACCCCGACCGCTGGGCGCCTCGGTACGTCGAGGCGGGCGCCTCCTCGGTCACCTTCCACGTGGAGGCCGCCGCCGCCCCCGTGCGGCTCGCCCGGGAGATCCGGGCCAAGGGCGCCCGCGCGTCCATGGCGCTCAAGCCCGCCACGCCGATCGAGCCGTACGAGGACCTGCTCCCGGAACTCGACATGCTCCTGATCATGACGGTCGAGCCCGGCTTCGGCGGCCAGTCGTTCCTCGACATCATGCTGCCGAAGATCCGCCGCACCCGTGAGCTGATCGGCAAGCACGGTCTGGAGCTGTGGCTCCAGGTCGACGGCGGGGTCTCGGCCGCCACGATCGAGCGGTGCGCGGACGCGGGAGCGGACGTGTTCGTCGCCGGCTCCGCCGTCTACGGGGCCGAGGACCCGGCAGCGGCCGTACAGGCCCTGCGCACGCAGGCGGAGACGGCCACCGCCCCTGCGTCCTGGGCATGCGACCACTGAGCCACAGCGAAGTGAACGCTTGAATGAACGGCGCCCATCAGGGCGGATCAGCAGCGCCGGATCTGCAAGGATGAACGGCGAATCCAGAGTGTGAACAGCAGTGAGGAGATCGCCGTGTCGGGTATGTCGGCGGGCCGGTCAGCCATGCGGATGGGACCCGCTGAGCTGGTGCAGGCGGCGGCCATGGCCCGCCGCTTCTACCTCGAGGGCAAGTCCAAGATCCAGATCGCGGAGGAGTTCGGCGTCAGCCGCTTCAAGGTGGCCCGGGTCCTGGAGACGGCTCTCGAACGGGATCTCGTGCGCATCGAGATCCGGGTGCCGGCCGAACTGGACGCCGAGCGCTCCGACGCGCTCCGCGCCCGCTACGGCCTCAGGCACGCCGTCGTGGTCGAGTCCCCGGCCGACGCCGAGGAGACGCCCGACCCGGAGAACCTCGGGGAGGTGGCCGCCGACCTGCTCGGCGAACTCGTCAACGAGGGGGACGTGCTCGGTCTGGCGTGGGGCCGGTCCACCATCAACATGGCCGCCGCGCTCGACCGGCTGCCGCCGTGCACGGTGGTGCAGCTAACGGGCGTGTACGACGCCGGGACCGCCGAGCGCGGTTCGGTGGAGGCTGTCCGCCGGGCCGCCCAGGTGTCGGGCGGTGACGCGCACCCCATCTACGCGCCGATGCTGCTGCCGGACGCGGCCACCGCGGTGGCGCTGCGCCACCAGACGGGGATCGCGCGGGCCTTCGAGTACTTCGACAAGGTCACGGTCGCCTGCGTCTCCATCGGCTCGTGGGAGCCGGGCATCTCGACCGTGCACGACATGCTCAGCGACGAGGAGCGCGCGCACTACGCCTCGCTCGGTGTCGCCGCCGAGATGTCCGCGCACCTCTTCGACGCCGACGGGCGCCGGATCGGGCGGGATCTGGGGGAGCGGTGCATCACGGTCAAGGCCGACCAGTTGCGCCGCGTCCCGGAGGTCGTGGCGATCGCGGGCGGGCAGCGCAAGGCGGCGGCGATCGACGCGGTGCTCCGCTCCGGGCTGGTCACCAGCCTGGTGACGGACACGTCCGCCGCCGACTACCTGATGACCGCGGGACCCACGCCGAAGTCCGCACTGAACCGTGCCGACCCCGACGGGCACTGACGGCGGGCCCCGGCAGCGGGTCGCCGTCCCGACGCGGCGGGACGGCGGCGGCCTCGCCGGCACGCTGCCGCGGCTCGTCCCCCGTGCGCCGACGGGGCTGCTCGTCGCGCTGACGGGACTGCTCGTCTGCCTCTCGGTGCTGCTGACGGGCTGCGCGCCCCCCGAGGACGCCACGACGGCTCCGTCGGCACCGGGGGCGTCCGCCCCGGCCTGGGCCGCGGGCATGGCCACGGTCCGCGAGTCCCGGCTGCCCGCCGAGGCCCGCCGGACCCTCGCCCTCATCGACCGGGGCGGCCCCTTCCCGTACGCCAGGGACGGAGTCGTCTTCGGGAACGTCGAGGGGCGGCTGCCGCGGCAGCGGCGCGGTCACTACCACGAGTACACCGTGCGCACGCCCGGCTCGCGCGACCGCGGGGCCCGGCGCGTCGTCACCGGGCAGGACGGGGAGACGTACTACACCGATGATCACTACAAGTCGTTCCGGGCGGTGCTGAGATGACGGAAGACCTGCGCGGCCGGTACCGGGTCACCCTGGACCTGGACGGCGTCACGGACAAGGCGGGCCTGATGGACCGCGTCGCCCGGGCCCTGGACCTGCCCGACTGGTTCGGCCGGAACTGGGACGCGCTGGCCGACTCCCTCGCCGACGCCGGCGTGTGGCCCGAGGCCGCTGTCGATCAGGGCCTGCTGATCGTCGTACGGGGCTGGCGGCCGTACGCCGAGTCGGATCCGGACGCGTGGCGGACCGCGCTGGACGTGTTCGCCGACGCGGCCGACGAGGCGCCCGCGCTCACCGTCGTGCTCGCGCTTGGAGGATCCTCCTAGGCTGCCGCGGCCGGCCTGGACGTTCTGTGAGGGCAGCACAGGGGTGGCGTCATGGGAGAATGAAGTACGTGCTCTTTCCCCCTGGCACACCTGTCCGGGGGCCACCTCTGATCGACTGGGATGTGCAGCACGTGCGTTTCCTCAATGACATCCAGCCCGCGTACGACCTGACGTACGACGACGTGTTCATGGTGCCGAGCCGCTCCGCGGTGGGCTCGCGTCAGGGTGTGGACCTCGCTTCGCCGGACGGCACGGGCACCACCATCCCGCTCGTCGTCGCCAACATGACCGCCATAGCCGGCCGCCGCATGGCCGAGACGATCGCCCGCCGGGGCGGCCTGGTGGTCATCCCGCAGGACATCCCCATCGACGTCGTCACCGAGGTCGTCTCCTGGGTGAAGAGCCGCCACCTGGTGCTCGACACCCCGATCGTGCTGGCCCCGCACCAGACCGTCGCCGACGCCCTGTCGCTGCTGTCCAAGCGCGCGCACAACGCCGGTGTCGTCGTGGACGAGAACCACCGGCCCGTCGGTGTCGTCACCGACACGGACCTGTCCGGCGTCGACCGCTTCACCCAGCTCGAAGTGGTCATGTCCAAGGACCTGCTGCTCCTCGACGCGGACATCGACCCGCGGGAGGCCTTCAACCGGCTGGACGCGGCCAACCGCCGCTACGCCCCGGCCGTGGACGCCGACGGCAGGCTCGCCGGCATCCTCACCCGCAAGGGCGCCCTGCGCGCCACCCTGTACACCCCCGCCGTGGACGCGAACGGCAGGCTGCGGATCGCCGCCGCCGTCGGCATCAACGGCGATGTGGCGGGCAAGGCCAAGCAACTGCTCGACGCGGGCGTGGACACGCTCGTCATCGACACCGCGCACGGCCACCAGGAGTCGATGATCAGCGCCGTCCAGGTGGTGCGCGCGCTCGACCCGCGGGTGCCGATCGTCGCCGGCAACATCGTCTCCGCCGAGGGTGTCAAGGACCTGATCGACGCGGGCGCGGACATCATCAAGGTCGGTGTCGGCCCCGGCGCCATGTGCACCACCCGCATGATGACCGGCGTGGGCCGGCCGCAGTTCTCCGCGGTCCTCGAATGCGCCGCCGAGGCGAAGAAGTACGGCAAGCACGTCTGGGCCGACGGCGGTGTCCGCCACCCGCGCGACGTCGCGATGGCACTCGCGGCCGGCGCGTCCAACGTGATGGTCGGCTCATGGTTCGCCGGTACCTACGAGTCCCCGGGCGACCTCCAGCAGGACGCCGACGGCCGCCTGTACAAGGAGTCGTTCGGCATGGCCTCCGCGCGCGCGGTGCTCAACCGCACGTCCGAGGAGTCGGCGTACGACCGGGCCCGCAAGGCGCTGTTCGAGGAGGGCATCTCCACCTCCCGCATGTTCCTCGACCCGGCCCGCCCGGGCGTCGAGGACCTGATCGACTCGATCATCGCGGGCGTCCGCTCCTCCTGCACCTACGCCGGCGCCGCCTCCCTGGACGAGTTCGCCGAGAAGGCCATCATCGGCATCCAGAGCGCGGCCGGCTACACCGAGGGCAAGCCGCTGCACGCAAGCTGGAACTGACCCCGCCTCCGTCCCGACGGCCCCCCTTGTTCCCGCGCCCGGGAGGAACGGGGGCCGTCGGCGTTCCGTCGGCACGGACGGCGGGCGCCCTCGCTGGAGACCCTGGTGGCGCCGCGCGGGGTGCGCGGGCGGCGAGCGGGAACGCGCCGGTCCGATGCTCCTCCTCCGGCGAGCGGCCACTTCTCCGGCGAGCGGCCGCGGGCCGTACGGCGGCCGGCCGGACGGGGAAGGCGCTCCGTGAGGGGGCTGTGCAACGCTCGGCAACGCGTGCGCAACGAATGGGCACTCCCGGCCGATAGACGCAATGATCATCCGGAGATGCGCAAGGTTGCTGCATTACGCCCGTGAAGGCCCGCCTCGTAGGGTGCTGCGCTAGACGTGGTGTGGCGGGGGACCCCGCTCGGTCGGTTCCTGCCCGCGCAGGCTCCCACCGGTCCCCACCCACGAGGGCCGGCGATCATGCCGGCCCGCCTCGCAATCCCCGGCAGCGATAAGGAGCCAACCGCGTGCTCGATCAAGGCGCACCCCCGCAGAACCAGAAGCCGGCCGCCCCCGCGTCCCCGGGCGTCGCCGCGCGCCTGATGCGCCGCAAGCCCGTGGAACGCCTGGTCGCAGAGGGCGGCCAGGGTGAGGGAGGCCGGCTGAGGCGCTCCCTCGGCCTGTGGCAGCTGACCATGATCAGCATTGGCGCCACCCTCGGCACCGGCATCTTCGTCGTCCTCGGCGAGGCCGTCCCCAAGGCCGGGCCGGCCGTCATCCTCTCCTTCGTGATCGCCGGTGTCACCGCGCTGTTCTCGGCCCTGTCCTACGCGGAGCTGGCCGGCACCATCCCGGTCTCCGGATCCTCGTACTCGTACGCATACGCAACGATGGGCGAGCTGATCGCCTGGGTGTGCGGCTGGTGTCTGCTCCTGGAGTACGGCGTCTCGGTCGCCGCCGTGGCCGTCGGCTGGGGCGAGTACCTGAACGAGCTGCTGGACGGCACCTTCGGCGTCACCATCCCCGACGCCCTGGCCAACCCGCCCGGCGTCCACGGCGGCGTGTTCAACCTGCCCGCCCTGATCGTCGTGCTCCTCGCGATGACCTTCCTGCTCGGCGGCGCCAAGGAGTCCGCGCGCGCCAACACCGTCATGGTGTGCGTGAAGATCGCCGCGCTGGTGCTGTTCTGCGCGATCGGCCTCATGGGCTTCAAGTCCGGCAACTACTCCCACTTCATGCCGCTCGGCATGGGAGGCGTCAGCGCCGCCGGTGCCACGCTGTTCTTCTCCTACATCGGCTTCGACGCCGCCTCCACCGCCGGCGAGGAGGCCAAGGACGCCCAGCGCGACCTGCCCCGCGCCATCATGCTCTCCCTGGTCATCGTCACGGCCCTGTACGTGCTGGTCGCCGCCGTCGCGATCGGTGCGAAGCCCTGGCGGACCTTCGAGAACTCCGAGGCCGCGCTCGCCCAGATCATGACGGACGTCACCGGCCGGAGCTTCTGGGGCACCCTGCTGGCCTTCTGCGCGGTCATCGCCATCGCCAGCGTCGTCCTGACCGTGCTCTACGGCCAGACCCGCATCCTGTTCGCGATGTCCCGCGACGGCCTGGTGCCGAAGGTCTTCGCCCGGGTCCACCACAAGACCGGGGTGCCGCGCGCCAACACGGTCATCGTGGCCCTCTTCTGCGGCGTCCTCGCCGCGGCCATCCCGCTGGGGCAGCTCGCCGACGCCACCAGCATCGGCACGCTGTTCGCCTTCGCTCTCGTCAACATCGCCGTCGTGGTGCTGCGCCGCACCCGTCCGGAGATGAAGCGCACGTTCCGCGTCCCGCTGTCGTGGGTGCTGCCCGCGCTGGGCTTCATCTGCTGCGTGTGGATGATGGGCAGCCTGTCCACCGTGACCTGGACCGTGTTCGGTGTCTGGATGGCTGTCGGGCTCGTGTTCTACTTCCTGTACGGCTACCGCCGTTCCCGTCTCGCGACCGACGAGGACCTCGCGGTGACGGCAGAGAAGTGACCGGACCGAAGAAGTGAACCACCCCCTGTGCTGAACGATCTCGACGAACGCATCGTGCACGCCCTCGCCGAGGACGCCCGCCGCTCCTACGCGGACATCGGGCAGATGGTCGGCCTGTCGGCCCCCGCCGTGAAACGCCGCGTGGACCGGCTGCGCGCCACCGGAGCCATCACCGGATTCACCGTCCGGGTGGACCCGGCGGCGCTCGGCTGGGAGACCGAGGGGTACATCGAGATCTACTGCCGGAGCAACACCTCTCCGGAGACCATCCAGCGGGGTCTGGAGCGCTACCAGGAGGTCGTGGCCGCGTCGACCGTCACCGGTGACGCGGACGCGATCGCCCAGGTGTTCGCCTCCGACATGCGCCACTTCGAACGCGTGCTGGAGCGGATCGCCGGCGAGCCCTTCGTGGAACGCACCAAGTCGGTGCTGGTGCTGTCGCCGCTGCTGCGACGGTTCTCCTCCGGCGCACCGGGGTGATCCCGGCGCGTCCCGTCCGGCGGCCGGACGGGACGCGGCCTTCCGGCGGCGAGCGGGCGCCCGTGCCCCGCACCACCGACCGGCAGAACCGGCCCGGGCCCGCGCGCTCACGCGCGCGACCCGGGCCGGTACGGTTCCGGCCGCACAGCGCGCGTCCGACGCCCCACGCCTCGCTGAGGCCGCGGCGACGTCCACGCCTCGCGGAGGCCAAGGCGGCGCCCTACGCCTGGAGGCCGCGGTGGGGTCCCGTTCGCCGCCCTGCGGTGGCGCCCCGTCCGTCTCCCCTCGGTGGCTTCCCGGCAGTCTCCCCGCAGCGCGCCTCGCGAGGTTCTTTTCGCAGGTCGTGCCGGGGGTCCGCACGCGCGTTCCGTGGAGGTGCGCAACGAATCGCCGCCCGCCCCGGGCTCGACGCAACGAACCGCGCACCGGCGCGCAACGGCTCCTGCTTGTCCGGCCGAGCGCGCCGACCGTACCGTCTAATCGGCCCCCAAACCCCCCGTACCGGTGAGGAACCCGCATGCGCACCGCCCTGCTCCAAGGCTCCGGCCGCCCCGGTTCGATCGTCGAGAACCTCAAGGTCCTCGACGAGGCCGCGGGCCGGGCCGCCGCCGCGGGCGCGGGGCTGCTGGCCACGCCGGAGATGTTCCTCACCGGGTACGCGATCGGCGACGACATCCCCCGCCTCGCCGAGCCCGCCGACGGCGACTCCGCCGACGCGATCGCGGAGATCGCGACGCGGCACGGCCTGGCCGTCGCCTACGGCTACCCGGAGCGCGACGGCGAAACCGTCTACAACTCGGCGCAGCTCATCTCGGCCGACGGCACCCGGCTCGCGAACTACCGCAAGACCCATCTGTTCGGCTGCTTCGAGCGCGACCACTTCACGCCGGGCGAGCAACACGTCGTCCAGGCCGAGCTGAACGGCCTGACCGTCGGCCTGCTCATCTGCTACGACGTCGAGTTCCCGGAGAACGTCCGCGCCCACGCCCTGGCCGGCACCGACCTCCTCCTCGTCCCGACCGCGCAGATGCACCCGTACCAGTTCGTCGCCGAGTCGATGATCCCGGTGCGCGCCTTCGAGAACCAGATGTACGTCGCGTACGTCAACCGGGTCGGCCTGGAAGGGGAGTTCGAGTTCGTCGGGCTGTCCGTCCTCGCCGGACCCGACGGTGTGGCCCGCGCCCGCGCCGGCCGTGCCGAGCAGCTGGTGCTCGCCGACGCCGACCCCGCCTTCCTGGCCGCCTCCCGCGAGGCCAACCCGTACCTGCAGGACCGCCGCCCCGGTCTGTACGGGTCCCTCGTCTGAGCCGCCGCGCAAGCCTCCCCCCTGTTTCACCACGCGCAAGGAGTCCGTACCCCATGACGTCCACGGTGCCCAACGCCGTCGAGCACACCGACGAGCAGCAGCCGCCGATCACCATGTTCGGCCCGGACTTCCCCTACGCCTACGACGACTTCCTCGCCCATCCGGCGGGCCTCGGCCAGATACCGGCCACCGAGCACGGCACCGAGGTCGCGGTCATCGGCGGCGGCCTGTCCGGCATCATCGCCGCCTACGAGCTGATGAAGATGGGACTCAAGCCCGTCGTCTACGAGGCCGACCAGATCGGCGGCCGGCTCCGCACGGTCGGCTTCGAGGGCTGCGACGACTCGCTGACCGCGGAGATGGGCGCCATGCGCTTCCCGCCGTCCTCCACCGCGCTCCAGCACTACATCGACCTGGTCGGTCTGGAGACCCGCCCCTTCCCCAACCCGCTGGCCGAGACGACCCCCTCGACCGTGGTCGACCTCAAGGGCGAGTCGCACTACGCCGAGACGATCGACGACCTGCCGCAGGTGTACCGGGACGTCGCCGCGGCCTGGGGCAGGTGCCTGGAGAAGGGCGCCGACTTCTCCGACATGAACCGCGCCATGCGCGAGCGGGACGTGCCGCGCATCCGTGAGATCTGGGCGAAGCTGGTCGAGAAGCTCGACAACCAGACGTTCTACGGCTTCCTCTGCGACTCCGACGCCTTCAAGTCCTTCCGGCACCGCGAGATCTTCGGCCAGGTCGGCTTCGGCACCGGCGGCTGGGACACCGACTTCCCGAATTCCATCCTGGAGATCCTGCGCGTCGTCTACACGGAGGCCGACGACCACCACCGCGGCATCGTCGGCGGCTCCCAGCAGCTACCGCTGCGCCTGTGGGAGCGCGAGCCCGAGAAGATCGTCCACTGGCCGTACGGCACCTCGCTGAAGTCCCTGCACGTGGACGGCGAGCCGCGCCCGGCCGTGACCCGGCTGCACCGCACCGCGGGCAACCAGATCACCGTGACGGACGCGAACGGCGACATCCGCACCTACCAGGCGGCCGTCTTCACCGCCCAGTCCTGGATGCTGCTGTCCAAGATCGCCTGTGACGACTCGCTCTTCCCGATCGACCACTGGACCGCGATCGAGCGCACGCACTACATGGAGTCCTCGAAGCTGTTCGTCCCGGTGGACCGGCCGTTCTGGCTGGACAAGGCCGTCGACGACCAGGGGAATCCGACCGGCCGGGACGTCATGTCGATGACGCTCACCGACCGCATGACCCGCGGCACCTACCTGCTGGACGACGGCCCGGACAAGCCCGCCGTGATCTGCCTGTCGTACACCTGGTGCGACGACAGCCTGAAGTGGCTGCCGCTGTCCGCGAACGAGCGGATGGAGGTCATGCTGAAGTCGCTCGGCGAGATCTACCCGAACGTCGACATCCGGAAGCACATCATCGGCAACCCGGTGACCGTCTCCTGGGAGAACGAGCCCTACTTCATGGGTGCGTTCAAGGCCAACCTGCCCGGCCACTACCGCTACCAGCGGCGCCTGTTCACCCACTTCATGCAGGACCGGCTGCCCGAGGACAAGCGGGGCATCTTCCTCGCCGGCGACGACATCTCCTGGACGGCCGGCTGGGCCGAGGGCGCCGTCCAGACCGCGCTGAACGCGGTCTGGGGCGTCATGCGCCACTTCGGCGGCACCACCGACACCACCAACCCGGGCCCGGGTGACGTCTACGACGAGATCGCGCCCGTGGAGCTTCCCGAGGACTGACCGGGAACAGTGACCTGGGCGCGGGCGGCCGGACTCGGACTCCGGCCGCCCGCGCCTTGTCGAACACCTCGGCGGCGACGTCCGTCCCGGCTCAGTCCGTCAGCGGCGTCAGCAGCATCCGTCCCGCGAAGCCCACCGCCGCGTCCAGCCGTTCGGCGAACTCCTCGGCGACGTCGGCGCGGTGACGCAGCGCCCACAGGGCGCGGGCCGCCGTCCAGGTGGCGTCCCGGGCCCGCTCCAGGCTCCAGGAGCCCAGCAGATGGGTGAGCGGGTCGGCGATCTGGAGCAGGTCGGGGCCCGGCATCAGATCCTCGCGGATGCGCTCCTCCAGGGACACGAGCAGATCGCCCACGCGGTCGAACTCGTCCTCCAGGTCCAGGGGTTCGCAGTCGAGCGCGCGGCACGTGTCCACCAGGGCCAGCGCCAGGTCATGCCCGATGTGCGCGTTGATCCCCGCCAGCGCGAACTGCAGCGGCCGTACCCCGGGATGGTGGCGGAGCTGGAACAGCGGGCGCCAGCAGGCGGGCGCGCGGCGGCCCGCGGCGACCGCGTCCACCGCCGTCAGATAGCGCTCGGCGAACCGCGCGCCCAGCGTGGCCGCCGCGCACGGGTCCGTGAACCCCCCGGCGCCCAGACACCGGCCGACCTCCTCGGTGACCGCGAGGTAGACCCGGTTGAACACGCCGACGCCGTCCCCCTCGGGCAGGACCGCGCCGAGCGCGCGCATCCGCGAGACGACGGCGTCGACGGGGGTGGTGAAGTGCTCGAGCTGCGCCATGGAGGAAGCGTCGCAGCCTCGGGCCGGCCGCGGTACCGACCGGCCCGGCGCTTCCCCGGAACGGGGGAACGCCGGCAGGCCGGGCCCGGGTCGGCACGGCCTACGGCTCGGCGCGCCCGCGCTCCGCGTCGTAGGAGGACGTGCCCTCGTCCAGCAGCGGCTCCTGGTTCTTCAGGTGGGCCGGGGCGAAGGCGCGCAGGGCGTGGTAGCCGGTGATGACGACCAGGGTGCCGAGCGCGATGCCGCTGAGGCTGAAGGTGTCGGTGAACTTCATGGTGACGTTGCCGACGCCGATGATGATGCCCGCGGCGGCCGGCACCAGGTTCAGCGGGTTGCGCAGGTCCACCCCGGCGTTGTTCCAGATCTGGGCGCCGAGCAGGCCGATCATGCCGTACAGGATGACGGTGATGCCGCCGAGGACGCCGCCCGGGACTGCGGCGACGACCGCGCCGAACTTGGGGCACACGCCGAAGAGCAGTGCGAAACCGGCGGCGGCCCAGTAGGCGGCGGTGGAGTAGACGCGGGTCGCGGCCATCACGCCGATGTTCTCGGAGTAGGTGGTGTTGGGCGGGCCGCCCACCGCGGTCGACAGCACGGAGGCGACGCCGTCCGCCGAGATCGCCGTGCCGAGCTGGTCGTCCAGCGGGTCGCCGGTCATCTCGCCGACCGCCTTGACGTGCCCCGCGTTCTCCGCGACCAGGGCGATGACGACGGGCAGCGCGACCAGGATCGCCGACCACTGGAAGGACGGCCCGTGGAAGGAGGGCAGGCCGATCCAGTCGGCCCGGGAGACGCCGGAGAGGTCGAGCCGCCAGTGGTCGGTGAGCTTGCCGCTCGCGTCCACCGAGTGGATCCTGCCGAAGACGCGGTCGGACGCCCAGGAGACGCCGTACCCGAAGACCAGGCCCAGGAAGATCGCGATCCGGGACCAGAAGCCGCGCAGGCAGACCACCGCGAGGCCGGTGAACAGCATCACGAGCAGGGCGGTCCACTGGTCCTGCGGCCAGTAGGTGGAGGCGGTCACCGGGGCGAGGTTGAAGCCGATCAGCATCACGACCGCGCCGGTGACGATGGGCGGCATGGCCGCGTGGATGATCCGCGCGCCGAAGTGCCGCACGGCGAGTCCCACGAGGAACAGCACGGCGCCGACGACGAGGACGGCACCGGTGACGGTCGCGCTCGTCCCGCCCTGGGCGCGGATGACCGCGGCCACCCCCACGAACGACAGGGAGCAGCCCAGGTAGCTGGGCACCCGGCCGCGGGTGGCGAGCAGGAAGATCACGGTCGCCACGCCCGACATCATGATCGCGAGGTTCGGGTCCAGGCCCATCAGCACGGGCGCCACGAAGGAGGCGCCGAACATCGCGACCACGTGCTGGGCGCCCAGGCCCACGGTCCGGGGCCAGGAGAGCCGTTCGTCGGGGCGTACCACTGCTCCGGGCGCGGGCGTGCGCCCGTCACCGTGCAGTTTCCAGCGCACGCCGAGGTCCATGGTGGGGTTTCGCTTTCTCAAGTACGTCAGGAGGGTCCGCACCATTGTCGGGGGAGCGGACGGCCGCACGCGCGCACGGCCCCGCACGGGGGCAGCGGGGCGCGACGGCCGGTCGACCTGCTGACCAGGGGGTTCCCCACCGAGAGTGCTGAGCGGTCGCTTAGTATGACCAGTGGCCCCGGAGCGCCCGGGACCGTCACCGTCCCCGTCAGCGACGCTCAGGAGCCCCACCCGTGACCGCACCGGCCCCGACCGCCCCCGCCGTCTCCCACGGCCGGCTGGTCCCCGTCACCGTCCACTTCGACGACCTCGACGCGCTCGGGCTGCTGCACAACGCCCGCTACCCGCTGATGGTCGAGCGGGCCTGGACCGAGCTGTGGAACGAGCACGGCATCCGCTTCGACGGCGACTGGACGGCGGCCGGGGACGCCTGCAACGCGGTGAAGGAACTGCGGATCACCTACGAGGCCCCGGTGACCCGCCCCGGCCCGTACGCCGTCCACCTGTGGCTGGAACGGCTCGGTAACACCGGCCTCACCTACGGCTTCCGGTTCTGCTCGGCGGACGGCACCGAGACCTACGCCCACGGCACCCGGGTGCTGGTCCGGCTGGACGCCACGACCATGCGTCCCGCGCCCTGGAGCGAGACCTTCAGGGCCGCGGGGCGGGCACTGCTGCGGCCTGCGGACTGACCTCCGTACGACCCCCGCGCTCAGCGGTGCGCAGCACGCCCGCGAACACCGCGAGCCCGGACGCCAGCACCGTCACCACGCAGAACGACACCACCAGGCTGGTCGCCTGCGCCACCCCGCCGATCAGACCCGGCGCGATCAGTCCCGACGTGTAGGTGATGGTCGCCACGCCCGCGATCGCCTGGCTGGGGTTCGGCCCGGCGTGCCCGGCCGCCGCGAAGCACAGCGGTACGACCACCGCGATCCCGAGGCCCATCAGCGCGAACCCGCCCATCGCCAGCGCGGGATGCCCGGCGAGGACGACGAGCAGGCCGCCCAGTACGGCCAGCGCCCCGCCGGCGCGGACCGTCCGCACCGCCCCGAACCGGTTCACCACCGCGTCCCCGGCGACCCGGGCCACGGCCATGGTCAGCATGAACGCGGTCGTCGAGGCGGCCGCCGGACCGGCCGAAGTGTCCAGCCGGTCGCGCAGGAACACCGCCGACCAGTCCAGGCTCGCACCCTCCGCGAACACCGCGCAGAAGCCGACCGCGCCGATCAGCAGCGCCGAGCGGGGCGGCAGGGCGAACCGGGGCGGCGGCTCCTCGTCCTGCGCGGGCTGGAGGTCCAGCACCCAGGAGCAGGCCACCAGGCCGAACGCGGTCAGGACGGCCGACGCCACCACGAAGTGCAGGCGCGCGTCCGAGCCGAGGTGCGCGGCGAGGGTGCCGGCCGCCGAGCCGACCAGGGCGCCCGCGCTCCACATGCCGTGCAGGCCCGACATGATCGACTTGTCGAGCAGCCGCTCGACCTCGACGCCGAGCGCGTTCATGGCCACGTCGGCCATGCCCGCGGTCGCGCCGTAGGTGAACATCGCCAGGCAGAGGGTGACCAGGTTCGGCGCGAAGGACGGCAGCACGAGGGACAGCGTCCACAGTGCCAGCAGCCCGCGCAGCGCCGTACGGCTGCCGAAGCGGTGGCTGATCCGGCCCGCCAGCGGCATCGCGCACGAGGCGCCGAACGCCGTGAAGGCCAGCGCGAAGCCAAGCTGACCGGCGCCGATCGAGGTGTGGTCCTGGACCCACGGAACGCGTGTCGCGAACGTGCCGGTCACGGCGCCGTGCACCGCGAAGACGGCCGCCACGGCGTACCGGGCGCGCCTGACCTCGCCACGCGCGTGGCCCACGTCGCTCATCTCTCCACCCCTTTCCCGGGGAGTTCCCCGCCCCGCTCTGCCGCACGCGCCGTAAACTATCAGGGACCCTGCCTGATAGATAGCGGACCTCCGCGTCCTGCGTCGGGCGGCCGGTCCACGCGATCTGGGAGGATTCCCGTCATGCCCGCAACACCCAGCACCGCCCGGGCCATCAACGACCGGCTTGCCCTGCGGCTGTTGCAGCAGGAAGGCCCGCTCACCGCGGGGCGGCTGAAGCAACTGACCGGACTGTCCCGGCCCACGGTCGCCGACCTCGTCGACCGGCTCACCGCCGCCGGGCTGATCACGGTGGTCGGCGAGTCCGGAGAGCAGCGCCGGGGCCCCAACGCCCGGCTCTACGGCATCGTCGCCGGTCGCGCCCACCTCGCCGCCCTCGACGTCCGCACCGCGGGCGTCGTCGTCCTGGTCTCCGACCTCCTCGGGCGGGTGCTCGCCGAGGGCTCCGTGCCGATCGGCGGGGACGCCGGCACCGGGACCGCGGTGGAGCAGGCGGTGGCCGCGGTGGAACGGACCGCCGAGGAGGCGGGGGCGGAGCGCCTGCACACCGTCGGCATCGGCGCCCCCGGCCTCATCGACCCGGTCACCGGAGACCTCCGCGACTCCGCCGGCCTGCCCGCCTGGCACCGCAGCCTCGCCACCGCCCTCCAGGAACGGCTGCCCGGCGCCCGCGTCACCGTCGAGAACGAGACCAACCTGGCCGCCCTGGCCGAACAGCGCGAGGGTGCCGCCCGCGATCGCGACACCTTCGTCCTGCTCTGGCTCGGGCACGGCGTCGGCGCCGCGGTCGTCCTGGACGGCGCTCTGCGCCGCGGGGCCTCCGGCGGCACCGGCGAGATCGGCTTCCTGCCGGTCCCGGGCACGGACTCCCTGCCGTCGGCCAGGGACTGCGGCGGCGGCTTCCACGCCCTCACGGGGGCGGCGGCCCTCACGTCCCTCGCGACCCGGTGCGGACTCCCGACACCGCCCACGACGGACGGAGCGGGGGCCGCGGCGGTCGTACGGGGGGCGGTGGCGGAGGTGACGGGGGCGGGTGCCAGGTCGGGGGACGGGGTGCCGGGGGCCGGGCCGGTGGGCCTGGTGACCGGGGAGGAGGTGCCCGGCGTGATGACCGAGGTGCTCGGTGGTACCGGCGGGGGCCCCTCGCACCGCTTCCTCCGCCTCCTGGCAGACCGGGTCGCCGTCGGCGTCGCCTCCGTCGTGGCCGTACTGGACCCCGGGTGTGTGGTGCTCGGCGGGGAGGTCGGCCGGGCCGGGGGAGCGGTGCTCGCCGGGCTGGTGGAGGAGCGGCTGCGGGCCATGTCGCCCCTGCGCACCGAGGTACGGGCGAGCGGCCTGGGCGGTGCGGCCGTGCTGCGCGGCGCGCTGCTCACCGCCAGGGACCGGGCACAGGACGAACTGTTCGCACCGCCCGAGCGCCCGGCCCCATGACGGCGTGACGTGACGCCTCCACGGGGTCTCGCCGGACCGTCGGACGGCCGGACGGCCGGACGGCCAGAGAGGGCCAGAGGGTCAGAGGGTCAGAGAGGGCCGGCCTGCCAGAGGGTCTGCCTGCCAGACGGCCGGACGGTCACACGGCCGCGGAACCCGGCGCCTCGCAAGCCCGCCCCGTCTGCGCCGCAAGCCCGCCCCGTCTGCGCCGCAAGCCCGCCCCGTCTGCGCCGCAAGCCCGCCCCGCCCGCCCCGTCAGTCCCCGACCTGGCCGAAGCGCCGGGACAAGTACTCCTCGAAGGTGACCTTGCCCTCCGCCCGGTCCGGGGTGACGTGGCCGCCCGTGCGGAAGGCGCGGTAGGCCTTCCCGAACAGCGGTACGCGGGCCACGGCCCGGCGTCGGCCGGTGGCCCGCAGGTAGGCGCGGGCGAGGGACTCAAGCGTGCGGACCTCGGGGCCGCCCAGGTCCGGTACCCGTCCGGCCGGCGCGCCGAGCGCCAGGACGGCGAGCCGGTCGGCCACCTCGGCGACCTCGACCGGCTGGTCCGACACGCCCGCCGGGATCACCAGCACCGGCGCCTTCACGAGGGCCTGGAAGAGCGTGACCAGCAGGTCGTGGAACTGTGTCGCGCGCAGCACGCTCCAGCCGAGCCCCGACTCCTCGATCTGCCGCTCCACCGCGAGCTTGCTCCGGTAGTAGCCGAACGGCACGCGGTCGACGCCGACGATGGAGATGTAGGCGAGATGGTCCACCCCGGCCCGCCGGGCCGCCGCGATCAGGTTCCGGGCGGCCCGCTCGTCACCGCCCCGGGGCGAACTGGCGCAGTGCACGACCGTCCGCACCCCCTCCAGGGCCGCGTCGAGCCCGGTACCGCCCTCGCGCAGGTCGACGGCGTACGGCTGGGTGTGCCGGCTGAGTACCCGTACCTCATGCCCGTCCGCCCGCAGCCGCTCCGTGACCAGCCGGCCGAGCGTTCCGGTTCCACCGGTCACCAGAATCGTGGTCATGCTGTCTCCGTCCCTCCGGACACCGGGGCGCTCCCGGCCGGAGCGCCCTTCGTCAGGTGGACGGAACAGCCCCCGGAAACGTGACACGGGAACGTGGCACGGCTTTCTGGGCGGCCCGGCGGCGGGCAAGGGCCGTCGTCACCGCCGCCGGGCCCGCCCGCACCCTAAGAGGACTAGACCAGCACGGTCAATGGTCCGGACCATTCGACGCCCGACGGGAAGCGGCCGGTCGACAGGCGTGCACACGTGGCGCGAAATGTGCTGTACACACTGTGAGCGAGCCCACACCGTGCACCTGTCAGGGCGACCGTCGGCCGTGGCACACTGGCCCTGTACCAGAAGCAGCGCACTCCGGGGTCGGTGAAAGTCCGAACCGGCGGTTACAGTCCGCGACCCGACCGCTTCCAGCGGCCGGTTGACCAGGTGAAATTCCTGGACCGACGGTTAAAGTCCGGATGGGAGGCAGTGCGCGGCGGGCGGGCACGCTTTCCGTGTGCGCGCCGCCGTACCGGGCACGTCCGTTCGCGGACGCGTCCCCGTCGGCGACGCCCCAGGTGTGCTCACCCGTAGATGCTGTCGCTCATCGACAGGCCCCGGAGTCCGTGCCCCAAGAGGCAGGAGGACCCGGGAAGTGTTCACCGGAATCGTCGAAGAGCTGGGCGAGGTCACCGCCGTCGAGAACCTCGGCGACGCGTCCCGCTTCCGGCTCCGCGGCCCCGTCGTGACCGAGGGCGCGCAGCACGGCGACTCCATCGCCGTGAACGGAGTCTGTCTCACGGTCGTCGAGCACGAGGGTGACGAGTTCACCGCCGACGTCATGGCCGAGACCCTCGACCGCTCCAGCCTGGGCGCGCTCACCGTCGGCTCCCGCGTCAACCTGGAGCGCCCGACCGCCGTCGGCGCCCGCCTCGGCGGACACATCGTGCAGGGCCACGTGGACGGCACCGGCGAGATCCTGGCGCGCAAACCCTCCGACAACTGGGAGATCGTGAAGATCTCCCTCCCCGCGGACCTCTCCCGGTACGTCGTGGAGAAGGGCTCCATCACCGTCGACGGCATCAGCCTCACGGTCGTGGACGCCGGCCCCGACCACTTCACCGTGAGTCTCATCCCGACCACCCTCGCCCTGACCACGCTCGGCATCAAGCGGCCGGGCGATCCGGTCAACCTCGAAGTGGACGTCATCGCCAAGTACGTCGAGCGGCTGCTCGCGGCCGGACAGGGGGCCGGCAAGTGAACTGGATGAACTCCGAGGCGTTCACCCTCTTCGGCCAGCACATCATCTGGTCGGACATGGTCGGCAACATCCTCGGCCTGATCACCCTGGCCCTCGGCTGGCGCCGCTCCCTGTGGACCTGGCCCGTGCAGTTCCTGTCCGGACTCGTCCTCTTCGCCGCCTTCTACGGCCATCTGACCGGCAGCGCCGGCAAGCAGGCCGTCGTCATGGCCGTCGCCCTGTACGGCTGGTGGCAGTGGCAGCGCAGCAAGGACCGGTCCGGGGACGGCCACATCACCCCCCGCTTCGCCACCTGGCGCGAGCGCGCGGTGATGCTCGCCGCTGCCGCCGCCGGCACCGTCGCGGTCGCCCTGCTCTTCAAGGCCTACCCAGAGCTGTCCTGGGACCCCTGGCCCGACGCCTATATCTTCGTCGGCACCATCGTCGCCATGTACGCCCAGGCCAAGAGCATGGTCGAGTTCTGGTTCGCCTGGCTGCTCGTCGACCTCGTCGGCGTGCCCCTCAACTTCGCCAACGGCTACGCCTTCTCCGGCTTCGTCTACGTCATCTACGGCGCGCTCGTCCTGTGGGGCATGCGCGACTGGTGGCTGCGCTCCCGCAGGGGCCCGCAGCCCGTCCTGGAAGGAGCGCCGGCATGACCTCCGCACCGCCGCTGTACGGCACCGATCCGATCGAGGACTTCACGCTCGACCCGGTCGAGCAGGCCGTCGCCGACATCGCCGCCGGCCGCCCGGTGGTCGTCGTGGACGACGAGGACCGGGAGAACGAGGGCGATCTCGTCATCGCCGCCGAGAAGGCCACCCCCGAGATCGTCGCGTTCATGATGAGCGAGTGCCGGGGCCTGATCTGCGCGCCCATGGAGGGCGAGGAACTGGACCGGCTGCGGCTGCCGCAGATGGTCGAGGACAACACCGAGTCGATGAGAACCGCGTTCACGGTCTCCGTGGACGCCTCCGCCGCGCACGGTGTGAGCACCGGTATCTCGGCCGCCGACCGCGCCACCACGCTCCGGCTCCTGGCCGGCGGGACGGCGCGGCCCACCGACTTCGTCCGCCCCGGCCACGTCTTCCCGCTGCGGGCCAGGCCCGGTGGCGTCCTGGCACGGGACGGCCACACCGAGGCCGCCGTCGACCTCGCCCGGCTCGCCGGGCTGCGCCCGGCCGGCGCCATCGTGGAGATCGCCGGCGAGGACGGCCGCATGCTCCGGCTGCCCGAGCTGATCCCGTTCGCCCGTAAGCACGGCCTGACGATCATCTCCATCGCGGACCTGATCGCCTACCGGCGCGGCAGCGAGCCCACCGTCCGCCGTGAGGCCGAGACCGTCCTGCCCACCCGGCACGGCACCTTCACCGCCTACGGCTACCGGTCCACCGTCGACGGCGTCGAGCACGTCGCCCTCGTCCACGGCGAGCCGGGCGACGGCGAGGACGTCCTGGTCCGCGTCCACTCGGAATGCCTGACCGGGGACGTCTTCGGCTCCCTGCGCTGCGACTGCGGCCCCCAACTGGACACCGCCCTGGCACGCATCCAGGCCGAGGGCCGGGGCATCGTCGTCTACCTGCGCGGACACGAGGGACGAGGCATCGGCCTGCTGTCCAAGCTGCGCGCCTACGCGCTCCAGGAACAGGGCCACGACACCCTCGACGCCAACCTGGAACTCGGCCTGCCCGCCGACGCCCGCGACTACGGCGCCGGCGCGCAGATCCTCGCCGACCTCGGCGTACGCAGCGTCCGGCTGATGACCAACAACCCCGACAAGACCGAGGCGCTGGAGCGCCACGGCCTCAGGGTCACCGGCCGCGAGCCGATGCCCGTCCAGGCCGGCGAGCACAACCTCCGCTACCTGCGCACCAAGCGGGACCGGATGGGGCACGACCTGCCCTGGCTCGACACGCCCGCAGTGGCCGCCTCCGCGGCCACCTGTGGCAACCAGTAGGCAAGAAAGCACTGAGGAGAGACGTGAGCGGCAAGGGCGCACCCGAACTGTCCGTACGCAACGTGAGCGACCTGCGGGTCGCCGTCATCGCGGCGCAGTGGCACGAGAAGGTGATGGACGGTCTGGTGAACGGCGCGCTGCGCGCCCTGCACGACCTGGGCATCGACGAGCCGACCCTGATCCGGGTCCCCGGCAGCTTCGAACTGCCGGTCGCGGCCAAGGTCCTCGCGGGCCGGGGCTACGACGCCGTGGTCGCCCTCGGCGTCGTCATCCGGGGCGGCACCCCCCACTTCGACTACGTGTGCCAGGGCGTCACCCACGGCCTCACCCAGGTCTCCGTCGAGACCGGCGTACCCGTCGGCTTCGGCGTGCTCACGTGCGACACCGAGCAGCAGGCCCTGGACCGGGCCGGTATCGAGGGCTCGAACGAGGACAAGGGGCACGAGGCGGTGACGGCCGCGGTGGCGACGGCGGCCACACTCCGCTCGGTGTCCGAACCCTGGCACTGAGGCACCACGCGGACCACGTAGGGTGGGGGCCACCATGTCCAAGAAGACGTTCGAGCAGCTCTTCACCGAGTTGCAGCACAAGGCCGCCCACGGCGACCCCGCCACCTCCCGCACCGCCGAGCTTGTCGGCAAGGGCGTCCATGCCATCGGCAAGAAGGTCGTCGAGGAGGCCGCCGAGGTCTGGATGGCCGCCGAGTACGAGGGCAAGGAGGCAGCCGCCGAGGAGATCTCGCAGCTGCTGTACCACGTCCAGGTGATGATGGTGGCCCGGGGGATCTCCCTGGACGACGTCTACGCCCACCTCTGAGCCGTACCGCACCGCCCCCCGTAGAGAACGAGCAAAGGAAGCCGACCTCATGCTGCGCATCGCCGTCCCCAACAAGGGTTCCCTGTCCGGCCCTGCGGCGGAGATGCTGCATGAGGCCGGCTACCAGCAGCGCCGCGAGTCCAAGGAACTGCGCATCGTCGACCCGGTGAACGAGGTCGAGTTCTTCTACCTCCGCCCCCGCGACATCGCGATCTACGTCTCCTCCGGCCGCCTCGACATCGGCATCACCGGCCGCGACCTGCTGGTCGACTCCGGCGCCGACGCCGAGGAGATCCTCCCGCTGGGCTTCGCCCGCTCCACCTTCCGCTTCGCCGCCAGGCCCGGCACCGCGGCCGGCATCGACGACCTCAAGGGCCGCACGGTGGCCACCTCCTACGAGGGCATCGTCGCCCGGCACCTCACCGACAGCGGCATCGACGCCACCGTCGTCCACCTGGACGGCGCTGTCGAGACCGCCGTCGAGCTGGGCGTCGCCGAGGTCATCGCCGACGTCGTCGAGACCGGCACCAGCCTGCGCAACGCGGGCCTGGAGGTGTTCGGTGAGCCGATCATGAAGTCGGAGGCGATCGTCGTGCGCCGCACCGGCGCCGACAGCGAGGAACCGAAGGTCCAGCAGTTCCTGCGCCGCCTCCAGGGCGTCCTGGTCGCCCGGACCTACGTGATGATGGACTACGACTGCCGGGTCGAGCAGTTGGAGAAGGCCGTGGCGCTCACCCCCGGCCTGGAGTCCCCGACCGTCTCCCCGCTGCACAACGAGGGCTGGGTCGCCGTGCGCGCCATGGTCCCCGCCAAGGAGGCGCAGCGGATCATGGACGACCTCTACGGCATCGGCGCCCGCGCTATCCTGACCACGGCCATTCACGCCTGCCGCCTGTAGGGGTACACGCACCGAGATGTCCGACCTCCCCGCTCTTCCCGTCACCTTCCGGCCGGGCCACACCCGGGCCATCCTGCTCAGCGCCGGTGTCGCGATCTTCCTGGTGCTCTCCGGGATCGCGATGCTCCTGGAGCACCTCGGCCCCGGCTCACGGCTCAGCTTCGTCATCACCGGGGCGCTGATCTTCTGGGCCCTGGCCCAGCTCGCCCGGATCAAGGTCGTCGCCGACGAGTCCGGCGTCACCGTCGTCAACATCGCGAGCAGGCGGCGCCTGGCGTGGGCGGAGATCCTCCGGGTGAACCTCCGCCCGGGTGATCCCTGGGTGTTCCTCGATCTCAGCGACGGCACCAGCCTGCCCGCGCTCGGCATCCAGCCGGGCATCGCCCGGCAGCGGGCCATCGCCGACGCGCGCACCCTCCGTGACCTGGCCGAGGCCCGCGCCACGGCCCGCGCGGCGGAGGGCCAGGGCTGACTCGGGGCGGGATCAGGGTCCGCTCCGGGGCGTCCGCTCTGCCGCACCCGCCCATATCTTGATTAATCTGGTGACGGAGGCCTTTCCCCCGTGCCTCCGCCCCTGCGCGCCGCCCGGCACCCAGGGGTTCCTGCTACCCGAGGAGTGACTCCCTCCAGCGATGGACGGATCGTCCTGTAGTACCTGCGCCGCCCCGACCCGACACAGCGGGAAGGCGGTGGCAGCGTGACCATCCCCCTGCTGCTCCTCGGAGCGGCGTTCCTGCTGATTCTGGCCAACGGCTTCTTCGTGGCGGCCGAGTTCGGTCTGGTGACCGTCGAGCGCCCGGAAGCCGAGAAGGCCGCCGCCGACGGTGACAGACGCGCGCGTACGGTCGTGGAGTCGCTGAAGGAACTGTCCTTCCAGCTCTCCGGCACCCAGCTCGGCATCACCATCACCTCCCTGGTCGTCGGCATGCTCGCCGAACCGGCCCTGGCCGAGCTGCTGCACGGCCCGTTCGCCGCGATCGGCATCCCCGGGGGCGCCGTCTCCGGTGTCGCCGTGGTCGTCGGCATGCTGCTGGCCTCGGCGATCCAGATGGTGATCGGCGAACTCGTGCCCAAGAACTGGGCCGTGTCCCGGCCGTTGCAGGTGGCCCGGTTCGTCGCCGGCCCCCAGCACCGCTTCGCCCTCCTGTTCCGCCCGGTGATCTCCGCGCTGAACACGGTCGCCAACCGGCTGGTCCGCGCCCTCGGCGTCGAACCCGCCGACGAGCTGGCCTCCGCCCGCACCCCCGGGGAACTCGTCTCCCTGGCCCGGCACTCGGCGAGGGCCGGTGCCCTGGAGCAGGACACGGCCGACCTGTTCGTGCGCACCCTGTCCCTGGGCGAGCTGACCGCGCAGCACGTCATGACCCCCCGCGTGCGGGTCAGCGCCCTCCAGGACTCGGCGACCGCCGAGGACGTCGTCAACCTGACCCGCGCCACCGGCCTGTCCCGCTTCCCCGTCTACCGGGAGAAGATCGACGAGGTCGTCGGCATGGCCCACCTCAAGGACGCCCTCGCGGTCCCGGTGGCCGACCGCCTGCGCACCCCGGTCGGCCGCATCGCCCGCAAGGCGCTCCTCGTACCCGAGACCCTGCCCGTCCAGCCCCTCCTCGCCCGTCTGCGCAGCGAGCAGCCCATCGCCGTCGTGGTCGACGAGTACGGCGGCACCGCCGGCGTGGTCACGCTGGAGGACATCGTCGAGGAACTGGTCGGCGAGGTCCGCGACGAGCACGACGGCCAGGACGTGCCCGAGCTGGCCCCCGCCCCGCCCGAGGACGGCAGGGCGGCCTGGGACGTCGACGGCAGCTGCCGGGTCGACATGCTCCAGCGCATAGGCCTGGAGGTGCCCGAGGGGCCGTACGAGACCGTCGCCGGTCTGGTGGCCGACCTGCTCGGCCGGATCCCGGCCCCCGGTGACCGGGCCGAACTGCCCGGCTGGCGGCTCGCCGTCCGCCAGGTCGGCCACTACCGCGCCGAACGGGTCCGGGTGGTCAGGACGGCCCCGACGGTCAACGTGATGGAGGCCGCCCGATGAGCGTCCTGCAACTGGTCTTCGCCGCGCTGCTCGTGCTCGCCAACGGCTTCTTCGTCGGCGCCGAGTTCGCGCTCATCTCCGTCCGCCGCAGCCAGATCGAGCCGCTCGGCACGGCCCGCGCCCGCCAGGTGCTGTACGGCCTGGAGCGGCTGCCCCAGATGATGGCCGCCGCCCAGTTCGGCATCACCGTCTGCTCCCTGACGCTCGGCGCGGTCGCCGAGCCCACGGTGGCGCACCTGCTGGAACCGCTGTTCGAGGGGATCCACCTCCCCGACGGAGTGATCCACCCCCTCGGCTACGTCATCGCCCTGGCCGCCGTGGTCTTCTTCCACCTGGTCATCGGCGAGATGGTGCCGAAGAACCTCGCGATGGCCGCGCCCGAGAAGGCGGCCCTCTGGCTCAGCCCGGGCCTGGTCTACTTCGCCCGCCTCTGCCGGCCGATCACCGTGGCCCTCGGCGCCTGCGCGCGGGGCATCCTGCGGCTGTTCCGGGTCGAGCCCAGGGACGAGGTCGAGGCGGTCGTCACCACCGAGCAGCTCAACCGCCTGCTGGAGGACTCGGGCCAGGCGGGTCTCCTCGACCCCGAGGAGCAGGAGCGCCTGGAGGACGCCCTGGAGCTGGGCTCGCGCCCGGTGACGGACGTCTTGCTGCGCCGCGAGTCGCTGGTCACGGTGACCCCGGCGGTCACCCCGGGCCAGATCGTGGAGCTGACCGCCCGCACGGGCTACTCCCGCTTCCCGGTCGCGGCGGCCGAGAAGGGCCCCTTCATGGGCTATGTGCACGTCAAGGACGTGCTCGACCTGGAGGACTCGGACCGGGCGGTCCCGCAGCACGTCTGGCGCCCGATGGCCACGCTCCGCGCCGAGCTGCCGCTCGACGACGCCCTCACGGTGATGCGCCGGGCGGCCACGCATCTGGCCCAGGTGGCGGACGCCACCGGCAAGGTGCTGGGCCTGGTCGCCCTGGAGGACGCACTGGAGCTGCTGGTGGGCGAGGTCAGGGACCCGGCGCACCGGGAGCCGGCCGGTGTGCGGCTGACCGAACCCAGGGTGAGCGGAGAACCGGAGGGGGTGCTGACGACGTAGGCCGTCGTCGTGCGCGGGCGCGCGGGGGCTGATCACACGGCTCCCGGCGCCCCCGGAAGGGCCTACGGGGCCGACGGGTCCTGCGGCCCCCGCCCCGACAGCACCTCTCCGTACGCCTGCATCAGATCGGGCAGCCGCAGCGTCGCCAGGTCCTGGCGGGACAGGTCACCCGGGCAGACGGACAGCCGCAGGTCCCGGTACGCGCAGCTCTTCTCGTACAGCGTCCGCAGGAAGCGGCCGTTGCCCAGCTCGTCGATCCACCCCTGGCCGACCACGTGCCCGGCGACGGACCGCAGCTCCTCCAGCGCCTCCTCGTCCCACCGGTCCCCGTTCTCCGCCGCCAGCACCTTGCCGATCTCGGTGAGTTCCTGCGGCCGGTAGGAGGGGAAGTCCACCCGGGTGGTGAAGCGGGAGGAGAGCCCGGGGTTGGCGGCGAGCAGCCGGTCCATGCCCTCCGGATAGCCGGCCAGGATCACCACCAGGTGGTCCCGGTTGTCCTCGGCCCGCTTCAGCAGCACCTGGAGCGCCTCGTCGCCGTACGCGTCCCCCTTGCCGTAGCCCGAGTTGGACAGCGAGTACGCCTCGTCCACGAACAGCACCCCGCCGATCGCGGAGTCGATCAGCTCGTTGGCCTTCACGGCCGTCTGCCCGAGGTACTCACCGACCAGGTCGGCCCGCTGGGCCTCCACCAGGTGGTCGCCGCCGAGCAGGCCCAGCGCGTAGAAGACCCGGCCCAGGATGCGCGCGACGGTGGTCTTGCCCGTACCGGACGGGCCGGAGAAGACGAAGTGCCGTTTCGGCGGCTGCACCGGCAGTCCCTGCCCAGCCCGCAGCCGGGCCATGTTCAGTTGCGCCGACAACGCCTTGACCTGGCGCTTCACCGGTTCGAGCCCGACCATGCGCTCCAGTTCGGCGAGCGCCTCCTCCAGTAACGCGGGGTCGGTCGGACCGGCCGGGACCGGCGAGGCGGACACCCCGCTCTTCACCCGCACGGAGGGGTCGGCCACCGACGGCAGCGGCCCGGTCGGCAGGTCGGGCTCCGGCAGCCGCAGGTCCCGGCCCTCCGTGCCGAACAGCGGGTCGAGGCCGTCCGGTCCGTCCACCGTGTCCAGTCCCGCGCCGGTCAGCGTGATCGCGGCGAGGTCGGACGTGTCGTCGTACCCGTCGCCCTCGGCGATCGCGGCGAGCCGGGCGGAGGTGTCCATGAAGGCGGGGTCGGCCCGGTGCACCGCCCGGTACAGGGGGAGCGCGGCGGCGCTGCGGCCGGTGCCCTCGTGGGCGCGCGCCAGCCAGTACCGCAGCTCCTTGCGCTGCGGCTGTTCGCTGCGGCAGCGCATCAGCGCCGCCGACAGCAGCGGTTCCGCGTGGCCGTACATCTCCAGCCGGACCCGGGCCATGCCGCCGAACAGGCCGGCCTCGATGCCGAGCAGGGCGTCGTCCAGCAGCGGGTCGGTGTGCCGTATGAGCTGCTCCCAGTCCTTGACCAGATAGGCGCGGCAGGCGTGCAGGAAGCGGACCTGGGCGTCGGTGTCGACCGGGGGCAGTCCGGCGAGGGCCCGGTCCAGCTCGGGCACGTGCCGTCCGTCCAGCCAGTGGGAGGCGTGCGCCAGCAGCAGATCGCGCGGGCTCTCCAGCACCGGCTGCACCCACCAGCCCAGCCAGTACCAGGAGTTGAGGGCCCGGTGGTGCCGGGTGCGCTGTTCCCCGAAACGCTCGCGGTGCCGGAACATGCGCAGCAGCGCGGTCGTCGTGTCGACCCGGAGCGCGTGCAGCCCCAGCCAGGCGTCGGCCATGCCCGGGTCCATCCGCACCGCGGCGCGGAACTCCTCCTCGGCCTGCGGATAGGCGCCCATCGTGTAGGCGTCCACGCCCCGCAGCCAGGCCAGGTCGGCCGGGGCCTCGGGGCCCCGCGTGCCGAAGTCCATCACGTCCCCCCACAGACCGTGCCCCCGTGGTTCACCACCGGGCAGTCGCCCGACGGCCGCCGCGGTCGAACCGCCGGGCCGCGGACCGGAGTTGCAGGTGCGCCAGACAGACGCGAAGGTCGCACCGAAGGCATCGTACCCGCGTGGCGACCGCGCGCCGTAGGGTGCCGCACCAGGCGTTCCACGAGGTGGGGGCAGACGGGGCGCACACGGCTTCGTGACCCAGGGTGAGCGGATCGGTGCGCGCGGCGGCCGAAGGGCCGCCCGCGGGCAGAACGAAGCCCCCGGTCACGGGGGAACAACCGGGGGCTTCGGGTCGGTGGGCGGCTCCCGAAAGGCCGCACATCCAGAACGTAAGACCTGTACGGCCCGCTGGTCAAGCAGTGTTGGGGCACTCGCGGGAGTTGTCCGGCCGCACCCTTCACCACTTCACCACATCGCAGACGGCCCTTCACGTTCAGTGACATTTCGGTCCGTCGCGGGGGCCGCGCCGGGCCCCGGCAGCACCTCGTACCCCTCCTGATCCCGCAGCACCAGCAGATCGGCATGGGGGCGTGAGGGGTCGGCGGCGAAGTGCGCGCGCTCCGCGGCGACCCAGCCGTCCCAGAACTCCCGCTGCTCCGGCCCGTCCCGCAGCCGGCCGCGCCGCCAGGCCTCCGTCGGGGGCAGCTCCATCCACAGCAGCCGCGCCAGGTGCGGGCGCAGCGCCCGGCGGCCCGCGCCGACGCCCTCCACGAGGACCACGGGCGCGGGCGGCAGCGGGCACGGGGCGCCGAAGACGCGGGCTCGCCAGTCGTAGGGCGTGTAGGACGCGCTCTCGCCGCGGCCGAGGGGCTCGATCACCTGGGCCGTGAGCCGGCCCGTCCAGGCGAAGAGCCGCTCGTGGCTGGCGATGTCGTCGAGGTGGAACACCGGAGCCCCGCCCAGCGCGTGGGCCAGCCGCGCGGCGAAGGTGGACTTGCCCGAGCCGGCGTGACCGTCGACGCCGATCAGCCGGACCGGTCCGAGGGACGGAGGGAGCCCGCGCAGCCGGGCGGCGAGGTCGTGAATGGCGTTTCCCGGTGTGTGGTGCGGTGCGGGATGTTTTCCGCGAACCAGTGTAGTCGCGTCTTGAACCATCGGCTGCCGGCCAGTCAAAGGCGCCGATAAACGTCCCGAATCCCTTGACCGATATGTCGAATTCGGCGTTCCGAGTGTGCCCGACGCTGAGTAAGGTGCCTCCTGCGCAACGTGATGCGACCGTACGGGGATCGGCAGGGGGGACATGGCGGCGGAGTTATTCGAGGGGCACTATGTATGGCATCCGGCGGCCGACGACCGGGTCCTGGCGAGCGTATGCGTCGATGTGCGCGCCGGACGTTATCGATACGCGCACGAGGCCCTCGCCGAGACGCGTTCCGACTCCGCCCTGCGGGCCCACCGCTCGCTGGTGCTCGCCTCCGAGGCGGCCGGCACCGACCTGGTCGAGCGCTGGCTCGCCGAGGAGCCGACGCCCGAGGCGTCGCTGATGTGGGCCCGGGTGGCGGTGCAGCGCGCGCTGCGGGCCGCCGACGCGCGGGACGATCGCGCCGAGCGGCTGGAACGCATCGCGCTGACGGCCTGCGACCGGGCCGCCGCCGAAGCACCCCGGGACCCCACCCCCTGGGTCGCCAGGCTCTCCATGGCCCGGCTGCACCGGCTGCGCGACCCGGCCCCGCAGGGCCTGCTCACCGCACCGCCCGGCCCCTGGCGGCTGTTCGCGCACATCCTGTCCCTCGACCCCTGGCACCGCGAGGCGCACCACCGCTTCCTGTCCTTCTTCTTCACGCGCCACGGCGGCTCGGTCAACGCGGCCTGGGACGTGGCCGCCTTCCTCAGTCAGCGGGCGCCCGCCGACTCCGCGCTCCGGCTGCTGCCCCTGGTGGCCCTCGTGGAGAGCTACAACCCCACCCGGCTCCTCGCCGACCGGATCTGGGAGGAGCCCCAGTGGCGCTCCACCGCACTCGCGGTCTACCGGAACTGGCTGCCCACGCTGGCCGGTTACCCCTTCACCCCGGTGCTGGACCTCGCCTACCTCGCGCACGCGCTGGTGATGGCCCAGTGCGAGTTCGAGGCCCGGGCGGTGTTCACGGCGATGGGTCCGTACGCCTCACGCATGCCCTGGAGCGCCTTCGGTGACCCCGCCGAGCAGCTCTCCCGGGCCCGGCGCGCCTGCGGCCTGCCCGTCCCGGCACCCGCCTGACCCGGCTCGCCCGCCCTGCTTCCGTCCCCTTGCCCTCCTGCCCCGTCGAGAGAGAAAGGCCGATCTGTGTCGGAACGAATGACGACTCCCCGGGCCCGCACGCGCGCGGTGGACTCCGTCGTGCTCGACGACGACGCGACCCTGCACGCGATGGGTTATCCACGGAAACTCACCCGGCGCTTCCAGGCGTTCGACAATTTCGCTATCTCCTTCACCATCATCAATATCCTCTCGGGTATTTTCTCCTCCTTCGGCTTCGGTATGAACGCGGGCGGACCGCGTATTCTCGTGTTCGGCTGGATCGGCGTCTCCGTCATGGTGCTGCTCATCGGCGCGGCCATGGCGGAAGTCGCCTCCGCCTTTCCGACGAGCGGCGCCCTGTATTTCTCGGCGGGTAAGCTCGCCAAGCGGCACAAGGGCGCCTGGTCCTGGTTCACGGGCTGGTTGAACTTCGTGGGCCAGATCGGCGGCACCGCCGCCACCGGCTATGCCGCCGCCACCTTCATCCAGGTCCTCGTGCAGTTGCAATGGCCCTCCTACCGGCCGACCGCACACCAGACGGTGCTGATCACGGCCCTCGTGATCGTCCTCCAGGGACTGGCGAACACCTACACCGTCCAGCTCGTCGCCCTGCTGAACCGTATTTCCGTGTGGTGGCTCTTCATCGGACTCGTCGTGATCGTAGGCGCACTCATCGTGATGCCCGATCGGCACCAGTCCGCGTCCTTCGTGACGCATTTCGAGAACAACACCGGGTTCACGAGCGGCCTTTACGGCGGCATGCTCGGACTGCTGGTCACCAGTTGGACCTTCACCGGGTTCGACGGCAGCTTCCACATGTCCGAGGAAACGGTCCGCGCGACGGTGAGCGCCCCCAAGGGGATCACCCGCGCCATCGCCTTTTCCGCGATCACCGGCCTGGTGCTGATGCTGGCACTGGTCTACAGCATCGGTGACTACGCCACGGTGGCCGGCTCGGCCGCGCCGCCCGTCCGGATCCTCATCGACGGCCTCGGTCTCGGCGCCGCCAAGGTGATGCTCCTCATCGTCATCGGCGCCATGCTCTTCTGCGGTCTCGCCAACCTCACCAGCAACACCCGGCAGATCTTCGCCTTCTCGCGGGACGGCGCCATGCCCGGCTCCCGCTGGTGGCATTCGGTCTCGCCGCGCACCCGTACACCGGTGAAGGCCGTGTGGTTCGCGGTGGGCTGCTCGCTGGCCCTGGTGGTGCCGGGCTGGTGGTCGCACACGGCGTTCACCGCGATCGTCAGCGTCAACGTGGTCGGGCTCTTCCTCGCCTACGCCGTGCCGATCTTCCTGCGGCTGCGGCTCGGGGACGCCTTCCAGCCCGGGCCCTGGCACCTGGGTCGCTGGGGCAGGCCGATCGGCTGGCTCGCGGTGGTCTGGATCCTGCTCAGCAGCGTCCTGTTCATGCTGCCGCAGGCCTCGCCGATCACCGTCGACTCCTTCAACTACGCGCCGATCGCGCTCGCCGTCGTCCTGCTGGTGGCCACGGTGTGGTGGTTCGCCACGGCCCGCCGCCGCTTCCAGGGCCCGGTCAGCTACGGCCGCCCCGACGAGGTCGCCGCGATGGACCTGGTCTGACCCGGCCGGCCGTACGGCCCCGGCGCCCGGCCCACCGCCCGCGCCGGGGCCGTCCGGCACCCGCCACGACCCCTTTCGGCGGACCAGACCAATATTCGTGCCGCGGCATGCGCGCAAGTGCTGGCAGGGCGATCCGGCCTGCTCCATAGTTGGCCCACAACCGTGCACCGGACCAGCCCGACTCGGACACCTGGGGGTCGTCGCACTCATGAGCCAAGCCCAACAGCCGTCCCGCAGAACGGTCCTGGCCGTCGCCGTCGCCGCGGCGGTGACCGGCACGGCGGCCCCCTCGGCCGTCGCCGCCCCGGGAGCCGCCGCCGACGCGCCCGGCCGGGCGCAGCCCCGCCCGATCGACTACCGTGCCTGGACCACGTACAGCGACTGGCGCTCCGGCACCGCCGAGGGCACCCGGGCCGCCTCCGGCCGGCGCCCCGGCGTGGTGATCGGCGCCCCCGTCGGCAGCACCGACTACACCGACCCGCACACCGGCACCACCGCCACCTGGGAGTACGCCACCTGGACCTCCCCGGTCCACCGCCTCACCACGCCGGCGACCGAGGCCGTCGCCTCCTGGAACGCGCACACCCCCGACGGCACCTGGCTCCAGGTCGAGCTCCAGGGCACCTACTCCGACGGCACCGGCACGCCCTGGTACGTGATGGGGCGCTGGGCGGCCGGCGACCAGGACATCAAGCGGACGTCGGTGGACGGCCAGACCGACGGCAGGAGCAGCGTCTGGACCGACACGTTTGCCGTCGACGACGCGAGCACGGGCCTGCGCCTGGCGTCGTACCGGCTGCGGCTCACCCTCTACCGCCGGCCCGGCACGCGCCTCACCCCGACCGTCCGGCGGCTCGGCGCGATGGGCTCCGACGTCCCCGACCGCTTCACCGTGCCGGCCTCCACCCCCGGTCTCGCCCAGGAGCTGGCCGTCCCGCGCTACTCGCAGGAGATCCACAAGGGCCAGTACCCGGAGTACGACAACGGCGGCGAGGCCTGGTGCAGCCCCACCTCCTCGCAGATGATCATCGAGTACTGGGGCGGCCGGCTCACCCCCGAGCAACTGTCCTGGGTCGACCCGTCCTACGCCGACCCGCAGGTGGACCACGCGGCCCGCTCCACGTACGACCACCAGTACCAGGGGTGCGGCAACTGGCCCTTCAACGCCGCCTACGCCGCCACCTTCGAGGGCATCCAGGGCGTGGTCACCCGGCTCGCCTCGCTCACCGACCTGGAGACTCTGATCGCGGCCGGCATCCCGGCCATAACGTCCCAGTCCTTCCTGAAGACCGAGCTGACCGGCGCCGGTTACGGCACCTCGGGGCATCTGATGACGGTGATCGGCTTCACGGCCGACGGCGACGTGATCGCCAATGACCCGGCTTCGCCGGACGACGCGGCGGTACGGCGGGTCTATCTGCGCCGGGAGTTCGAGAACATCTGGCTGCGCACCAAGCGGTACAACGCCTCCGGCAAGGTCGCCTCCGGCACCGGAGGGGTCTGTTACCTGTACTTCCCGGCCCACCCGACCCCTCACCAGCGCAGGGCCCTCGCCGCGGTGGGTGTGCACTGACGCGTGTGACCGAACTCATGGCCGCAGATCCCGGCACGGGTGGCATGGTGGACGCAGGGACGGGGAAGTCTCGCCCCTCACGTCCGACCTCTGTGAGTAATCACCATGACCGCATTCCCGGCCACCGCACTCCGCGCCGCCACCGGCGGCCCCAAGGAAGACGGCCCGAAGATCGTCGAGCACGTCATGGGCTGGGTCCTCGTCGTGGTGTTCGCGATGCTCGTGACCCAGCTCGGCCTGCTCTGACGGACCGGTCGCACGTACCGCATGTTCTGACATACTGCGGAAGTCCCGCCGGCCGTCTAGACCAGGGTCGACCTTGAACTTGCCGCAGCAGCGTGCCGCCACCCCGGTGCGCGGCACCGAGCGCTCCGCGACGCGTCGCGCCGAACTCATCGCCATCGGGCGGAAGTTGTTCGCCGACACGTCCTACGACGCGCTGTCCATGGACGACATCGCCCGGCAGGCGCAGGTCGCCAAGGGGCTCATCTACTACTACTTCCGGTCCAAGCGCGGTTACTACCTGGCGATCGTCCAGGACTCCGTCGCCGCCCTGGTGACCTCCGCGGCCGGCGGCGCCCGACTGCCCGCCGTGGACCGCGTGCACCGCACCGTCGACGGCTATCTGCGCTACGCCGAGAGCCACCAGGCCGCCTACCGCACCATCGTCAGCGGCGGCGTCGGCTTCGACACCGAGGTGCACGCGATCCGGGACGGTGTGCGCGAGGTCATCGTCACCACCATCGCCGAAGGCGCCTACGGGCGCGGCGACATCCCCCCGGTGGCCCGGATGGGCCTGCTCGGCTGGGTGTGCGGCGTGGAGGGCGCCACCCTGGAGTGGATCGACCGCCCCGGGCTGCCCCGGGACACGATGCGCGAACTGCTGGTGCGGACCCTCGGCGGGACCCTGCGCGCCATCGAGGAGCTGGACCCCTCCTGCCCGGCCCCGCCGCCCGCCCGCCGGGACGGCTGACCCGGGAGGACGCCGGGACAACGGAACGGGAGCGAAGGCTCGTGGTCCTCCGCTCCCGTCTCCCCCCGGAGCGGGGCTAGTTGATGGCCTTGATCAGCTCACCGTTGGCGGTGTCGCCGCTCAGCTCCCAGAAGAAGGTGCCGCCGAGCCCCTGCTGGTTCTTGTACGTCATCTTCGTGGCGATGGTCGACGGGGTGTCGTAACTCCACCAGTCGTTGCCGCACTTGGCGTACGCCGTGCCGGCCACCGTGCCGGTCGCCGGGCACTTGGCCTTGAGCACCTTGTAGTCGTCGATGCCCTGCTCGTAGGTGCCGGCCGCCGGGCCCGTGGCCGTACCGCCCGGGGCGTCCTGGGTGACGCCGGTCCAGCCGCGCCCGTAGAAGCCGATGCCGAGCAGCAGCTTGGAGGCCGGGACGCCGAGGCCCCGGAGCTTGGCGATGGTCGCCGAGGTGTGGTAGCCGGCCTTCGGGATGCCGGAGTACGAGGTGAGCGGGGAGTGCGGGGCGGTCGGGCCCTTCGCGTCCCAGGCGCCGAAGTAGTCGTACGTCATCGGGTTGTACCAGTCGACGTACTGGGCGGCGCCCCCGTAGTCCGCGGCGTCGATCTTGCCGCCGCTGGTGGCGTCCGCGGTGATCGCGGCGGTCACCAGGCTGCCGGAGCCGAACTTCGACCGCAGGGCGGCCATCACGTTCCTGAACGCGTCCCGGCCGCTGGTGTCGCAGGTGTTGCCGCAGGCGTTCGGGTACTCCCAGTCGATGTCGATCCCGTCGAAGACGCCCGCCCACTTGGAGTTCTTCACCAGGTCGTAGCAGGACTGGGCGAAGGCGGCCGGGTTCTTCGCGGCCTCCGAGAACCCGCTGGACCACGTCCAGCCGCCGAAGGACCACAGGACCTTCAGCCCCGGGTGCTTCTTCTTCAGCTTCAGTAGCTGGTTGAAGTTCCCGCGCAGCGGCTGGTCCCAGGTGTCGGCGACGCCGTCGACGGACTCGGCGGCGGTGTAGGCGCGGTCGGTGGCCGCGTAGGAGTCGCCCATCGCGCACTTGCCGCCGGAGACGTTGCCGAAGGCGTAGTTGATGTGGGTGAGCTTCGCCGCGGAACCGGAGGTCTCGATGTTCTTGACGTAGTACTTGCGGTCGTAGGTGCCCCATTCGGTGAAGTAGCCGACGACCTTGGAGCCTGCCGTGGCCTGCGGGGCGGCCGGCGCCGCCGCGGTCGCCGTGCCCGAGCCGGCCAGCAGGCCGGCCCCGAGGGCGGCGGTACACGCTGCCGAGACGAGTGCCCGCAGGACGGAGCGGTGGGGAGTGTGCATCGGGTGTCTCCTCGTGGGGGGAGAGGGGATCGCGCGCCGATTGGCATGAACGCGGTAAAGCGTTGGTCATGCACAGTAGGAGGACTAGACCAGTCGGGTCAATGGTTCGGACCAATTTCCGTCCCGGAGGATCTCCCGGGAGGCGGTCCGAAGTAAGCGGTCGTTAACTGGTGACGGGAGGTCGCCGATCGGGCATACTCACAGCGCATGCCGCTGGTCAGCAGCTTCCGAGACCCGGGAGCGGGCACCACGGCCAGCGTGACGAACAGGCGGAGCCGCCCCCACCCCGGGCCGGACCGCCGGTGCCCGAACAGGGAGGAGCTGGACGCCATGTCCGACCGCGACCCGCAGCCGGTGGAGCGTCAACTGCCCACGGAAGAGGCGAGGGATCTGCTCGCCCTCGTCCGGGACATCGCCCGGCGTGAGATCGCCCCGCAGGCCGCGGAGGAGGAGGACGCGGGCCGCTTCCCGCGCGAGATCTTCACCCTCCTCTCCGAATCCAGCCTGCTCGGCCTGCCGTACGCCTCCGAGTACGGCGGCGGCGACCAGCCCTACGAGGTCTACCTCCAGGTCCTGGAGGAGCTGGCCGCGGCCCGGCTCACCGTCGGCCTCGGCGTCAGCGTCCACACCCTCGCCTCCTACGCCCTCGCCGCGTACGGCACCAAGCAGCAGCAGGTCGAGCACCTGCCCGCGATGCTCGGTGGCAGCCTGCTCGGCGCCTACTGCCTCTCCGAGCCGTCCTCCGGCTCCGACGCGGCCTCCCTGCGCACCAGGGCCGTCCGGGAGGGCGACGGCTGGGTGATCGACGGCACCAAGGCCTGGATCACGCACGGTGGCATCGCCGACTTCTACACCGTGATGGCCCGCACCGGCGAGGACGGCCCCCGCGGCATCACCGCCTTCCTCGTGCCCGGCGACGCTCCCGGCCTGAGCGGCGCCGCGCCGGAGAAGAAGATGGGCATGAAGGGCTCGCCCACCGCCCAGGTCCACTTCGACGGCGTCCGGGTCCCCGACGACCGGCGGATCGGCGAGGAGGGCCAGGGCTTCGCCATCGCCCTGGCCGCCCTGGACTCCGGCCGGCTGGGCATCGCGGCCTGCGCGATCGGCCTCGCCCAGGCCGCGCTGGACGAGGCGGTCGGCTACGCCACGCAGCGCCGGCAGTTCGGCCGGCCCGTCGCCGACTTCCAGGGCCTGCGCTTCATGCTCGCGGACATGGCCACGCAGATCGAGGCCGGCCGCGCTCTCTACCTGGCCGCGGCCCGCCTGCGCGACGCGGGCCGGCCGTTCGCCAAGCAGGCCGCCATGGCCAAGCTGCACTGCACGGACACGGCCATGAAGGTCACCACGGACGCCGTGCAGATCCTCGGCGGCTACGGTTACACCGCCGACTTCCCGGCCGAGCGCTACATGCGCGAGGCCAAGGTCCTTCAGATAGTCGAGGGCACCAACCAGATCCAGCGCATGGTCATCGCACGTCACGTGGCGGGACCCGAGGGTCGCTGAACTGCCCCCGCAGCACCGTCGGGGCCGCCAGCCTGGTCCACTCCGGGTCATGGCGGCCCGGCAGGGCCCGGCCCCGGTCGGCCCAGCTCCGCAGGAGATCACGGTAGATGGGCGGGTCCTGCGGCACCGCCGGCGGAACCGATTCTGCGGGGCGCGGGACGAACGTGCGGCGCTGATACCCGGTCGCCGAGTCCATGAGGCTCATGCCCGGGCAACGCGGCGGCGGCCGGACAGGTCACCGCCGGGCGGAATCGGGCGTCAGTTCACGCAGGTCCCTTTCCAGCTCCCGCCGTCCGCGCCGTCCCGGCGGTCCGGGCGCGCCGCTCCCCGCACCACGCCGGCCCGCGCACCGTGCGTGGTGCGGGGAAGCGGGTACGGGGAGGGGGCGGGCCGCCGCCCGGATGCGTCAGGCGGCCTCGCGGCGCATCGCCGGTACACGCATCGGGCGCGAGCCCGGCCCGCCGACGTGCGAGAAGGGCTGTGTCCGCCAGTCCAGCCCCTGGGGGAGCGTCAGCAGGAGAGCGGTGTCCTGCTCCTGCGGTTCGTACGACTCGTCCGCCGGGCGGGCGTCGGCCGCGGCGCGGCCCGTGCCCGCGCACACCGTCAGCCCGAACGGGTTCCACGGCGAGGCGCACAGCGCGTGCTCCGGCAGGACCTCCTCGTCCGCCAGCAGCGCGATCGGCTGTGCGCAGTCCGGGCAGATCACCCGGTACATCTCGAAGGTGTCGTAGGCGTCCAGTTCCTCGTCGAAGAGGTCGTCGGGTTCGACGCCCTTCGGCTCGGGCTCGAGGACCGGCTGTCGACGCGTGGACGCGGAACGATCAGGGTGGCTGACACTCTGCATGGGTTTCTCCCCCTAAGACTGGGCCGTGACGGCACTGCGGTCTCGACCACAGCAAGCACTTCCCGTCCCGTCCCGGCGGTAATCACGAGAACATCACGGAGCCCACACCGGACGTGTGGCGTTGGTCACATGCCGCGTGCAGATGCCCGTCCCGGTACGTTTTCCACCCCGCAGGGAATGACCTGCGCCTTTCAGGTATCCGAGGAGATCAGGCGCACTGTAGGTTTTGGCGGCATGGAGGAGCTGGACCGTCAGATCGTGCAGTTGCTCGTCGTAGACGGGCGGATGAGCTACACAGACCTGGGCAAGGCCACGGGCCTGTCCACGTCGGCCGTGCACCAGCGGGTGCGCCGGCTGGAACAGCGTGGCGTCATCCGCGGCTATGCCGGGGTGGTCGACCCCGAGGCCGTCGGGCTGCCGCTCACCGCGTTCATCTCGGTGAAACCGTTCGACCCCAGCGCCCCCGACGACATCGCGGAGCGCCTCGCCGGCGTTCCCGAGATCGAGGCCTGCCACAGCGTGGCCGGCGACGAGAACTACATCCTCAAGGTGCGCGTCGCCACCCCGCACGAGCTGGAGGAACTGCTGGCCCGGGTGCGCAGCCTCGCCGGCGTCTCCACCCGCACCACCGTGGTGCTGTCCACCCCGTACGAGGCGCGCGCCCCGAAGATCTGACCGGCCCGCCCCGGTGCCCGGCGAAGGCCGCGCACGCGAGAGACTGTGCGTCATGAGTGAGCAGTCCGCCGAGCCCCAGACCGTCCTCCTGCGCCGCGGGGAGGTGCACAGCCCCGGCGACCCCTTCGCCACCGCGATGGTGGTGGAGCGCGGTCAGGTCGCCTGGGTCGGCTCCGAGGGCGCCGCCGACGCCTTCGCCGACGGCGTGGACGAGGTGGTCGACCTCGACGGCGCCCTCGTCACCCCGGCCTTCACCGACGCCCATGTGCACACCACCGCCACGGGCCTCGCCCTGACCGGCCTCGACCTGTCCGGCGCCCCCTCCCTGGAGGCGGCCCTCGCCCGCATCCGCGAGTTCGCCGCCGCCCGACCCGGTGACCGGGTCCTGCTGGGCCACGGCTGGGACGCCGCCCGCTGGCCCGGCGGACGCCCGCCGGCCCGTGCGGAGCTGGACGACGCGACCGGCGGGCGCCCGCTGTACCTGTCCCGCATCGACGTGCACTCGGCGGTCGTCACCACCGCCCTGCTGGACCTGGTCCCCGGCGGCGTCCCCCGCGAGGACGTTCCGCTCACCGGGGACGCCCACCACGCCGTGCGCGAGGCCGCTCTCGCCGCCGTCACCCCGGCCCAGCGCGCCGAGGCCCAGCGCACCGCCCTGGCCCACGCCGCCTCCCTGGGTATCGGCACGGTCCACGAGTGCGGCGGCCCGCAGATCTCCTCCGAGGACGACTTCACCGCCCTGCTGGCACTCGCCACCGCGGCGCCGGGCCCCCGCGTCGTCGGCTACTGGGCGGAACAGGACCCCGCGAAGGCCCGCGAGCTGGGCGCGGCCGGTGCCGCGGGCGACCTCTTCGCCGACGGCGCCCTCGGTTCGCACACCGCGTGCCTGCACGAGCCCTACGCCGACGCCGGCCACACCGGCACCGTGTACCTGGACGCCGACGCCGTCGCCGCCCACGTCCTCGGCTGCACGGAGGCCGGCCTCCAGGCGGGCTTCCACGCCATCGGCGACGCCGCCGTGTCCGCCGTGGTCGACGGCGTGCGCGCCGCCGCCGAGAAGGCGGGCCTCGCCCGGATCCGCGCCGCCCGGCACCGCGTCGAGCACGCCGAGATGCTCACCCCCGAGACCATCGCCGGCTTCGCCGAGCTGGGCCTGATCGCCTCCGTCCAGCCCGCCTTCGACGCGCTGTGGGGCGGCGAGGACGGCATGTACGCCCGGCGGCTGGGCGCCGAGCGGGCCCGTACCCTGAACCCGTACGCCGCCCTGCTGCGCTCCGGCGTACCGCTCGCGTTCGGCTCGGACAGCCCGGTCACCCCGCTCGACCCGTGGGGCACGGTCCGCGCCGCCGCCTTCCACCGCACACCCGAGCACCGGATCTCCGTCCGCGCCGCGTTCACGGCGCACACGCGGGGCGGCTGGCGGGCCGTCGGCCGCGACGACGCCGGTGTCCTCGTCCCGGGCGCGCCCGCGGACTACGCCGTCTGGCGGACCGACGAGCTGATCGTCCAGGCCCCCGACGACCGGGTCGCCCGCTGGTCCACCGACCCGCGCTCGGGCACCCCCGGTCTGCCCGACCTCAGCCCCGGCCGCGACCTGCCGGTCTGCCTGCGCACCGTGGTGGGCGGCCGGACGGTGTTCGTACGGCCGGGCGAGTGATCTCCGGGGGCGGCGCGGCGGCGCCCGGCCGCCGCGGGCCCGCCGCCCACCTGCGCATCCTCCCCGCCAATTGCGCCGCGTCAGCGGTCTTCGCAGGTCAGACGGCTGTTGACAGTCGACGGCGGGGGGCCGGTAGGTTCGGCCGAGTCCACCACCGGACGCCCGACCGTGGAGCGTTCGGACACCTGTCGCAGCGCCGCTGGGTCAGGGTCGGTGTGCCGTACCGGGCACCGTCGCCGGGAGCCAGGCTCAGCGCCTGCGCCGACGGGGAACGTCAAGCTGGTCGGCCAGGTGTGACCCGGGTGGGGCCCGGGCGCTCAGTAGACAACGGCTTCCGGTCGACCCGCAGCCAGCGGGTCCCGGGCCGGCCCGAAGGGCGCCGGGCCCCCCACCCGCCGTGCCACGGAGGTGGGACGGACGTAAGGTGAGGGGGCCGAAAAACGCGCTCTTACCCCGTTCTTGTGCAATTGACACCACCGTACGCACGAGCCGCCGCGTCCTCCCAGGCCGGGGCCACTATGGTGGTCCCCTGTGTACGACATGAAGGGGCAGCAGTGAACGACGGCGACGGAACCCTCGCGGCCAAGGCCCAGGAGCGGCGGTTCGGCCCGCTCGGCACGGCCTTGGTGATCATTCCGACCTACAACGAGGCGGAGAACATCAGGCCCATCGTCGGCCGGGTACGCGAGGCCGTCCCCGACGCCCACGTGCTGATCGCGGACGACAACAGCCCCGACGGCACCGGCAAGATCGCCGACGAGCTGGCCGGCGCGGACGACCATGTCCAGGTGCTGCACCGCAAGGGCAAAGAGGGTCTCGGCGCCGCCTACCTCGCGGGTTTCCGCTGGGGCCTGGAGCGGGACTACGGCGTGCTGATCGAGATGGACGCCGACGGCTCCCACCAGCCCGAGGAACTGCCCCGGCTGCTCACCGCCCTGAAGGGCGCCGACCTCGTCCTCGGCTCCCGGTGGGTGCCCGGGGGCCGGGTGGTGAACTGGCCGAAGTCCCGGGAGTTCCTCTCCCGCGGCGGCTCCACCTACTCGCGGCTCCTGCTCGACGTGCCGATCCGCGACGTGACCGGCGGCTTCCGGGCCTTCCGCCGCGAGACCCTGGAGGGACTGGGCCTCACCGAGGTCTCCTCGCAGGGCTACTGCTTCCAGGTCGACCTCGCCCGCCGCGCCGTGAAGGCCGGCTACCACGTCGTCGAGGTCCCCATCACCTTCGTCGAGCGCGAACTCGGCGACTCCAAGATGAGCCGCGACATCGTGGTCGAGGCGCTCTGGCGGGTCACCGCCTGGGGGGTCGGCGACCGCCTCGGCAAGCTCACCGGCAAGGACAGGCAGGCCTGACCGGGGCCCTTCCCGGTCCCGCGCCGATCACTCCCTTATCCCGCGCTGAGCCGCCCCCAGGCACACTGGAAGCATGACGACTGGCGCTCCGACCTCCCCGTACACCGTCCGGCCCCGGCGCTCCCGGCTGCGCAGGTACGTGCCGCTGGGCCTCGCCGGGTGGCTGGTGCTCGAGATCTGGCTGCTGACCCTGGTCGCGGGTGCGGCGGGAGGCCTCGGCGTGCTCCTGCTCCTCATGGCGGGTGTCATGGCCGGCTCCGTGATCATCAAGCGGGCGGGCCGCCGCGCCTTCAAAAACCTCAACGAGGCGCTCCAGCGGGGCGGCTCGCCGGCGCGCGGCGGCGGCAACGGCCTGACGATGCTCGGCGGCCTGCTGCTGATGATCCCCGGCATGGTCTCGGACGCCGTCGGCCTCCTCCTGCTGCTCCCGCCGGTCCAGAGGGCCGTGAGCCGCCGCACCGAGAACGCCCTGGAGCGCAGGCTCCGCAAGGCGGCCCCGGGCGGCCTGGGTGACGCCTTCCAGCAGGCCCGCACCCACCGGCCCGAGGGCAAGGTGGTGCAGGGCGAGGTCATCCGGGAGAGCCGCCCCGAGCCGGGGGAGCAGCGGCCTGGGCTGACGCACTGACCCGGGCGGCACCGCCGTCCGGGACAGCACGAAACCGCGGGCGCCGTACGTCTTCACGTACGGCGCCCGCGGTTATTGGTGCTGTCTCGCGCTATGCGCTCTTGCGGCTGTCCCGGGGGTGAACGGCGATGTTCATCGCCCCAGAACGGAGAACCGCCAGACGCTCCTCGAGGACCTCTTCGAGTTCCTCGCGGGTGCGTCGCTCCATCAGCATGTCCCAATGGGTACGCGCGGGCTTGGCCTTCTTCTCTTCCGGGCCGTCGCCGTCCACCAGGAGTGCCTGGGCCCCGCAGACCTTGCACTCCCACTCCGGCGGGATCTCCGCCTCGACCGAGAAGGGCATCTCGAAGCGATGGCCCCTCTCACATGCGTACTCCACGGCCTGGCGCGGGGCCAGGTCGATGCCGCGGTCCGTCTCGTAGCTGGTCACCACGAGGCGCGTACCGCGAAGAGCTCGCTCACTCATGAATCGTGCCTCCCGGGCTTTGTCGCCCACAGGACAGGTGTCGCTGTCGTCGTCATCCGGTCAACGTCCGGTCGGCGGTAAAGATTCCCGTTCCGAGTCCCGTTCCGGGTCGTGCGTCACCGTCGTAGCCGCCCCTTGTTCTACCCACAGGCGCCCGGTTTGTCACATCTACTAGCAGATGTCACCCAGCGCTTCGGCATCTTTGACGCGCAGTAACGGTACGCCTGGCAGGCCAAACGCGTACACTACCGCCCTTTCACGCCGAGTGCTAACTCGACGCCAGATCCTTTCCGGTACCGGGTTCCCCGCCTCGCCGATCGCACGCCGTACCGGCACCCGTACGAGCAGCACGAAACCGATCACGAAGAAGGCCACCAGCGACACGATGGCCGATCGGTAGCTTCCGGTAAGCTGATTGGTCACCCCGAACAGTAGCGGGCCGAGCCAGCTCATCCCGCGGTCGCTCAGCTCGTACGCGGAGAAGTGCTCGGCCTCCTTGCCCGGCGGCACCAGGTGCGAGAACAGCGACCGGGACAGCGCCTGGCCGCCCCCCAGGACCAGGCCGATCCCAGCCGCCCCGTCGCCAGTGCCCCCGCCACGGCCAGCACCTGCACCAGCAGCACCGCCCCGATGAGCGTCGACTGCCCGAGTCCCAGCTCCTCGGAGCCGTAGACCGAGGCCTGCGAGATCACCGTCGGGATCCCGTCGTTGTACACGAGGTACGCCAGCAGGAACGCCAGCGTCAGCGGATGCCGTCGCAGGTCCCGGACCGTCGGCCGCCAGCCGCCGCGCACCGGGCGCCGCCGCCCCCGCCACGCGCGCCCGGCGGTCGCGCAGCCGGCGCAGCCGTACGAGCGTGAACGCGCCCCACCACAGGCCCGCCGAGGACAGGCAGACGCGGACCGCGGCCGACTCGGTCAGGCCGAAGGAGTCGTGCGCCGAGTACAGGACCAGATCGGCGACGAGGACCAGCGAGCCGGCCGCGTAGCCGAAGGCCCAGCCGCGCGAGGAGACGGCGTCGCGCTGCTCGGGCGGCGCGATCTGCGGCAGATAGGAGTTGTAGAGCATCATCCCGACGGACTGCGCCGCGTTGGCCACGACGAGCAGCGTCCCGCCGAGCAGGTACCGGTCGCCGTCCAGCAGGAACATGCCCGTGGTGGCCGCCGCCCCGGTGTACGCCGCCACGGCCAGCAGCGGCTTGCGGCGGCCCGTGCGGTCGGCCGCGCTGCCCACGAGGGGCATCACGACGACCGCCAGGAGCACCGAGAGGGACACCGAGTGGGACACCGAGTGGGCGAAGAAGGAGCCCGCCCGGACCGGGACGCCCAGCGGATGCACATAGCCGTCGCCGTCCGCCGCCCGCTCGGCGACCGAGGTGAGGTACGGGCCGAGGAAGACCGTGAGGACGCTGGTCGAGTAGACCGAGCACGCCCAGTCGTGGACGTACCAGCCGTGCCGCTCTCGTCTGGGTCCGGCGGCCTCGCCCGCCACCGGCGCACGCACGGTCTCCGTGCCCACCGCGCCCTCGCCTCCCCGCCGCAGTGCCGTGCGAAGGCGCGGGGCGGCCGGTCCGGGCGGTCAGACCCAGACGCCGCGGTCCTCCATGACCTTGCGCAACATGTCGATGTGGTCGGTCATGATGCCATCGACCCCGAGATCCAGGAGCCGGTGCACGCGCCGGGGTTCGTTGACCGTCCACACGTGCACGTGCAGCCCGCGCGCATGGGCGGCGCGCACGAAACGCTGGTCCACGACGGGCACCCCCGACTGCGCCTCGGGCACCTGCGCGGCCACGGCCGACCGGCGCACCGCGCCCGGCAGTCCCCAGGAGCGCAACCGCAGGTTCAGCACGCCGCGCGTCCCGAACGAGGTGGCCAGGCGCGGTCCGCCCAGCCGCTGGGCCCGCAGCACCCGCGCCTCCGAGAAGGAGCCCACGCACACCCTGTCCCAGGCGTCCGCTCGCTCGATCAGCCCCAGCAGGGGCCGCAGCGCCGGCTCCGCCTTGACGTCGACGTTCCAGCGCACCTCGGGGAAGGTGTCCAGCAGCTCCTCGAACAGCGGCACCGGTTCCCGGCCGCCCACGCGCACGTGCCGTATCTCCGCCCACGGCAGGTCGGCGATCCGGCCCGCCCCGTCGGTGACCCGGTCCAGGGTCGCGTCGTGGAAGGCGACCAGCCGGCCGTCCGCCGAGACGTGCACATCGGTCTCGATGTACCGGTAACCCAGTTCCACCGCGCGGTGGAACTGCGCCACGGTGTTCTCCAGACCGTCGGCGGCCCCGCCCCGATGGGCGAAGGCGATCGGGCCGGGATGGTCCAGGTACGGGTGGCGCGGGGCCGGTGTCGTGAGGGTCACGGACGCAGTATGGCCCCCTACGGTGTCGCCGTGGCGACCACCGCCCTGCCGGCCGGTGCCGCCGGCACGGCGAACACCCGCAGGAACCGCTGGACCAGCGGGCCGATCGCCACGGCGTACAGCAGGGTGCCCACGCCGATGGTGCCGCCCAGGACGAAACCGGTGACCACCACCGTCACCTCCACCGCCGTCCGCATCAGCCGGACCGACCGGCCGGTGCGCCGGTGCAGACCCGTCATCAGCCCGTCGCGCGGGCCGGGCCCGAAACTCGCCGCGATGTACAGACCGGTCGCCACGCCGTTCAGCGCGATCCCCGCCAGCATCAGCGGGACGCGTACGGCGAGGGAACGCACGTCCGGGACGAGCGCGAGCGTGCCGTCCATGGCGAGGCCGACCACGAAGACGTTGGAGACCGTGCCGAGCCCGGGCCGCTGGCGCAGCGGGATCCACAGCAGCAGCACCGCCGCGCCCACGATGATCGACACCGCCCCGATGCTCAGCCCGGTCAGCTCCGCGAGCCCCTGGTGCAGCACGTTCCAGGGCTCCAGACCCAGGCCCGCCGCCACCAGCAGCGCGGAACTCGCGCCGTAGAGCATGAGCCCGGTGTAGAGCTGGATCAACCGTCGTCCGACATGGCGGCCGGGAGCGGACACGACATACCCCCCTGGGTAGTGGAACTGGACTGACGCATGCCACTCTGTGGCTTGGGATGGAACGCCATCCATGGCCAATCCGGGGAAGGTGGACTGATCTTCATGGCGCAGTGGACCTCGGCGGTGGGAGCCGCACAACTCGCCAGGCTCCTCAATTCCCAACAGGACCGCCCGGCCGGCCCCGGCACCCGCCGTCCCCCCGCCTATCGTGCCCTCGCCGACGGCATCCGGCTGCTGGTGCTCGAGGGCCGCGTCCCGGTGGCCGCCCGCCTCCCCGCCGAACGCGAACTCGCCCTGTCCCTCTCCGTGAGCCGCACGACCGTCGCCGCGGCCTACGAGGCGCTGCGCGGCGAGGGCTTCCTGGAGTCCCGGCGCGGAGCCGGGAGCTGGACCGCCGTACCGGCCGGCAACCCGGTCCCCGCCCGGGGCCTGGAACCGCTGCCCCCGGAGGCCCTCGGCTCGATGATCGACCTGGGCTGCGCCTCGCTCCCGGCGCCCGAGCCGTGGCTCACCCGGGCCGTGCGGGGCGCCCTGGAGGAACTGCCGCCGTACGCCCACACACACGGCGACTACCCGGCCGGTCTGCCCGCCCTGCGCTCGATGATCGCCGAGCGGTACACCGCGAGCGGCATCCCCACCATGCCCGAGCAGATCATGGTGACGACCGGCGCGATGGGCGCCATGGACGCCATCTGCCATCTCTTCGCGGGCCGCGGCGAGCGCATCGCGGTGGAGTCCCCGTCCTACGCCAACATCCTCCAGCTCATGCGGGAGACGGGCGCCCGGCTCGTCCCCGTCGCGATGGCCGAGGGACTCTCCGGCTGGGACATGGACCGCTGGCGCCAGGTCCTGCGCGAGGCCGCACCCCGCATCGCCTATGTCGTCGCCGACTTCCACAACCCCACCGGGGCGCTCGCCGACGAGGACCAGCGGCGCCGGCTGGTGGACGCGGCCCGCTCGGCCGGCACGGTCCTCGTCGCCGACGAGACGATGACCGAGCTGTGGCTCGACGAGGAGTTCCGGGCCGGCGGCATGCCCCGGCCGGTGTGCGCCTTCGACCCGGCCGGCTCCACGGTGATCACGGTCGGCTCGGCCAGCAAGGCGTTCTGGGCGGGCATGCGCATCGGCTGGGTGCGGGCGGCGCCGGACGTCATCCGCAGCCTGGTCGCCGCCCGCGCGTACGCCGACCTGGGCACGCCGGTGGTGGAGCAGCTAGCCGTGAACTGGCTGTTCAGCACCGGGGGCTGGGAGCAGGCGGTCGACCTGCGCCGCGCCCAGGCCCGCGAGAACCGGGACGCCCTGGTGGCCGCGGTCCGCCGGGAACTGCCCAGTTGGGAGTTCGAGGTGCCGCGCGGTGGCCTGACCCTCTGGGTACGCGCCGGCGGCCTCTCCGGCTCCCGCCTCGCCGAAGCGGGCGAACGCACCGGCGTCCGCGTCCCCTCCGGCCCCCGCTTCGGCGTCGACGGCGCGTTCGAGGGCTACGTCCGGCTTCCGTTCACCGTCGGGGGAGCGGTGGCGGACGAGGCGGCTTCCCGGCTCGCCGCCGCGGCCCGGCTGGTGGAGTCGGGCGCGACGGGAGCGGGGGAGTCACCGCGGACGCTGGTGGCGTAGGGGGGCGCGTGACGGGCGCGCGTCGCCCGCGTGCTGCTGTCCGCGTCCCTGCGGGGGGCACCCGCGTGCTGCTCCGCGCCCCGTGGGGGTCGCCCGTGCGCTGGTGTCCGCGTCCCCGTGGGGTCGCCCGTGCGCCGCGGCTTCCCGGACAGCACATCTAGGCGGTCTCGGCGCCCACGGCCTCCGCGGTCAGCGGTGTCCGCTCGACCGCCGACTGCGCCGGTCGCGTCGGCTCCGTCGGCTTCGTCATGTCCACCGGCACCGGGTCCTCCGCGTCCGCGGGTGTGCTCCGCGTCGGCAGCAGTGCCAGCACCGCCTGCCGGTCGGCGTCGCTCGTGGCGTCGTCGTAGGGATCCGGTGTCCGCGGGACCTGGAGCCGGTGCACCGGACCGGACCCCAGCCGGGCGTACCCCCGCCCGGGGGGCATGTGTACGAGCGGAGTGGTGTGCGGGGGCACGCCGAGCACCATCTCCACCTGCTGCGGAGCCGCGGCCCCGAGCACCACACGCGCGCGTGTGTGCTGCCGTACCGCCTCGCTCAGCGCCTCCCCGCTCTCGAACTGCTCGGCGACGACCACGGTGACGTTCGCCGCGCGGCCGTGCCGCAACGGCACCTGGAGCAGGACCTGCGGGTCCTTGCGGCCCTGCGCCCCCGCGAGGTGGGCGAAGACCCCCGGCCGGTCCAGCAGGATCCACAGCGGGCGCCGGGTGTCCTCGGGCGGCGGCTCGCCCGCCTGCCGGGCCAGGTTGATCGCGATGAGCCGCCGCTCGGTCTCCTGCGCGGCCCACTCCAGGCTGGCCAGTGCCCCGGCGAGGGCGCACTCCACCGCGAGTACGCCGTCCCGGCCGGTCAGGCACGCGTACTCGCCGGTGCCGCCGCCGTCGACGATCAGTACGTCGCCGTACTCCAGGGCCTGGAGGGCGATGGAGCGCAGCAGCGTGGAGGTGCCGCTGCCGGGATGGCCCATGGCCAGCAGGTGCGGCTCGGTCGAGCGGATGCCGGTGCGCCAGACGATGGGCGGGACGTCGATCCGTTCCTCGCCGTACGAGAGCGGGAGCGTGCGCTGGACCTCGCTCGGGTCGGTGAAGCCGAGGACGGTCTCTCCCGGCGCCGTGACGAACCGCTGGGCCGGGACGTCGGCGGGCAGCGGGGCGAGCACGGTCACGGTGAGCCGGTTGCCCTCCTCGTCCCACGCGAAGTGGTACTCACGGCCCCGGCCGGCCTTCGCGGTGAGCAGGTGTTCGATCCGCGCGCGGGCCACCGGCTCGCCGTCCGGGAAGTAGGCGGGGTAGCGGATCACGAGATGACCGACGCGGCCGGAGTCATCGAACTCGTGGTCCGTGAAGGCGTTCTCCCATCCCCCGCCGTGCGCGTACAGCGGCGCCGGGTCCTCGGGGCCGGAGAAGTACGGCACCAGGGCCTCGTACAGCGCCTGGAGCCGTTCGGACTGGGACTCGTCGGGCCCGTCGGATGCCGACGGGGTGCGGTCGCGGCCCTGCCAGGCCGCCGCCGCCATCACGGTGATGACGGTCAGCAGCGGCCCGTACGGCACCAGGGCCACGACCAGGACCAGGGAGGCCACCAGGAACAGCAGCGGCCCGCGTCTGTCCTTGGGGGTGTCCACCCACCTGCGCCGCCCGGCCGAGGCCAGCCGGCGCAGTCCACGCGAGACGGTGATCAGCGGGTGGAGGACGTCGGTGGCGCTGTCGGCCGCCGTCCGGGCCAGCTCCCGGCTCCGGGCGATCTGCGTCCGGGCGATCTGCGCGCTGTCTTTGCTCAGAATGCGGGGGAGAGGGCGCCGGGCCACTGCTGTCTCCTGATCGTGCGTGCGGGCGTGAGGGGCGGGGTCAGAACTTGATGCCGCCGAGGAGGCTTGCCAGGCTCTCGCCGCCGGCCTTGATGCTGGGGGCGATGGCCGTGCTCGACAGGTAGAAGCCGAACAGCGCCGTGACCGCGGCGTGCGAGCCCTTCAGTCCGTCCTTGCGGAAGAAGAGGAAGACGATGGTGCCGAGCAGGAACACGCCTGACAGGGAAAGGATCATTTCGGGCCTCCTGGTGTCGAGGGTGGGGTGCAGTCACCATGAGTTGTTCCAGGATCACAGGATGTATCCATACGATTAAAGGTGCAACTGGGTGAAATGCGGCTGATTTCCCCCACATGGCAGAGCTGTCCCAGCCCCTTTGACCAGGCCGGTCGCCTCCGGCGGGCGCTGTTGGCGATCTTTACCTCGGGCACATCGGGTCATGTGCCGCAGGAGCCAGTACGCTGGCGATTCACTCGTACGGCCGCGCTCCGCTCGCTGCCGTACGCTCGCTCGGTCCCGAAGCGGGCGCCGGGCGGCCCCTGAGCAGTCCCCGAGCAGTCCCGCATACGCAAGGAGAGGCGGTCCGGCCGATGAGTGAAGCCCCCGACCCCGAGGTCGTGGAGCTGGCGACCAAGATCTTCGATCTGGCGCGGCAGGGGCAGACCGAGGCGCTCGTCGAGTACGTCGACGCGGGCGTCCCTGCCAACCTCACCAACGACCGCGGCGACTCCCTGGTGATGCTCGCCGCCTACCACGGCCACGCCGACGCGGTCCGCGCGCTGCTCACCCGCGGCGCGGCGGCGGACCAGATCAACGACCGGGGCCAGACCCCGCTCGCCGGAGCCGTCTTCAAGGGGGAGACGGCCGTGATCAAGGCCCTGCTGGAGGGCGGGGCCGACCCCGCCGCGGGAACGCCGTCGGCCGTCGACACGGCCCGGATGTTCCGCAAGACGGAGCTTCTGGAGCTGTTCGGCGTCAGCTGACGACGACGTCCCGACCAGATACGACACGCAAAACGGGGGAGGCGGTAACAGGCCGCCGGAAATACGGTCGCGGCAGGACACACCGCGGGTCATCATGACGACGTGATTCACGGACGCGATGGCCGGGCAGGTGATGCCGCACCGCGCGGGCCGTGATGCGGTCCGCATGGGCCACCGACGAGAGGCAGAGAGATGGTCTACAGCGAGCAAGAGACGGCGGGCACTCCGACGTTGTGTCACGCGGCCAGGTAATGCGTGGTTCCCGGTTGCGTCGACGCTTGATGTGAGGCTGTTTCCCATGTTCGATCCGGTCATAGCGCCCAGCGGTACGCTGCTCGGGCTGCTCCAGCGCGGCCGTGGCGACGGCACGCTGCACGCGCTCACCGCCCCGCGGGCCGAAGCGCTCGCGGCCCTCGACCACTGTGTGCTGCGCGATCCCCGCCACGACTGGCAGCTTGAGAACCGCTCCCTGTACTACGCCCGCCTCCACCTCGACCTGAACGGCGAGCTGGACGCCATGGAGGCGCACCTCTTCGGCGCGCAGGACGTCCTCGACACCGACGAGTCCCGTACCGGCCTCGCCCTGGCCGTCCTCGGCCACCTCGCCTCCTACGGCCGACGCGACGCCCTCGAACTGCTGCGCAGGTATGCCGCCCAGGGGTCCAACTGGGCCTGGGCGCTGGACGAGCTGGCCCTGCGGGACGACGACGCGGGCCTGCGTGCCCTCGCCGCCCCCGTCCTGGCCCGCTTCGCCACCGATCCCGAGGGCGAGGCCGAGCTGGCCGCCGCCGTGCGCGACGCCTTCGAGCCCCGGCCCTGGCGGCTGTGGGCCGAGGATCCGCGGCCCTCGATCGCCACGCGCGTGCGTGCCGCGCAGGAAACCGGCTGTTTCGACCGCTGGCAACGCCAACTGCGCCCCACCGGGCCCCGCCCGGGGTGGAGCGTCCGCGCCGTCTTCGAGTGGGCCCAGCAGGGCATGGAGCGCGGCGCCGCCCTGTACGTGCCCGCCGCCCGCTGTCTGGTCGCCGTGGCCGGCCCCGAGGACCGGCCCGAGATCCTCCGGGCCGCGCGTGACGGCATCGACGGAGCCCGCTGCACCGCACTGCGCTACCTCGCCGACGGCAACGATCCCGGCGCCCTCGACCTGATCGAGGCCGCGGTCGCCGACGGCACGCCGGCCGTCGTGGAGGCCGCCGTCGACGCCTTCGAACGGATGCGCAGTGTCGCCGCCGTCGACCGCGCGCGCCGCTGGGCCCAGCGTCCCGACGCGCTCGGTGCCGCCGCCGGCCGCGTGCTCGCCTGCCGCGGGGCCGCCCGGGACAGCGACCTCGTCCTCGGCGCCCTCCGCGAGGCCGTACGCGGCGAGGGCCCGGACGCACCCACCCTGTGGACCCTCGTCGACGGCGCCGGACGCCTCGGCATCGCCTGCGCGGCGCCCGTGCTGCGCCACGTCTACCGCGAGACGGCCTCCTCCCACCTCCGCGGCCGGGCCGCCCGCGCGCTGGCCGCCACCGACCCCTCCTTCGCCACCGGCTTCGCCGTCGAATGTCTGTGGGACTGCGAGGAGACCACCCGCGAACTCGCCGCCCGGCACGCCGAGACCGGTGACGCCCGTGTCGTCGAGCGACTGCGCCGCCTGGCCGCCGATCCGGCCGAGGAAGCGGAGGTGCAGACAGCGGTCCGCAGCCGCTTCGGCCCCGACGCGACGCTCGGCTGAGGTCCCGGGCGCGCCGGCTGAGCCCGCGCCCTCGTCGACGCTTCCCCCGCTCCTTGCCCGGGCGGGCGGCCGTCCGTCGTACGGACACCGGGTGACCCGCGGGTCAGGCGGTCATGACGGCCGTCCGGTCCGCACCGGCCCGCACCTCCCGCACCGGTGTGCGGGCGCCCGCGGGCGAACGCTCACGGGACGTTCCCCGCGCCGACAGATCCTAGTTGACGCGGGCACGCCCAGCGCGGCGACAACACCCGTATGCATGTCGTCATCGTGACCGAATCCTTTCCCCCCGATGTGAACGGGGTCGCCCACTGCGCGCTCCAGACCGCCCGGCACCTCGTGGAACGCGGTCACCATCCGCTCGTCGTCGCCCCCGCTCCCGCCGCACCCGGCGCCGCCGCGGACGCGGACGCTCCCTGCCCGGTCGTCCGGGTGCCCTCCCTGCCGCTGCCCGGCTACCCCCAGGTACGCGTCGCCCTGCCCAGCCGACGCCTGACCGCGACCCTCGTCGCACACCGCCCCGACGTGGTCCATCTCGCCGGCCCCTTCGTCCTCGGCGCCCGCGGCATGGCCGCCGCCGCCCGGCTCGGCGTGCCCGCCGTCGCCGTCTACCAGACCGACCTGGCCGGCTACGCCCGCACCTACATGGGCGTGGGAGAGGCCGCCGCCTGGCGGCGGCTGCGCGCCGTGCACGCCGCCGCCGACCGCACCCTGGCCCCCTCCAGCGCCGCCCTGACCGACCTGAAGGCGCACGGCGTACCCCGGGTGCGGCTGTGGCCGCGCGGCGTGGACACCGTACGTTTCCGGCCACAGCATCGGGACGAGGCGCTGCGCCGCTCCCTCGCCCCGGACGGTGAACCGATCGTCGGCTACGTCGGCCGGCTCGCCCCCGAGAAGCACCTCGAACTCCTCGCCGGGGTCTGCGCGCTGGCGGGCGTGCGGCTCGTGGTGGTCGGCGACGGACCCAGCCGGCCGCACCTGACCGAGGCCCTGCCCGGCGCCGTCTTCCTCGGCCGCCGCACCGGAGACGATCTCGCCCGGATCTTCGCCTCGCTGGACGTGTTCGTGCACACCGGCCCCCTGGAGACGTTCTGCCAGACCGTCCAGGAGGCCATGGCCAGCGGTGTCCCGGTCGTCGCGCCCGCCGCTGGCGGCCCGCTCGACCTGGTCGCCCACGGCCGCACCGGCCTGCTCGTCCCGCCGCGCGACGCCCGTGCCGTCCAGGAGGCCGTCGGCGCCCTGGCAGACGATCCCGGGCGGCGGGCCGCGTACGGCGCCGCGGCCCGCGCGACGGTCGAGGGCCGCACCTGGGCCGCAGTCGGCGACCGGCTCATCGCCCACTACGACGACGTACTCGCGGCCCGGAAGACGGCGGTGGCGGCATGACCGGCCGGCCCCTGCGCATCGTCCGGCTCGCCAACTTCGTCACCCCGGCATCCGGTGGCCTGCGCACAGCCCTCAGGGAACTGGGCAAGGGCTTCCGGGCCGCCGGCCACGAACCGGTCCTGATCGTGCCCGGCGACCGGCACACCGACCGCGACACCGAGCAGGGCCGGGTCATCACCCTGCCCGGCCCGCTGCTGCCCGGCACCGGCGGCTACCGCGTCCTCGTCGACAGACGGCGCGTGGCCGCCGTACTGGAGGAACTGGTCCCGGACCGGCTGGAGGTCTCCGACCGGACCACGCTGCGCTGGACCGGCCGTTGGGCCCGCCGCGCGCGTGTCCCCGCCGCGATGGTCTCCCACGAGACCGCCGACGGCGTGCTGCGTACCTGGGGCCTGCCCGGGACCGTCGCCCGGCGCGCCGCCGACGGCCTCAACACCCGGACCGCGCACGTCTACTCACGGGTGGTGTGCACGACGGAGTACGCCGAGCGCGAGTTCGTACGCATCGGCGCGCGCAACGTCGTACGCGCTCCCCTCGGCGTCGACCTGAGGGAACGGCATCCCGGGCTGCGCCACCCGGGACTGCGCGCACGGCACGCCCGCGGTGACGAGGCACTGTTCCTGATGTGCTCCCGGCTGTCCGTGGAGAAGCGGCCCGGTACGGCCCTGGACGCCTTGGAAGCGCTGCTGCGGCGGCGCGGGCGGCGCGCGGTGCTCGTGGTGGCCGGGGACGGACCGCTGCGGGCCCGGTTGGAGCAGCGCGCCCGGCAGCGCGGGCTGCCGGTGACCTTCCTCGGGCACGTCTCCGACCGGGCCCTCCTCGGCGCGCTCCAGGCGTCCGCCGACATCTGCCTCGCGCCCGGGCCCGCCGAGACGTTCGGTCTCGCGGCTCTGGAGGCCATGGCGTGCGGTACGCCCGTCGTCGCGAGCGCGTCCTCCGCGCTGCCCGAGGTCATCGGGTCCGCGGGGACCGTCGCGGCCGGCGGCGGGGAGGCGTTCGCGGACGCCGTGGAACTGCTTCTGGAACGCGGTGAGCCCGAGCGCCGGGACGCGGCACGCGCGCGTGCGGAGCGCTTCGGCTGGGCAGCGGCCGTACGGGCGTTCCTGGCCGCCCACGACGCCGAGATCCTCCACGGTGCCGCACCCCGTCCCACCCTGCCGGGCGGCGTGGCCTGACCCGGACACCGGTGACCCAAGGGCCCTGTCCCGGGCCTTCCGGTACGGGGCCGGGCCACATGGGTGCCGGGCAACCGCACGGCCCTGCCGCGGGCCCCCGGTACCGTGCCGGGCGGCACCGGTGGCGTACCGGCACGCGCGTCCCGGCTGCGGAGAGCCGGAACCCGTGGCGCCCCGCCTGCGAGGGCACGGGTCCGCCGGCGCGCCGGGGTCAGCGGCGGCGGACCGGTACGAAGCGGACCGGGATGCCCGGCAGTGCCTGGGCGGCGGCCGGGAGGTCGGCGGCGCGGACCACGGCGATCACCGGGTAGCCCCCCGTGGTCGGATGGTCCGCGAGGAAGACCACCGGGCGCCCGTCCGGCGGTACCTGGACCGCGCCGAGGACCAGGCCCTCGCTCGGCAGCTCCCCGGTCCGGGCCCGCTCCAGCGAGGGTCCCTCGGTGCGCAGGCCGATGCGGTTGCTCGCCGCCGAGACGCGGTACGCGCGCGTGGTGAGATCCCGGACCGCCCGCGCCGTGAACCAGTCCTCGCGCGGTCCCGGCGTCACGCGCAGCACGAGTTCGGCCGGCGGACACGGCTGCGGAACGCCGTCCACGCGCGCGGGAGGACCGGCCGGGACGCCCAGCGGCAGCGTCATGCCGTCCGCGAGCGGGGCCGGGCCCAGGCCGGACAGCAGGTCGGTGGCCCTGCTTCCGAGCACCGGCTCGACGGCGATGCCCCCGTCGACCGCGACGTAACCGCGCACTCCTGCCGTGGCCGCGCCCACCTCCAGCAGCGCCCCGGCCGGCACGACGACCGGGGCGCCCCACGCCGCAGGCCGGCCGCCCACCGACACCGGACAGGGCGCGCCGCCGACCGCGACGGTCACCGTGGCACGGGGACGCAGGACACAGCCGTCGAGGGTGGTCTCCAGGACGGCGGCGTCCGGCGGGTTGCCGACGAGCCGGTTCACGAGCGCCGCCGCCGGGGGGTCGAGCACCCCGGAACGCGGCACACCGAGGTGCGCGTACCCCGGCCGCCCACGGTCCTGCACGGTGGTCAGCGCCCCGGCACGCACGACCAGCAGCGCACGGTCACTCATACGCCCTCCCGCACGCGCGGCGCGCCCCGGTCACGGTCCCTCCACCGGAACGAACCGCACCCGCGTCCCCGGCGCCAGCAGCGCGGCCGGTACCCGGTCGGGGTCCCACAGGACCGCGTCCGTCGTGCCGATCAGCTGCCAGCCACCCGGCGAGGAGCGCGGGTACACGCCCGTGTACGGCCCGGCCAGCGCCACGGCACCGGCCGGGACCGCCGTGCGCGGGGTCGTGCGGCGCGGGACGTGGCAGCGGGCCGGAAGCCCGGTGAGATAGCCGAATCCGGGGGCGAACCCGCAGAACGCCACGGTGAACTCCGTGTCCGCGTGGACACGGGCCACCTCCCGCTCGGGCACCTGCCAGTGCGCGGCGACCTCCGCGAGGTCCGGGCCGTCGTAGCGCACGGGCAGTTCGACCAGCTCGCGCGCGCGTGGCGCCGCCGCGGGCACATCGCGGGTCGCCAGCTCGGCCGCCCAGCGGGCCCGGTCGGCCAGCCCGTCCAGCAGGACCGTACGGGCCGCCGGGACGATCTCGCGGACGGTGAGCGCGCCCTCCTCGCGGCACCGCAGCAGCTCCGCGTGCAGGGCCTGCGCCTCCTCCCCGCAAGCCACCTCCACCAGCAGGGCGTCGTCGCCGACGGGGAGCGTCCTCATGCGAACGCCTCCAGCCGCACACCCGCCGCCACCAGCCGCTCGCACACCCGACGGGCCAGCTCCACCGCGCCGGGCGTGTCACCGTGCAGGCACAGCGACCTGGCCCGCACCTGGATGCGCGTGCCGGAGTGCGCGGTGACCGCGCCGGAGCACGCGAGGCCCACCGAGCGCTCCACGACGGCCTCCGGATCGGTCACCACGGCACCGTCCCGGCCGCGCGGCACGAGAGTGCCCTCGTCGGTGTAGGCGCGGTCCGCGAACGCCTCCGTGACGGCCGGCAGCCCCGCTCGCGCGGCCAGTTGCAGCAGCCGCGAGCCGGGCAGGCCCAGCACCGGCAGCGCCGCGTCGGCGAGGAGCACACCCTCGACGACCGCGCCGGCCTGCTCCTGGTCGTGCACGACCCGGTTGTAGAGCGCGCCGTGCGGTTTGACGTACGCCACGCGCGCTCCCGCCGCCCGCGCGAACACCTCCAGGGCGCCGATCTGGTAGGCCACCTCGGCCGCCAGCTCGGCGGGCGGCACGTCCATCGCGCGCCGCCCGAACCCGGCGAGGTCCCGGTAGGAGACCTGCGCGCCGATCGTCACCCCGCGCGCGGCGGCGAGTTCGCACACCCGGCGCATGGTGGCCGGGTCCCCGGCGTGGAAGCCACAGGCCACGTTGGCGCTGGTGACGACGGACAGCAGCTCCTCGTCGTCGGTCAGTCGCCAGCGGCCGAAGCCCTCGCCGAGGTCGGCGTTCAGGTCGATCACGGTCATGGTGTTCTCGTGCCTTCCGGTTCTCAGGGGGTTGTCGCCCGGCGGCCTCGGTCGGCACCGGCCGGGCGGTACTGCCCGTCGCGGGCGCGGGCCACGACCGGCCGGCCCGGCGCTTGCGTGGTGACCGGGCGGTCCCCGCCACCGTTCACCCGCATCAGGCCAGCTCCTTCCCGCGCGTCTCCGGCAGCCCGAGCAGCGCCAGCGCCGCCAGGCCGTAACCGATCGCGCCGAAGACCAGCGCGCCGCCCACACCCCAACTGTCCGCGAGGAAGCCGACCAGGGTGGGGAACACCGCGCCCACCGCGCGGCCCGTGTTGTACGTGAAGCCCTGCCCGGTGCCGCGCACCGCCGTCGGGTACAGCTCGCTCAGGTAGGAGCCGAAGCCGCTGAAGATGGCCGACATGCAGAAGCCGAGCGGGAAGCCGAGCACCAGCAGCAGGGTGCCGGCGCCCTGCGGGATGTTCGCGTACACCAGGATGCACAGCGCCGACAGCAGCGCGAACAGCCAGATGTTGGCGCGCCGGCCGAGCCGGTCGGTGAGGTGGCCGCCGGTCAGGTAGCCGAGGAACGCGCCCGAGATGAGGAAGGCCAGGTAGCCGCCGGTGCCGACGACCGACAGGCCGCGCTCGGACTTCAGGTACGTCGGCACCCAGGTCGCCAGCGTGTAGTAGCCGCCCTGCACGCCCGTGGACAGCAGACTCGCGAAGACCGTGGTGCGCAGCAGACCCGGTGCGCCGTCCCGGGCCGGCCGGAAGATCGCCGCGAAGGAGCCGCGCCCCGGGTCCTGCTCGCGCGCCGCCCTCGCCGTGGGGGCGTCGTGCACCCGGCGGCGCAGCCACACCACGAACAGTGCGGGCAGCGCTCCGGTCCAGAACATGATCCGCCAGGCCAGGTCGTCACCGGCGGAGGAGAACACCAGCGTGTAGACGACCGCGGCCAGCGCCCAGCCGACCGCCCAGGAACTCTGGACCGCGCCGAGCGTACGGCCCCGGTGGCGCCCGCCCGCGTACTCGGCGACCAGGATGGCCCCGACCGCCCATTCGCCGCCGAAACCGAGGCCCTGGAGGGCACGGAAGGCCAGCAGCGTCTCGTAGGTGGGCGCGAAGCCGCAGGCGACCGTGAAGACCGCATAGGTGAGCACGGTGATCATCAGGGCCCGGACCCGGCCCACCCGGTCCGCGATCACACCCGCCGCGGCGCCGCCGACCGCCGAGGCCACGAGGGTCACGGTGGTCAACAGACCGGTCTGGCCGCTGCTCAGACCGAAGTAGGCGGAGAGCGCCACCATGCTCAGCGGCAGGGTGAAGTAGTCGTACGAATCCAGTGCGTAGCCGCCGAACGCTCCGGCGAACGCGCGCCGGCCGCCCGGGCCGAGGGCGCGCAGCCAGCCGAGCGCGCCGTCATCGGCGGCGCCTTCGGTTTCCGGGCGCATGCCGGAGGGGGACACGGACCGGGGCGGTGGGGTCGTGCTCATGGGCACCTCGCAGAGGGGGACGGAGGGTGCGGGAGGTGAGCGGTGCGGTGCGGTGGCGGTGCGATGGCGCGCGGGAGAGGTCCGGGAGCGGTGCGGCGGTCGCGTCGTACGAGAGCCGTGCCAGGCCAGCACCGTAGAGGATCGTTCAACGATCCTTCAATACCCACGTTGTTTCGTTCCCGTGCCTGCGATTGAATCCCGGCATGGCAGAGCAGCTAGCGGGACTGGCCGACGACCGTGCCCTCCTGGGACGTACGAGTACGGCGGAGCGGGTCGCGGACATCCTCAGGAGCCGCATAGCCGACGGGTACTTCCCGCCCGGCACGCGGTTGTCGGAGGACAGCATCGGCGGGGCGCTCGGGGTCTCCCGCAACACCCTGCGCGAGGCGTTCCGGCTGCTCACGCACGAGCGTCTGCTCGTCCACGAGCTGAACCGGGGCGTGTTCGTCCGGGTCCTGACCGTCGAGGACGTCGAGGACATCTACCGCACGCGCTCCCTCGTCGAGTGCGCCGTCGTCCGCAGTCTGGGCGAGCCGCCGTACCCGCTCCACGGGCTGGCCGAGGCGGTCGCCGAGGGCGAGCGGGCGGCCGTCGGGGGCGACTGGAAAGCGGTGGGTACGGCCAACATCCACTTCCACCGGGAGCTGGTCGCCCTGGCCGGCAGCGAGCGCACCGACGAGCTGATGCGCAGCGTCTTCGCCGAACTGCGGCTGGCCTTCCACGTCGTGGACGATCCGCACCGGCTGCACGAGCCGTACCTCACCCGCAACCGCCGGATCCTGCGCACCCTGGAGGCCGGGGACCCGAGCGGGGCGGGACGGCTGCTGTCGACCTACCTGGCGGACTCCTTGGACCGGGTCGTCGAGGTGTACCGGCGGCGGGTGGGCGAGGACGGCACGCGAACCTTCTGAGCCCCCTCCCCGACCCCGCCCGTCCCTTCCCGAGCCCGGCCGTCTCTCACCGAGCGCCCTTTCCGGCCTCGGCTGTCCCTTCCCGAGGGCCCTTCCGGCCCCGCCCGCCCCCTCCCGAGGGCCCGCCTGCCCAGCCCGTCCACTCTCTCCCTCCCTCCCGCCCCTTCCTTCGCAGCGTCTCTCCCCCCTCCGCGAGCCGCCCGCGGCGGCGGTTCCGCACTGCCGTGGCGGCCGGGTCGGGCCTCCTCCGAGGCCATGTCGAGCCTCCGTGACGGTCGTGGCATCTGCGTCGTTTGGGTCGATGTCAGACCGAGGACCTAGTCTGTGCACCGTGACTTCGCCTGCACCGACGGACCGTGTTCCGCCCCAGCTCAGCGCGGGGCCGCGCCCGGCTACGGGCCCGGCCGCCGACGAGGGGGCTGGCGCGTCGGCTGCGCGCGCTCGCCTGCACCGCGCCGCTGCACGACCTCGACGCCCGCAAGGCCAACCTGGCCGGCGAGTACTCGGTGTACGGCATGGCCGAGGTGGCGCTGTCCGCCATCGACCTCGTCACGCTGAACATGGACTTCGACACCGGCGCCGACCACGAGCAGATCGTCGCCCGGCTCGTCCCGCGCATCGCCGCCCAGGCCCCGCGGCGGGACCCCGGCGAGCACGAACGGGTGGCCCGCTGGGTCCTGGAGAACCTGATCAACGTCGGCAGCGTGGACCGCGGCTTCCGCGCGGTGTACGGCACCTTCGCGCCCGACGGCACGTACGTCCGCCGTGACTACGACTTCAAGCTGATCGAGGAGGTCCCCGGCCCCGGCGGCACGGTCTACCTGCGGACCACCGACGAGGCGGTCAACGTCCTCGTCGGCGCGCTCGACACCGACGTCACCAGCGCCCAGATCGCCGCCGAGGTCAAGCTGGAGGTGCTGATCAACCGCGGTCGGCTCGCCGACGCCCAGCTCGCCGCCGAACAGGCCCGCTACCGCACGGTGCAGTACTCCGAGACGCTCCGCCGGGCCCTGGACGCCACCCGGCGCAACGTCCGCGCGGTCGACTGGCTCAACGCCGTCCCCGACATGATCGCCGAGGCCCTCGACCACGTGACCGAGCGCTACCGCCACGAGAACGCCATCCTCACCAACATCCGCAAGGCCCGCGACGAGACCGAGGACACCGAGCACAAGCGCCGCGCCGCCGAACTGGTCGACATCGTCAAGGACTGCATCCGGCGCCACACCCAGCTCCAGGCGCGCCTCCTGGAGGCCGGCCCGCTGTTCCGCGCCGAACAGGACCGGCAGGCCTTCGCCACCCCGGCGGCGACCTCCGGAACGGACCTCTACGGCCATCTCCTCGCGCCCGTCCTGCCGCTGCCGCTGGAGCAGGCGATCCGGGTCACGGACGCCTTCTTCGCACACGGCACGGGGCTCAGGACGCCGGTGTCCGTCCGGGTCGCGGACCTCGTCGACATCCTGCTGACACCGCCCGTGGAGCGCGAGCACCTGGGCGCCGAGATGCCCGAGCCCGACCTGATCGCCACCCCGGACGACAGCCGGTTCAGCGAGGAGCAGCTCGCCGCGGCGACGGAGCTGCTCGACCTGCCGGCGGACGCTCCCAGAAGGCTGTCGGGACTCCTGGCCGAGGCCCGCCGGACCGGTGACCCGGACCTCGCCTACCTCGTGGCGCTGCTGGCGGTCCACGCGGCCAGCCCGCCCGTCGGCACCGCTTACCGGCAGGGCGAGCAGAAACTGCTGTTCGCCGTGGACGACGGCACCGAACTGGACGATCCCGAGTTCGGCGGGGCGGACCTCATCGTCGGCACCGCCCTGCTCGACTCCGCCGGAATGGCCGCGGACCGGACGGAAGCGGCATGAGTGAGCACGACCGTGACAAGGAGCTGAATCCGTGACCGAGCACGCCGACCGGAGTGAGCCGGAGCCCGCCGACCCGCCGGCGAACGCCGCCGTCACGCCCGCCGACGCCGCCGACGCGGCGCGACTCGTCGCCTTCGGCCTCCAGCCCAGGCTCCAGCCCGCGCGCGACCAGGAGTACACCGAGCTGCTGCGCCGCTACCGCGACGACCCGGCGTTCGCGCGGCTCGCGGACGCCGTCGCCGCCGGTCTGGGCCTCGTCGTCCTGGAGGTGTCCCCGCGCGCGGGGATGGCCGTGACGGCCGCCGAGGACTCGGTCTTCGCCGTCCGCATGGGTGACTACGCGCGTCGCACCACCGCCGACTCCGGCGACCGTTTCCTGCACGGACTCGCCCATCTCGCCGCCGCCGCACTGGCGTTCCCGCGCCCGGAGGACCTCGCCGACGACGCCTACATCGGCCGTGTCACGGTCAACGGCGTCGACGCCTTCGTCCGGCAGGCCTGCCGCCGCCTGGAGGAACGGGCCGAGGAGCAGGGCGAGAACACCGACCCGGTGACCGACGCGCCCGGCCTGGAGGCCGCCTGGCGGATCTGGGCCAGACGCAGCGCCACCGGCGCCACCAAGGACGCCCGCCGGCCGGCCGCCTCCACCACCGGCATCGTGGCGAAGGCCCTCGCCTTCCTCACCGACTCGGGTTTCCTCCAGCGCACCGGCGACGACAGCGGCGGCACCTACCGCACCACCGCCCGCTACCAGCTCCAGGTCCGCGACCTGGCCGGCAGCGCCGCCCTGGCCGAACTCCTCGAACTGGGCGTCGTCCCGGTGACCGACGGCACGGCCAGTCTGCTGCCCGCGGAGGACACCGACGACCTGGACCTGGTGGCCGACGCCGGTCTGCCGTTCCACGCGCCCTCGCACCCCTGACCACCTCACCGAACTGCCAGAAGACTGACGAGAGTCCGCCATGTACGAGCTGTCCCGGGTCCGCCTCTACTCCATCGGTCCCGCCGGTGCGCGCTACGCCGACACCGTGCTTGACCTGCGGGGTGTCGGCGAGCCCGTGCCCGACCCGGCGCCCACGCAGGCGGAGTTCTTCCAGGAGGAGCCGTCCGGCCCGCCGCGCCGGCCGGCACCCGCGGGCGTGCTGTTCCTGGAGAACGGCGGCGGCAAGTCCGTACTCCTCAAACTGATCTTCTCCGTGATGCTGCCGGGCCACCGCAACACCCTCGGCGGCGCCAGCTCCGGGGTGCTGCGCAAGTTCCTCCTCGCCGACGACTGCGGCCACGTGGCCCTGGAATGGCAGCACGTGCTCACCGGCGAGTGCGTCGTCGTCGGCAAGGTCAGCGAGTGGCGCGGCCGGCAGGTCTCCAACGACCCGCGCAAGTTCGCCGAGGCCTGGTACTCCTTCCGGCCCGGCCCCGGACTGAGCCTGGACAACCTGCCCGTCGCCGAGTCCACCGCCGTACGGCCGCCCGTCGAGGGCACCTCCGGCGCACAGGGCCGCCGCCGCACCATGAAGGGTTTCCGTGACGCGCTCATGGAGGCCGGCAAGGCCTACCCGCACCTCGAGGCGCACTGGGAGGAGATCCACGACCGCTGGAACGAGCACCTCGGCGACCTCGGCCTCGACCCCGAACTCTTCCGCTACCAGCGTGAGATGAACGCCGACGAGGGCGAGGCGGCCGGTCTCTTCGCGGTCAAGAAGGACTCCGACTTCACCGACCTGCTGCTGCGCGCGGTCACCGACACCCGCGACACCGACGGCCTCGCCGACCTCGTCAGCGGCTTCGGCAGCAAACTCGGCCGGCGCGCCGAACTGATCGCCGAACGGGACTTCACCGCCGGCTCCGCCGACCTGCTCGGCCGGATCGTGGAGGCCGCCGAGGCACGCTCACGCGCCCGGGACATCCACACCGGCGCCGAGCGCCGTACCCGCACCCTGGCCCGGCGGCTGTCCGCGCGGGCCGTGCGCGAGCGGGTCCGGGCCGCCGACCTCGCCCAGCGGGTCACGGCCGCCGCGTACGCCGTCACGCACTCCGAGGGCGCGCGCGAACGCAGCGCCCTGATCGCCGCCGAACTCGCCTACCGGCACGCCTCCCTGGCCCTCGCCGCCGCAGAGAAGTCCGCGGCGGCGCAGAAACGCGAGCTGGCCGACGCCCGCACCCTGCACGCGGCCTGGCAGGCCGCCGAGGCCGTGCTGCGCCACCGCGTCTCCGCCGACCGCGTCGCACGCGTCTCCGCCGCCATCCAGGAGGCCGAGCGGGACGCGGCCCCCGCCCTCGCCGCCCGCGCCAGGGCCGCCGTGGACCTCGTACGCGCCCTGCACGGGGCCGCCGCGAGCGCGGAGGCTCTCGCCAACGAGGAGGAGGAGCGGTCCGCCGCCCTCCAGGAGATCAGCGACGGCGCCTACCGGGACTCCACCGCCGCCGCCACCGAGGCGCAGCGCGCCCGCAGCGAGACCGGGCACCTGCGCCAGCGGCTGGCCGAGGTCGAGCAGGAGACCGCCGAGGCGGTCCGCGCCGGCTGGCTCGACGACAGCGCGCCGGACGCCGATCCGGCGCGGGCCGCGCTCGCCGCCAGCGACGCCGAGAAGACCGCCGTGGCCGCCTGGGACACGGCCCGTGAGGCCGCCCGCAAGGCCACCGAGCACGCGCGCGAGGCGGCTGCCGCAGAGTCCCGCGCGGAGCTGACCGCCGCCCGCGCGGCCGACGCGGCGACCGCCGCCGAGCGGGCGTACGAGGCGGAGCGGCGCCTGGCCGAGTCGCTGGCCGCCGAGGAACGCCTCGCGGAACTGCTGAGCCTGCCGGGCGCGCCGGGGACGGCACGCGTGGGCGTGCCGGGCCCCAGGACGGGCCCCGACGACGCCACCCCGGCCCCCGGCAGCAGCGCCCGCTCCGTCGGTGACAGCCCCCGCGCCGTCGGTGACGGTCCGCTCACCTCCGTGGAACTCGACCGCTTCGCAGACGAGTTGCGCGCACTCCTCGACGACGCCGTGTCGAGCGCCGAACGGCACCTGTTCGACCTGCGTACGGCCGCCGCCGACGACGCGCGCATCCTGGGCGCCCTCGGCGACGGCGGACTGCTGCCGCCCGGCCCCGACGTGCTGGCCACCGTGGAGTTCCTCGGTGAGCACGGCATTCCCGCGCTGCCGGGCTGGCGCTACCTCGCGCAGGCCGTCGACCCCGCCGACCACGCGCGGGTGCTCGCCGCCCGACCCGAGCTGGTCGACGGCGTCATCATCACCGACCCCGACACGCACGCGCGGGCCCGCGAGGCACTGGACGGCGCCGCCCTGCTGCCGCGTTCCGCGGTGGCCGTCGGCACCGCCGCCGCCCTCCTCGCCCCGACCCCCGCCGCCGCCCCGGACGACGTCTTCCTCGTACCGCCGAACCCGGCCATGCACGACGAGTACGCCGCCGACGAGGAACGGCAGACCCTGCGCGCCCGGGCCACCGCGCGCGACGAGGAGATCCGGACCCTCGCCGCCCGGCTCGGCAAGGACCGCGAACTGGCCGCCCGGCTCGCCTCCTGGCGCGCCGGCTGCCCCGCCGGACGCCTCACCGAACTGGCCCGGACCGCCCAGGAAGCCCGCGCGACCGCAGAGGAGAGCGAGGCCGGACTCACCGAGGCACGGACCGTGCGCGCGGAGGCCGACGAGGCCGCCGCCGAGGCCGCGCAGGTCCGCGACGAACGGCAGGAGGCCGCCCAGAAGGCCCGCCGCGCCGCCGATGCCCTCGCCGGCCTCGCCTTCCGGCTCCGCGAGCGCGCCGGCTGGCAGGCGAGACTGCGTGAACTCGCCGACGAGGCCACCGAGTCCGAGGCCCGCGCCCAGACCTGCCTGGAGCGGGCCCGGTCCGCCGACGAGGACCGCCGCGCCGCCCAGCGCGCCGCCGACGACGCCCGCCGCACCGCGCGCGCCCTGCGCGCCGAGCGCGCGGAGATCGCCGGCGCACCCGACGACGTACCGGCCGAGGACGCGGACGCACCCGAGGCGTCCCTGCCCGCCCTGCGCGAGGCCTACCGGGCCGCCTCCCAGGTCTACGAGAAGGTCGGCGTCGGCGCCGACCTGCGCGCCGAACAGGCCCGCGCGGAGAGCGACGAGAGCGCCGCCCGCGCCGAACTGGACCGGCTCAGCAACAAGGTCCGCACCCGCGCCGAGCAGTTGTTGCAGTCACCCGACGGTGCCGACGGCCCCTCCCGGCAGGCTGCCGTCGCGCGCGCGGAGGAGCTGGTGCAGCTCCTGGAGACCCGCGTGTCGACCGCGAGCGAGCAGCTCGGCCGGCTGCGCGGCGAGGCCGAGCGGTACGCGCCCGAGGACGGCGGTACGCACACCGGACTGGCCGAGGAACTCGTCCCGCGCGACGCCGAGCACGCCCAGGCCCTGCTGCGTACGGCCACGGCCGAACTCACCGCCCGCACCGAGGCCCTGGCCGAGGCCCGTGAGGCACACGCGGAACTGTTGGCGTCCCACCGCGCCGCCGAGGACGCGGCCGGCGGCTTCGACGAGATCGCCGCCATGCTCCGCGACCTGCTGCGCGAACACACCTCCGAGGAGGAACAGCAGGAACCGGAGCCCTACCCCGGCACGCTGGAGGAGGCCCGGCACTCCGCCGCCGAGGCCCGCCGCTCGCTGCGCGGCTGCGCCGCCGACCTCTCCGCCGCCGAGTCGGCCGTGCGCGAGGCGAGCGACATCCTCGTCCGGCACGCCAACTCCACGCGCTACGAACAGGTCCGCACCCCCGCCCGGCAGCAGATCCGCGAGCTGCCCGCGGCCGCGCTGCCCGAGCACGCCCAGAAGTGGGCGGACGCCTTCGCGCCCCGGCTGCGCGTCCTGACGGACGAGCTGGCCCAACTGGAGCGCAACCGCGACTCGATCGTGGACCGGCTGCGCGGTCTCGTGGAGTCGGCCCTGGCGACGCTGAGGTCCGCCCAGCGGCTCTCCCGGCTGCCCGAGGGGCTCGGCGAGTGGTCCGGGCAGGAGTTCCTGCGCATCCGCTTCGAGGAGCCGGACCAGGCCGTCCTCACCGAGCGGCTCGGCGAGGTCATCGACGAGGCGACGCGCGCGGCCGTGAGGAAGAACTCCGACCTGCGCCGCGACGGCGTGTCCCTGCTGCTGCGCGGAGTGGCGGCGGCGCTCCAGCCCAGGGGCGTGGCCGTGGAGATCCTCAAGCCGGACGCCGTACTGCGCGCCGAACGCGTCCCCGTCGGCCAGATGGGCGACGTCTTCTCGGGCGGCCAGCTACTCACCGCCGCCATCGCCCTGTACTGCACGATGGCCGCGCTGCGCTCCAACGACCGGGGCCGGGACAAGCACCGGCACGCGGGCACGCTGTTCCTCGACAACCCGATCGGCCGCGCCAACGCGACGTACCTGCTGGAACTCCAGCGCGCGGTCTCCGACGCGCTGGGCGTGCAGTTGCTGTACACCACAGGCCTGTTCGACACGACAGCCCTCGCCGAGTTCCCGCTGGTCATCCGCCTGCGCAACGACGCGGACCTCCGGGCGGGCCTGAAGTACATCAGCGTGGAGGAGCACCTGCGGCCCGGACTGCCCCAGCCGCCCCGGGCCGGAGAGACGGTGCACAGCGAGATCACGGCGACCCGGATGTTCAGGAAGCCGGCGCCGACCACGAGCTGAACCCGGCAGGCCGGGGTGGTGGCGCCGGCTGCCACCCCGGAGCCGCCGCGGACGCCTCCGGCCGGGTCAGGTGTGCGACAGCCGGCCGGTGCCGCCCCGCCTAGCTATCCGGTCCCGGTCCCGCAGGGCCGTCCGCTCCTGGCGGCGGCGGGCGCGCCGCTCACGGCGCAGGGCGCGTGCCGTGCTGCTCGGCTCGGAGACCACGCCGTGCCGCTGGTTCCACACCTGGCGGGTCACCCACACGTCCACCACGGCCCAGGTGGCGACCACCGTGCTCGCCACACTGCTGATCACCATGGGGAACGCCGGCCAGGAGCCGGCCATCGCGCACAGGAACGCCACCATCGCCTGGATCAGCGTCACCGATATGACGAGGACCGCCCGCACCGCCGCCCTGCGCACCGGATCGGGCGTCGGGTGCCGGCGCGCGGGCTCCTCGACCCACAACGGCCGGTCGTACTGATGCTGGTCGCCGCCGGTGGCCGCACCGAAGCGCCGCTGCACCGGAATGTCGGGATCCGACCCCTCCTGCCCCCACCGTCCCCGTGAGCGCGCCGCCACGCTCTCCTCGGGCGCTTCGCGCCGCTCCCGCTCCGCCGTGCCCATCACCGTGTCACTCCCCACCGCCAGCAGACCGCTCGCCCCGAAGCCCGAAGACCCCATTACCCAGTGGCTGCCCGGCTCGCGCTGCTTTACGCCGCCGGGGTGCGGGACACGACTCCCGTGGCCCATTCCGCCCCCAATTGCCGTAGAAGGACGAACGAGACCGTCCGAAGATTCCCGCCCGGCGAAAAGTTTCGGCCAACCCCCTGTCCGCAAGGCCGCGACCCTGCGCGCCAGGGGTGCCCGGAGGGCGGTGGCAATCTCCCGCAATGCCCGGACAACTCGTCATCTCTCGCCTCCGGGGCGGAAGTTCGCCCTCCGGACATGTCTTCGAGTTAACCGTGCGGCGGTAGTAGGCTCGCGCCGTTTGTTGACGGATATGTGCGCCCCCGGCCGGCCGGCGGGGGTCGAGCTGGGGGAGGCCATGCGCTTTCGCGGGAAGTCGATCCGCCGGAAGATCGTGGCGCTGCTTCTCGTGCCGCTGGTGTCCCTGACCGCAGTCTGGGGCTTCGCCACGGTTCTCACGGGACGCGAGGTCATCCACCTCTTCCGAGTGTCCGACGTCGAGGAGGGCATCGGCTATCCCACCGAGGACGCCGTGCGCGTCCTCCAGCAGGAGCGCCGTCAGACCCTCGTCTACCTCGCCGACCCCCGGGCCTCCGAGACCCTCACCGCCCTGCACCGCACACGCATCGCCACCGACCGGGCGATCGCCGAGCTCCGCAGGAATGCCAGGGGCCACGACGCGCGCGAGGGCATGGACGCCGACGACAGGGACGTCCTGACCACCGTCCTGGACGCCTTCGGCGGCCTCGACCCCCTGCGCCGCGGCGTCGAGGAGGGCACCGTCACCCGCGCCCAGGCCCTCGACGCCTACAACCGCCTCGTCGACCCCTGCTTCGCCCTGCTCGCCACCCTCGACGGCATCGACGACGTGGAACTCGACAAGCAGGCCCGTGCCCTGGTCAACGTCCTCCGCGCGCGCGAGCTGCTCTCCCGCGAGGACGCCCTGCTCGGCTCCGTCCTCGTGGTCGGCCGGATCACCGCCGAGGAGAGCCGCGACATCTCCGACCTCGTTGCCCAGCGCATCCTCCTGTACGAGATCAGCCTGCCGCTGCTGCCCTCCGAGGAGTGCGAGCGCTACGAACGTGTCTGGAAGAACGCCACCACGGCTCCGCTGCGGATGGCCGAACAGACCGTCGCGGGCACGGAGTCCGGCACTCCGCGCGGTGTCACCGCCAAGAGCTGGGACGCCGCCGCGGGCTCCGTCCTGGACGAGCTCGGCACCCTCGACGACCAGGTCGGCGACCGTCTCCAGGACCGTACGCACCCCGTCGCCGTCGGCGTGATCCTCCAGGCCGCCGTCTCGTGCTTCCTCGGACTGGCCGCCCTGCTGTTCTCGGTCGTCCTCTCCGTGCGGATCGGCCGTCGCCTCATCCGCGACCTGCGCCGGCTGCGCATGGAGGCGCACGAGGCGTCCGGCGTCCGGCTGCCCAGCGTGATGCGCCGCCTGTCCGCGGGCGAACAGGTCGACGTCGAGACCGAGGTGCCGCGCCTGGAGTACGACAAGAACGAGATCGGTGAGGTCGGCCAGGCCCTCAACACCCTCCAGCGCGCCGCCGTCGAAGCCGCCGTCAAGCAGGCCGAGCTGCGGTCCGGTGTCTCCGAGGTCTTCGTGAACCTCGCCCGCCGCAGCCAGGTGCTGCTGCACAAGCAGCTCACGCTGCTCGACACCATGGAACGCCGGACCGAGGACACCGACGAACTCGCCGACCTCTTCCGCCTGGACCACCTCACCACCCGTATGCGCCGGCACGCCGAGGGCCTGGTGATCCTCTCCGGCGCCGCACCGTCCCGGCAGTGGCGCAGGCCCGTACAGCTGATGGACATCGTCCGCGCCGCCGTCGCCGAGGTCGAGGACTACGAGCGCATCGAGGTCCGGCGGCTGCCGCGGGTCGCCGTCACCGGCCCCGCCGTCGCCGACCTCACCCACCTCGTGGCCGAACTCCTCGAGAACGCAACGGTGTTCTCGCCCCCGCACACCGCCGTGCAGGTTCTCGGCGAGCGGGTCGCCAACGGCTTCACCCTCGAGATCCACGACCGGGGGCTCGGCATGACGGCCGAAGCGCTCCTGGACGCCAACCTGCGGCTCGCCGAGACCCCCGAGTTCGAACTCTCCGACACCGACCGGCTCGGCCTGTTCGTGGTCAGCCGCCTCGCCCAGCGCCAGAACGTCCGCGTCTCCCTCCAGCCGTCTCCGTACGGCGGCACCACCGCCGTCGTCCTGATCCCCGACGCGCTGCTGACCGACGACGTCCCGGACACCAACGGCATCGGCTTCCGACTGGACCGGGACCGCCCGGCCAAGGGCGCCGGACAGGCGGTGGACCGCGCCGCCGGACGGTCCCCGGCACCGCTCCAGCTACCCGGCCTGCCGACCTCCCTGCTGGACGGCCCGGTCGAACTGGAGGCACCCGTCGATCTCGACGCCCTCGACGACTTCCCCGGCGTCCTCGCGGACGAGGACAGCGAGCGCGGCGGCCTGTTCCGCCACCGCCGTCCCCCTTCGGCCGCCGACGACCGGGCAGCCGCCCCGCCGGCCGGCAGGCTCCCGCACGACGGGAGCGGCGACCTCCCAGCCGTACCGCTGCCCCGGCGGCAGACGCCCAAGCTGGTCAGCTCGCACGGCAAGCCCGTCACCGACCAGCGGTCCCGCCGCGGCGAACCGGACGAGCAGCCCGCCGCCGCGCCGCGCCGCGCCGACACGGGCGGCCCGGCGCCGCTGCCCACCCGCCGCCGCGGTACGACCCCCGCTGCGCCCCACCGACTCCGCCGAGACACCCGGGGCGCCCCGGACCGCAGACGCCGGCGAGACACCCGGGGTGCCGGAACTGCCCAGGCGGACCCGGTCCGGCGCGGCCGGCCCCGGCGACACGGCACCTCCGCGCGGCGGTGCCGCCGCACCCGCCGGTGACCCGTCCGCGGAACCGGACACCGGCCCGCTGCCCCGGCGCGTACGCCAGGCCAGCCTGGCCCCCCAGCTCAAGCGGACCACCGAGCGGCCGGCCGAGCGCGCGGCGGAACCCGCCGACCGCGATGCCGACGAGGTCCGCAGCCGGATGGCCTCGCTCCAGCGCGGCTGGCAGCGTGGCCGCGAGGAGAACGCCTCGGGCGACGGGGCCCGGAACGGCACAGCACAAGGAACGACTAAGGGGGACGGTCGATGACCGCACCGAAGGCGACCGGCCACACGGCGACGAACCAGGGGGAGCTGAACTGGCTCCTGGACGACCTCGTCGACCGGGTCGCCAGCATCCGCAAGGCCGTCGTCCTGTCCGGCGACGGACTGGCCACCGGCGTGTCGAAGGACCTCACCCGGGAGGACGGCGAGCATCTGGCCGCCGTGGCTTCCGGTTTCCACAGCCTCGCCAAGGGCGTGGGCCGTCACTTCGACGCGGGCAGCGTCCGGCAGACGGTGGTCGAGCTGGACGAGGCCTTCCTGTTCGTCACCGCCGCCGGGGACGGTAGCTGTCTCGCCGTCCTCTCGGACGCGGACTCCGACGTCGGACAGGTCGCCTACGAGATGACGCTCCTCGTCAAGCGGGTCGGCGTGCATCTGGGCACCGCCCCGCGCACCGATCTGTCCGCAGGCGGGTAGTGGGATGACATGAGCGCAGACGGTCAGGCAGGAAACCACTGGTTCGACGACGAAGCCGGGCCGGTCGTCCGTCCGTACGCCATGACACGCGGCCGCACCACGAGTTCGGGCCAGCACCGCCTCGACGTGATCGCGGTGGTCGTCACCGAACCCGGCACCGGGGACCCGGAAGCCGATCCGACCCTGTCGCCGGAGCATGTGGAGATCGTCGGGCTCTGCCGGGACACACCACAGTCGGTCGCCGAGCTGGCCGCGGAACTCGACCTGCCCGTCGGCGTGGTCCGCGTGCTCATCGGCGACCTCGTGCACGCCGAACTCGTCCATGTGACGCGCCCGGTGCCCCCGGCCGAGCTGCCGGACGAGAGCATCCTGCGCGATGTGATCAACGGCCTCCGAGCGCTGTGACCGGCGCGGAAGCGGGGCGGTGACGTGACCGGCCGGCGGCGCCGCCACGCCGTCGGGTGCGGCGCCTCGGGCCGGCCCCCCACGACCCGGTCGTGGAGCGACCGCCGGCCTCCCCGAGATCCCGGCGGACAGCGGTGCCGACGGCGTACCCGCCCCTGAAACCCCTGGTGCCGGCGGCTGCGGCCGACCGTCGCCCGACCCCCATCAAGCAGGAGAAGAGATCGATGATCTTCGGGCGTTCTGAGCGCGGCAAGCCCCCGGTCGAGCCCGTCACGCTCAAGATCCTCGTGGCCGGCGGCTTCGGCGTGGGCAAGACGACCCTCGTCGGCGCGGTCAGCGAGATCAGGCCGCTGCGCACCGAGGAACTGCTCACCGAGGCCGGGCGGCCGGTCGACGACACCAGCGGTGTCGAGGGCAAGCACACCACCACGGTGGCCATGGACTTCGGCCGCATCACCCTGCGCGAGGACCTGGTGCTGTACCTCTTCGGCACGCCCGGGCAGGAGCGGTTCTGGTTCATGTGGGACGAGCTGTCCGAGGGCGCGCTCGGCGCGGTGGTCCTCGCCGACACACGCCGCCTGGAGGACTGTTTCGCCGCCGTCGACTACTTCGAGCGGCGCTCCATCCCCTTCCTGGTCAGCGTCAACTGCTTCGAGGGCGCCGCACGTTATCCGGCCGGGGCCGTCCGCCAGGCCCTCGACCTGGACGAGGACGTGCCCGTGCTGCTGTGCGACGCCCGGGACCGGGAGTCGGTCAAGGAGGTGCTCATCGGCGTCGTCAGCCATGCGATGGAGTACGCGGCCGACCGCCGCCGGGCCGTCACGGGCTGACCGCCTCGACTACCGCCGGGCCGTCACCGGCTGACCGCGTCCCCCGCGGGCCGCCACCGAGTCGCAGGCACGGCCCGTACCCCCGCCGACCGGGGTACGGGCCGCGGTCCTGTGCGGCCGTGCGCGCCTTCCTCGGCACCGGTACGAGGCGATCGGAACCGGCGTTCCCGTGCCGGACGGCTCCCGTGGCCCACTTCCGGCCGAGCCAGGGCCCGGCCCCGCCACCCCGCCCGGCGTTCACGCCGAGCGTGCCGTCGCGGGCGCACCGCCCCGAGAGACGGATCGCGGAGCAGGACAGACCTCTGCCACAGGGCCTGATAACGCCGAGAATGTGCGGCGATGTCGGCCGACACCGGGAAGTGTTCACCGGCGTCCCGGGGGCGTCAAGGTTGCCGACGGCAACGGTGACACCGGCCCGCCCACCAGGCCCGGCGGAGCGGGCGCATGGCGACGCACGCACCCGCGGGAGCGGTTCACCATTGCGGCTCGGCCGTCGCGTACCCGGCCTGCGCCGGGGCCGGCCCCGGGCTGCCGCGCCGGATCTCGTGGCCGGGGAGCCCGGCACGCCCGAGCACCCAGCTCGCACCGTTCAGCGCCTTGGCCGCCTTCTTCAGCGGAGCGAGCTGGGCGGCGGCCTGGTGGTGGTCGCTCACGCTGCCCGCTCCGCAGACGACGGTCGCCAGGGAGAGCGTGACCGGCCGGCCGCCCGCCGACCAGGGGGCGTCGAGCACGGCGGCGACCAGTGGACGGAGCGCGTCCTCGTCGGCCAGCACCAGGAAGTCGTCCCCGCCGATGTGCCCCACGCGCGCGTGCCCCGCCACCGCCTGCTGGAGCGCCCGGCCCACCGCGCGGATCAGCTCGTCGCCCGCGGCGAATCCGGCGCCGTCGTTGAACTGTTTGAAGTCGTCGATGTCCAGCCAGCTGAGCGCGAACGCCCGCCCGTCGCAGATGCGCCGGTCCACCTCGCCGACGATGGCGTCCGAACCGGGCAGCCGGGTCAGCGGGTTGAGCCCGGCCGCCTCCTCGATCCGGCTCTCGGCCAGCGCCCGCACGAGGTCCGCCAGCCGTACGGCCCCCACGCACCGGCCGTGTTCGTCGACCACCGCCACGTCGTCGGAGGTCCGGTCCCGGCCGCCGACCGCCACCACGTCCAGCACCTCCCAGGCCGTCGCGCCGGCGCCGACCGTGCGGGGCGCGTCCCCCAGCTTGACGGCCGGCCGGTCGGCGTACAGCGCGTGCCCGTAGCGACCCGACATCGACAGCAGGAAGCGCGAGCGGTGCACCGACCGCACGGGCCGCCCGACGCGGTCCACCAGCAGCACTCCGGAGACGTCCGGAGACCCGGTGAGCAGCGCCCGCACCTGCCCCGCCGACGCGGTCACCGGCAGGATGGCGGCGGGACGCACGAACTCCCGCACCGCGGGACCGGAGCGCGGCGCGGCCGGGGCACCGGGAGCCCGCGGCGGAAGGTACACGTCGGCGACGGGGATGCGGGCCGGCGGCGCGAACAACTCGCCCTGGGCCAGTTGCGCGCCGGCCGACAGCGCCACCGCGTACTGCCGCTCGGTCTCCACGCCCTCCACCGCGACCAGGGCGCCCAGCTCCTCGCACAGCGTCCGCATCGCCCGCACCGCGGCCGGCCGCGCCAGCAGGGACGCGTCGAGCTTGACCACATCGGGGGAGAGGTCGGTGAGCAGCCTGAGCGGCACGTCGCCGTCACCGATGCCGTCCGCGCTGATCCGGAACCCCTGCTCCCGCAGCGAGGCCACCGCCTCCAGCAGAGCCCGCTGCGGCACGTGCGTGCAGGGCGGGACGATGTCGACCGTCACCTCCCAGGGCAGGCGCCCCGCCGCGCGCACGGCGTCGTGCAGCGGGGTGAGACCGCCGAGGTCGGCGAGCGTCGCCGCGAACACGTTCAGGTGCAGCGGCAGCAGCGTCTCCTTGCGCGCCGCGGCACGGAACGCCAGCACGGCCAGTCTGCCGTCGAGTTCGGGATCGCGGCGGGCCTCGGCCAGGACATCGCCGCTCTCCGGGCGGGCGAGCGTCTCCAGCGCGGCGACCGCGCCCGTCCTCAGGTTGACCACCGGCTGGAAGGCGAAGCGCAGAGTATCCGTCCAGGAGTGCACGGCAGCATGATGGCGCCGCCCGCGCACGCCCGAGCCCAGTTCATGAGACGTTCACGCGGCATTCCGGGCTGATCACACAGCGTAGGCGTCCCGGTCGCGCAGCGGACGCCCGCGCCTCGGAAGAAGCCTTGGGTGCTGGGCGATTCACGTGAACCGAACGGCCCTGTACGGCGTCGTGGTTGAGGGAGGGTGGCCGGGATCGACGGGGGTGATTCCGGCCACCCTTTCTGTTCCGCTCGTTCCCCGCGCATCACCGGCGGAAGACGTCCGTCCCCTGATCGGATACAGTCCGCGCGTGTCCGAAACTCAACATCCGATTGTCAACTCCGCGCCGAACTCGCACTGTTCGAGCTGTGGAGCGCCCTACGGAGAGGGCATTTCCGGCTGGCCCCGCACCTGCCCGATCTGCGGAACCGTCGCCTACCGCAACCCGCTGCCCGTCGCCGTCGCGCTCCAGCCCGTGTACGACACGAAGGGCACAGCCCTGGTCGTCATCACCCGTACCGTCGCCCCGGCGCGCGGAGGCACGGCCCTGCCCGGCGGCTACATCGACGACCGCGAGGACTGGAAGCAGGCCGTCGTACGCGAACTGGGTGAGGAGACCGGCATCGACGCAGCCGCCCGGGACGTGCGGCTCGTGGATGCCATGAGCGCACCCGACGGGCACCTGCTGCTGTTCGGAGCCCTGCCCGAACGCCCGGCCGACGGACTTCCGCCCTTCGTACCCACGACCGAGACGGACGGCCGGCACCTGCTGCGCAGACCCGCGAAACTCGCCTTCCCGCTGCACACCGCCGCGGTGCAGGCGTGGTTCGAGGGCCGCTACGTCTGATCCGGACGCCTCAGCGGAGCCATCGGAAGGCCGTCGTGTCTGCGTCCGGTGGCTCAGCCGAGCCCGGGTCCGGCACCTCGGCGGAGCCTCCGGGAAGGAACGCCACGGCTGATCCGGGAGCCTCAGCGGAGCACGCGCGGATGAACCGCCACGGCGGATCCGGGAACCTCAGCCGAGCCCCCGCACGCGCACCGGCCAGGGCGGCTCACCCGCGCCGTCCTCCCGCTCCCGGGTGACCACCACGCGGTCGCCCTGCCGGCGGGCGACGTAGCGTTCGATCTCCGGGTCGTCCCACCCGTCGCCCGCGTCCGGCACGGCCAGGCCGCCCCCCGTGCGTCCGGGCGCGGGCGCCCACACCTCCAGCTCCAGCCCGCCGTCGGCGCCCCGCACCGGCAGCACCGCCCCCGCGCGCGCGAGCACCGGTATCCGTGACAGCGGCGCGTCCACGAGGACCCGCGCCGGGCCCTCGTGGACCTCCTCCGTCACCGTGTCGTACCAGCGGCCCCGCGGCAGCCGCACCGCGCGCCGGCGGGCACCGGAATCCAGGACCGGGGCCACCAGCAGCCCGTCGCCCAGCAGGAACGCGTCCTCGCAGTCGCGCAGCGCCCGGTCCTCCGGCGCGGCCCACCACAACGGCCGCACGTAGGGCGCACCGGTCCGCCGCGCCAGATGCGCCAGCGTCAGGAAGTACGGCAGCAGCCGCCGCCGTTCGAGCAGCGCCACGCGCGCGTGCTCCAGCACCTCGGCGCCGAACCCCCAGGGCTCCCCACTCCCCGCCCCCGGACGCGTATGCGTGCGGAACAGCGGCAGATATGCTCCTAGCTGGAGCCACCGCAGATACAGCTCCGGTGACGGACTGCCGTCGCGACCGCCCACGTCGGGGCCCGAGTACGGCACCCCGCACAGTCCCAGCCCCAGTACCTGCGACAACGACGCCCGCAGCCCCGGCCAGCCTGTCGCCCCGTCCCCCGACCAGGTGCCGCCGTACCGCTGCGACCCGGCCCAGCCCGCGCGCGAGAACTGGAACGGCCGCTCCCCGGGCGACGACTCGCGCAGCGCCTCGTAACCCGCGCGGGCCATGCACAGCCCGTACACGTTGCGCACTCCCCGCCGGTCGCCGCCCGGCACCGGCGCGTGCCCGTCCTGCCACAGTCCCGCGAAGCCCTGCTCCAGTCCCTCCGCGTGGAGCCCGCCCCACCACGCGCGCAGACCCGCGTGCGTGCGGTCCGGGAAGACCGACTCGCCGGCCCCCGCCGCATCCCGCACCGTGCGGTCCCGTGCGACCCGGGCGAAAGGGTCCGCGGCCGAACCGCCGTCGTACACGGCGTCGCCCGGTTCCGCCCGCACCGCCGGGTCGACGATCGACACCAGCCGGATGCCGTCCCGGCGCGACTCTTCCGCCGGCACGGGCAGCTCGGGCCAACGCTCCTCGCCGCCGACGGAAACCCGCCGGTCGTCGTGACGACCGACATCGAGGTGTACGGCGTCCAGGGGCAGCCCCCGCTCCTGGTAGCCCGCGACGACCCGGCGCACCTCCTGCTCACCGCCCGGGCCCCACCACGCGTGCTGGTGGCCCAGCGCCCACGCGGGCGGCAGCGCGGGCGCCCCGGTCAGCGCGGCCCACGCGTGCAGCACGCGCGCGGGAGTGCCCACCACGACCCAGCAGCGCAGCGGCCCGCCGTCCATCCGCAGCTCGCAGTGGCCCACGCGGTCGTGCCCGGACCCGGCGCCCTCCTCTCCCTCCCGAAGCACCACGGTCCCGTCCCAGGTGGTGTCGTGGAACACCAGATGCGTGCCGGCGTCGGCCACCACGAGCTGCACCGGCATCGTCGGTTCCAGCGGATCGTCACCCGGCCCGGACGCACGGCCGGGAGCGGCGTCCCCCAGCCGGTACGCGCCGTCCCGCAGCCGCGGCCCGCACGCGCGCCCGCCCAGGCCGAAGAACCGGGCGTCCGCCGCCACCTCCGAGCGCTGCACCCACCGGGCCGCACCCCCGCCGACCGGCTCCCACCAGCGCGGCGGCAGATCCCGCCGCAGGGTCACCCCGCCCGGCGTGCACACCTCCACCGCGCCGTACCGCGAGACGACGACCGTCATGCGCTCGGCCACCACCCGCCAGCCGCCGTCCTTGTCCGGCTCCAGCACGGCCCGCGGATCCGGTTCGGGACCGCCGCCCGCGAGCGCGTACGACGGCTGCGGACCGGCCCCGTCCCACCCCCAGAAAACCGCCCCGTTCGCCGCGACGACGATCCGCAGCTCCGAGCGGCCGAACCGGAGCAGACCACCCCCGGGACCCGGCTCCACACCCTCCATCCGCCCCGGCACGCGGGCCCGCTCCGGCCCCCGCGACGGCGGCCCAGCGGCGTCGAGCCGCCTCCCGCGCCAGGCGGCCCGTACGGTACGCAACCCCCGAGCAGCCCACCCCGAACCGACCACACTCACCGAACGCACCAGGTCACGACCGTCCATGCTGCTCACCCTGCCATCGAGCGACCCACGCGCGTGCGTCGTTCAACTGCCGTTCACCCGTGCCGGCACCACATCTCCATGCCACGGACTATGTGGAGCCCGCCCTGGTGTAGAGATCGATCACATGGCATCGTCCCTGTCAGCCGCGTCACGCGCACACCCCAGCCCGTGCGCGGACCGACGCCCACGACGCGCACAGCCCGGGAGCCGCCCCATGTCGACCGCGAACCCCAAGCCGCTCTGGCAGCCCGATCCCCAGCGGATCGCCCAGGCCCGCATCACCCAGTTCCAGGCATGGGCCGCCGCACACCACGGCGCCCCCGCCGACGGTGGCTACCCGGCTCTGCACCGGTGGTCCGTCGACCAGTTGGACACCTTCTGGCAAGCCGTCACCGAGTGGTTCGACGTACGGTTCTCGACCCCCTACGCGCGCGTGCTCGGCGACCGCGCCATGCCCGGCGCCCACTGGTTCCCCGGAGCCACCCTCAACTACGCCGAACACGCCCTGCGCGCCGCGGCCGGCCGCGCCGACGAACCCGCCCTCCTGTACGTCGACGAGACCCATGAGCCACGCCCGGTGACCTGGTCCGAGCTGCGCCGCGAGGTCGGCTCCCTCGCCGCCGCCCTCCGCACCCTCGGCGTACGCCCCGGCGACCGCGTCAGCGGCTACCTCCCCAACATCCCGCAGGCCGTCGTCGCCCTCCTCGCCACAGCCGCCGTCGGCGCCGTCTGGACCTCGTGCGCCCCGGACTTCGGCGCCCGCAGCGTCCTCGACCGGTTCCAGCAGGTCGAGCCCGTCGTCCTGTTCACCGTCGACGGTTACCGTTACGGCGGCAAGGAGCACGACCGCCGGGAGACCGTCGCCGAGCTGCGCCGCGAGCTGCCCACCCTGCGCGCCGTCGTCCACATCCCGCTGCTGGGCACCGAGGCACCCGAAGGCGCCCTGGAGTGGTCGGCACTGACGACCGGGGACATCGAGCCGGTCTTCGAGCAGGTCCCGTTCGACCACCCGCTGTGGGTCCTGTACTCCTCCGGCACGACCGGTCTTCCCAAGGCCATCGTCCAGTCGCAGGGCGGCATCCTGGTCGAACACCTCAAACAGCTCGGCCTGCACTGCGACCTCGGCCCCGAGGACCGTTTCTTCTGGTACACCTCGACCGGCTGGATGATGTGGAACTTCCTCGTCTCCGGCCTGCTCACGGGCACCACGATCGTCCTGTACGACGGCAGCCCCGGTTACCCCGACACGGGCGCCCAGTGGCGGATCGCCGAACGCACCGGAGCCACCCTCTACGGCACCTCCGCCGCCTACGTCATGGCCTGCCGCAAGGCCGGCGTCCACCCCGCCCGCGACCACGACCTGTCCACGGTGAAGTGCGTCGCCACCACCGGCTCCCCGCTGCCCCCCGACGGCTTCCGCTGGCTGCACGACGAGGTCCGCGACGACCTGTGGATCGCCTCCGTCAGCGGCGGCACCGACGTCTGCTCCTGCTTCGCCGGAGCCGTGCCCACCCTGCCCGTGTACACCGGCGAACTCCAGGCGCCCGGCCTCGGCACCGACCTCCAGTCCTGGGATCCGAGCGGCAAGCCCCTCGTCGACGAGGTCGGCGAACTGATCGTCACCAATCCCATGCCCTCCATGCCGATCCGCTTCTGGAACGACCCCGACGGCAGCCGCTACCACGACAGCTACTTCGACACCTACCCCGGCGTCTGGCGCCACGGCGACTGGATCACCGTCACCTCACGCGGAACCGTGATCATCCATGGCCGCTCCGACTCCACCCTCAACCGCCAGGGCGTCCGCATGGGCTCGGCCGACATCTACGAGGTCGTCGAACGGCTGCCGGAGATCCACGAATCCCTCGTCATCGGCATCGAACAACCCGACGGCGGCTACTGGATGCCGCTGTTCGTGCATCTCGCGCCGGACGCCACCCTCGACGAGTCACTCCTGGACCGGATCAAGCGATCCATCCGCGAACAGCTCTCCCCCCGTCACATCCCCGACGAGATCATCGAAGTGCCCGGCATCCCGCACACCCTCACCGGCAAGCGCATCGAGGTCCCGGTCAAACGCCTCCTGCAAGGAACCCCCCTGGAGAAGGCGGTCAACCCCGGCTCCATCGACAACCTCACCCTGCTCGGCTTCTACGAGGAACTCGCCCGCGAACGCGCCTGAACCACCCGGAGCATCACCCTCCGTATCATCTGCCCCTGTGCCCCAGAGCAACTCTGACCTGCATAGACGATCCCCTCACCGATCCCTGCACACCGGCGGCACCGCCATTGTCAGTGCCGCCGGTTACGGTGAGTGAGTATCGATCGACTGCGCACCAGGGGGAAACATGGCGCACACCGACCACCAGAGCATGCGACGCGTCCTGCACCGCGAGATCGCCGGCACCGTCGGCGTACTCACCGACGAACACGACTTCGGCGTCATGCGGCGCTACCGCAGCTTCACCTTCGACGATCACACGGCCTACCTCCAGCAGTTGGAGACCGTCCTGCGCACCCGCGCCGCCCAGGGCACCCACACCACCCTCGCCCTGTTCGACCCCGAGGACTACGCCGTGTACTGCGCGGACACCGGCCTGGACCCGGAAGCCCCGGCCAGCCGCACCCGCTTCACCGCGGAACTCGCGGCCACCGGCCCCACCGTCCCCTACGACGGCCGGCCCCTCGCCGACCTCCTGCCCGCCCTCGTCGACGAAGCCGTACGCCAGGCCACCTGGGAGTACGCCACCACCCTCCTGACCCGCCTCGGCCCCTGCCCCACCTGCGGCGAGGACATCGGCAGGGCGGCCTTCACCCGCGCCGCCGACCTGGTGGTCCGCATCCTCGACACCGCACCGCCCGGTGACCGGCACCTCGTCTGCACCGTCTCCGCGGCCCCGGACACCCTCGTCGCAGTCCTGCACGGCGACCAGGACCCCCACGGCGCGACCCGCCTGGACGAGGCCGAGGCCCTCGAGTTCACCAGCGTCCTCGCCCTCGGCCTCGCGACCCGCAGCCCCGGCGGACTCGTCATCCGCACCACCGCCACCGGCACCGCCGACCAGGTCTACGGCTGGCGAGTGCGCGCCGGCGCCCTGGAACCCCTGACCGCGTCCGAGGTCTTCGACGCCTACTGCACGGACGTCGAGACCGGCGACCTGATCTCCCCGGAGCCCGGCGTCGACTACCGGCAGCCCCCCGACCTCGGAGCGGACGGCACTTCACCGGACCACCGCCACTGAGACCCGGCGGCGGCCGGACGGACAGCAGGGGCGCCCCGCCCGAAGGCAGGACGCCCCTGAATCCCGCACGCCGCAGGCGCGCCGGTACGGCTACTCGCCGGACAGCACCGCCTGAGCCGCGCCGCGCGCCTCCTCGGCACTGTCCGCCGCACGCGCCGCCGCCGCGGCCCGCTCGCACTGCGCCAGCGTGTACTTCGCCAACGTGGCCCGCACGTACGGAATCGACGCCGCACCCATGGACAGGGAGGTGACACCCAGACCGGTCAGCACACACGCCAGCAGCGGGTCGGACGCGGCCTCACCGCACACCCCGCAGCTCTTGCCCTCGGCCCTGGCCGACTCGGCCGACAGCGCGACCAGGTCGAGCAGCGCCGGCTGCCACGGGTCCTGGAGCCGCGACACCGCACCCACCTGCCGGTCCGCGGCGAACGTGTACTGCGCCAGGTCGTTGGTGCCCAGCGACAGGAACTCGACCTCCTGGAGGATCGAACGCGCCCGCAGCGCGGCCGACGGGATCTCCACCATCGCGCCGAACTTGGCCCGCAGCCCCGCCTCCCGGCAGGCGTCCGCGAACGCCTTGGCGTCCCTGCGGTCCGCCACCATGGGCGCCATGACCTCGAGGTAGACGGGCAGCCCCTCCGCGGCCCGCGCCAGCGCGGTCAGCTGCGTGCGCAGCACCTCCGGGTGGTCCAGCAGCGTCCGCAGGCCCCGCACACCCAGCGCGGGGTTCGGCTCGTCCGCAGGCGTCAGGAAGTCCAGCGGCTTGTCGGCGCCCGCGTCCAGCACACGCACGACCACACGGCCCTCGGGGAACGCCTCCAGCACCTGCCGGTAGGCCTCCACCTGCTTCTCCTCGGAAGGAGCGTTCTTGCTGTCGTCCAGGAACAGGAACTCGGTACGGAACAGACCGACACCCTCGGCCCCGGCCTCCACGGCCGCCGGCACGTCGGCGGGGCCGCCCACGTTGGCCAGCAGCGGCACCTTGTGCCCGTCCGCGGTCGCCCCGGGCCCGGTCGACGCGGACAGCGCGGCCCTGCGCTCGGCGGCCGAGGCCTCCAGCCGCGCCTTCTTCTCGTCACTGGGGTTCACGAAGACATCGCCGGTGCTGCCGTCCACGGCGACGACCGTGCCCTCGGCCAGCTCACCGGCGCCCGGCAGCGCCACGACGGCCGGCACACCCAGCGCCCGCGCCAGGATGGCGCTGTGACTGGTCGGCCCACCCTCCTCGGTCACGAAACCGAGCACCAGGGACGGGTCCAGCAGCGCCGTGTCCGCGGGGGCCAGGTCCCGGGCCACCAGCACATAGGGCCGGTCACTGTCCGGGACACCCGGCATCGGGACGCCCAGCAGCCGGGCGACGATGCGGTTCCGCACGTCGTCGAGGTCGGCCACACGGCCGGCGAGATACTCACCCGCACCGGCCAGCAGTTCCCGGTACGCCGCGAACGCGTCGTACACGGCGCGCTCGGCCGTGCTCCCGACGGCGATCCGCCGGTCGACATCCGCCATCAGCTCGGGATCCTGGGCCATCATGGCCTGCGCCTCCAGCACGGCCTGCGCCTCACCCCCCGCCAGGTTGCCGCGCGCCGTCAGGTCGGCGGCGACCGCGTCCACGGCCTGGCGGGCGCGGCCCTGCTCCCGCTCCGCGTCCTGCGGGGGGATCTGCTTGGCCGGCGGCTCCAGCACCGCCGTACCCATGTGCCGAACCTCGCCGATCGCCACGCCATGGCTCACGCCGACGCCTCGTAGCGTTGTCTCCATCTCACCCGTCTCCGATAGTGCGGCAGGCCCTGCCGCCGCGGTGGTCGTGCTGTCCGTCGCCCTACGACGGCACTGCCGTCAGTTCCAGGAGAAGAGGCCGTCGCCGGTCTTCACGTCACCGCTGTCACGAAGGTCGGCAAGGGACTCGGCGGTGGCTTCGAGCGCGACGACCGGGCACACCGGCGACTTGCCGGCGGCCTCGACCGAGGCGGGGTTCCAGCGGACGACGCTCTGGCCGCGCCGCACGGTGTCGCCCTTGTTGACGAGCAGCTCGAAGCCCTCGCCGTTGAGCTGGACCGTGTCGATGCCCAGGTGCGTGAGCACGCCGTGTCCGCTTTCGTCGACCACGACGAAAGCGTGCGGGTGCAGGGAAACGATGACGCCGTCCACGGGCGCGACGGCCTCGGAGGGCTCACGCACGGGGTCGATCGCGGTACCCGGGCCGACCATGGCTCCGGAGAAGACCGGATCCGGCACTGCGGCCAGTCCGATGGCCCGTCCGGGCAGCGGGGACGTCACGGTGGTCATGGGAAGCCTCCCAGCAGTGGAGCCGCTCGCGGGCCGTCACCGGTTGTCCCGAACGGCGCGTCGAGCAGCAGGGTATGTCATGTGAAGTGGCGGTTCCGTAGGGAAGCTACCAGCTAGTGGTCTAGACCACCAACCGGACAGATTTGCACCCGCTCCGCGGCTCCGTGTACAGTCGTAACCCTGCTCGGGACGGAGCGGCGCGCAACCGCGTCCCCACTCGGCAGAACCCAAACTCGTCAGATCCTATCTCTGGATCACCTTCTGCGTGCTCGCAGGGTGGTGGTCAGGGAGACGGAAAAACCCTGGTAGAGTTTGAAACGCAAGACCGAAGGGAAGCGCCCGGAGGAAAGCCCGAGAGGGTGAGTACAAAGGAAGCGACCGTTCCTTGAGAACTCAACAGCGTGCCAAAAGTCAACGCCAGATATGTTGATACCCCGTTCCTCTCGGTTACGAGGGGGCGAGGTTCCTTTGAAATAACACAGCGAGGACGCTGTGTGCGAGAGGATCATTCCTCCTCTCGCACCGCTCTCGTGGTGTCATCCCGATTACGGGAAAACATTCACGGAGAGTTTGATCCTGGCTCAGGACGAACGCTGGCGGCGTGCTTAACACATGCAAGTCGAACGATGAACCACTTCGGTGGGGATTAGTGGCGAACGGGTGAGTAACACGTGGGCAATCTGCCCTTCACTCTGGGACAAGCCCTGGAAACGGGGTCTAATACCGGATATGACCATCTTGGGCATCCTTGATGGTGTAAAGCTCCGGCGGTGAAGGATGAGCCCGCGGCCTATCAGCTTGTTGGTGAGGTAATGGCTCACCAAGGCGACGACGGGTAGCCGGCCTGAGAGGGCGACCGGCCACACTGGGACTGAGACACGGCCCAGACTCCTACGGGAGGCAGCAGTGGGGAATATTGCACAATGGGCGAAAGCCTGATGCAGCGACGCCGCGTGAGGGATGACGGCCTTCGGGTTGTAAACCTCTTTCAGCAGGGAAGAAGCGAAAGTGACGGTACCTGCAGAAGAAGCGCCGGCTAACTACGTGCCAGCAGCCGCGGTAATACGTAGGGCGCAAGCGTTGTCCGGAATTATTGGGCGTAAAGAGCTCGTAGGCGGCTTGTCACGTCGGGTGTGAAAGCCCGGGGCTTAACCCCGGGTCTGCATTCGATACGGGCTAGCTAGAGTGTGGTAGGGGAGATCGGAATTCCTGGTGTAGCGGTGAAATGCGCAGATATCAGGAGGAACACCGGTGGCGAAGGCGGATCTCTGGGCCATTACTGACGCTGAGGAGCGAAAGCGTGGGGAGCGAACAGGATTAGATACCCTGGTAGTCCACGCCGTAAACGGTGGGAACTAGGTGTTGGCGACATTCCACGTCGTCGGTGCCGCAGCTAACGCATTAAGTTCCCCGCCTGGGGAGTACGGCCGCAAGGCTAAAACTCAAAGGAATTGACGGGGGCCCGCACAAGCAGCGGAGCATGTGGCTTAATTCGACGCAACGCGAAGAACCTTACCAAGGCTTGACATACACCGGAAAGCATTAGAGATAGTGCCCCCCTTGTGGTCGGTGTACAGGTGGTGCATGGCTGTCGTCAGCTCGTGTCGTGAGATGTTGGGTTAAGTCCCGCAACGAGCGCAACCCTTGTCCTGTGTTGCCAGCATGCCCTTCGGGGTGATGGGGACTCACAGGAGACCGCCGGGGTCAACTCGGAGGAAGGTGGGGACGACGTCAAGTCATCATGCCCCTTATGTCTTGGGCTGCACACGTGCTACAATGGCCGGTACAATGAGCTGCGATACCGTGAGGTGGAGCGAATCTCAAAAAGCCGGTCTCAGTTCGGATTGGGGTCTGCAACTCGACCCCATGAAGTCGGAGTTGCTAGTAATCGCAGATCAGCATTGCTGCGGTGAATACGTTCCCGGGCCTTGTACACACCGCCCGTCACGTCACGAAAGTTGGTAACACCCGAAGCCGGTGGCCCAACCCCTTGTGGGAGGGAGCTGTCGAAGGTGGGACTAGCGATTGGGACGAAGTCGTAACAAGGTAGCCGTACCGGAAGGTGCGGCTGGATCACCTCCTTTCTAAGGAGCACTTCTCACCAGCTTCGGTTGGTCAGAGGCCAGTACATCGGCGAATGTCTGATGCTGGTTGCTCATGGGTGGAACGTTGACTATTCGGCACACTCGGCCTGCTTCAGGTCACTAGTACTGCTTCGGCGTGGAACGTGAGTTGGGTGGGGTGAGGGTGTCGGGCACGCTGTTGGGTGTCTGAGGGAATGGATTTTTCCTCAGTCGCCGGCCCCAGTGCACTCGGACTTCTGGTTCGGGGTGATGGGTGGCTGGTCGTTGTTTGAGAACTGCACAGTGAACGCGAGCATCTGTGGCCAAGTTTTTAAGGGCGCACGGTGGATGCCTTGGCACCAGGAACCGATGAAGGACGTGGGAGGCCACGATAGTCCCCGGGGAGTCGTCAACCAGGCTTTGATCCGGGGGTTTCCGAATGGGGAAACCCGGCAGTCGTCATGGGCTGTCACCCTTGCCTGAACACATAGGGCAAGTGGAGGGAACGCGGGGAAGTGAAACATCTCAGTACCCGCAGGAAGAGAAAACAACCGTGATTCCGGGAGTAGTGGCGAGCGAAACCGGATGAGGCCAAACCGTATGCGTGTGAGACCCGGCAGGGGTTGCGTATACGGGGTTGTGGGATCTTTCTTTTACGGTCTGCCGGCCGTGAGACGAGTCAGAAACCGTTGATGTAGGCGAAGGGCATGCGAAAGGCCCGGCGTAGAGGGTAAGACCCCCGTAGTCGAAACGTCAACGGCTCGTTTGAAAGACACCCAAGTAGCACGGGGCCCGAGAAATCCCGTGTGAATCTGGCGGGACCACCCGCTAAGCCTAAATATTCCCTGGTGACCGATAGCGGATAGTACCGTGAGGGAATGGTGAAAAGTACCGCGGGAGCGGAGTGAAATAGTACCTGAAACCGTGTGCCTACAAGCCGTGGGAGCGTCGGAACGAGGCTTGCCTTGTTCTCGTGACTGCGTGCCTTTTGAAGAATGAGCCTGCGAGTTTGCGGTGTGTTGCGAGGTTAACCCGAGTGGGGAAGCCGTAGCGAAAGCGAGTCCGAATAGGGCGTTTCAGTAGCACGCTCAAGACCCGAAGCGGAGTGATCTAGCCATGGGCAGGTTGAAGCGGAGGTAAGACTTCGTGGAGGACCGAACCCACCAGGGTTGAAAACCTGGGGGATGACCTGTGGTTAGGGGTGAAAGGCCAATCAAACTCCGTGATAGCTGGTTCTCCCCGAAATGCATTTAGGTGCAGCGTCGTGTTTCTTGCCGGAGGTAGAGCACTGGATAGGCGATGGGCCCTACCGGGTTACTGACCTTAGCCAAACTCCGAATGCCGGTAAGTGAGAGCGCGGCAGTGAGACTGTGGGGGATAAGCTCCATGGTCGAGAGGGAAACAGCCCAGAGCATCGACTAAGGCCCCCAAGCGTACGCTAAGTGGGAAAGGATGTGGAGTCGCACAGACAACCAGGAGGTTGGCTTAGAAGCAGCCACCCTTGAAAGAGTGCGTAATAGCTCACTGGTCTAGTGATTCCGCGCCGACAATGTAGCGGGGCTCAAGCGTACCGCCGAAGTCGTGTCATTGCAGCATATAGCCCAACGGGTGCTGGATGGGTAGGGGAGCGTCGTGTGCCGGGTGAAGCAGCCGCGGAAGCGAGTTGTGGACGGTTCACGAGTGAGAATGCAGGCATGAGTAGCGATACAAACGTGAGAAACGTTTGCGCCGATTGACTAAGGGTTCCTGGGTCAAGCTGATCTGCCCAGGGTAAGTCGGGACCTAAGGCGAGGCCGACAGGCGTAGTCGATGGATAACCGGTTGATATTCCGGTACCCGCTGTGAAGCGTCAAACATCGAGCATCGTGATGCTAAGGCCGTGAAGCCGTTCCGGACCCTTCGGGGAAAGGAAAGTGGTGGAGCCGCCGGACCAAGCGGTTAGTAGGTGAGTGATGGGGTGACGCAGGAAGGTAGTCCATCCCGGGCGGTGGTTGTCCCGGGGTAAGGGTGTAGCCCGAGTGGTAGGTAAATCCGTCACTCATGCAGGGTGAGACCTGATGCCGAGCCGATTGTGGTGAAGTGGATGATCCTATGCTGTCGAGAAAAGCCTCTAGCGAGTTTCATGGCGGCCCGTACCCTAAACCGACTCAGGTGGTCAGGTAGAGAATACCGAGGCGTTCGGGTGAACTATGGTTAAGGAACTCGGCAAAATGCCCCCGTAACTTCGGGAGAAGGGGGGCCATGTCCGGTGATGAGCTTTACGCTCTGAGCTGGGGGTGGCCGCAGAGACCAGCGAGAAGCGACTGTTTACTAAAAACACAGGTCCGTGCGAAGCCGTAAGGCGATGTATACGGACTGACGCCTGCCCGGTGCTGGAACGTTAAGGGGACCGGTTAGCTCACTTTCGGGTGGGCGAAGCTGAGAACTTAAGCGCCAGTAAACGGCGGTGGTAACTATAACCATCCTAAGGTAGCGAAATTCCTTGTCGGGTAAGTTCCGACCTGCACGAATGGCGTAACGACTTCTCGACTGTCTCAACCATAGGCCCGGTGAAATTGCACTACGAGTAAAGATGCTCGTTTCGCGCAGCAGGACGGAAAGACCCCGGGACCTTTACTACAGTTTGATATTGGTGTTCGGTTCGGCTTGTGTAGGATAGCTGGGAGACTTTGAAGCAGCCACGCCAGTGGTTGTGGAGTCGTCGTTGAAATACCAGTCTGGTCGTGCTGGATGTCTAACCTGGGTCCGTGATCCGGATCAGGGACAGTGTCTGATGGGTAGTTTAACTGGGGCGGTTGCCTCCTAAAGAGTAACGGAGGCGCCCAAAGGTTCCCTCAGCCTGGTTGGCAATCAGGTGTTGAGTGTAAGTGCACAAGGGAGCTTGACTGTGAGACCGACGGGTCGAGCAGGGACGAAAGTCGGGACTAGTGATCCGGCGGTGGCTTGTGGAAGCGCCGTCGCTCAACGGATAAAAGGTACCCCGGGGATAACAGGCTGATCTTCCCCAAGAGTCCATATCGACGGGATGGTTTGGCACCTCGATGTCGGCTCGTCGCATCCTGGGGCTGGAGTCGGTCCCAAGGGTTGGGCTGTTCGCCCATTAAAGCGGTACGCGAGCTGGGTTTAGAACGTCGTGAGACAGTTCGGTCCCTATCCGCTGTGCGCGCAGGAGTCTTGAGAAGGGCTGTCCCTAGTACGAGAGGACCGGGACGGACGAACCTCTGGTGTGCCAGTTGTCCTGCCAAGGGCATGGCTGGTTGGCTACGTTCGGGAGGGATAACCGCTGAAAGCATCTAAGCGGGAAGCCTGCTTCGAGATGAGGACTCCCACCCACTTGATGGGGTAAGGCTCCCAGTAGACGACTGGGTTGATAGGCCGGATCTGGAAGCACGGTAACGTGTGGAGGTGACCGGTACTAATAGGCCGAGGGCTTGTCCATTGATGCTCGCGTTCACTGTGTTGGTTCTGAAACCACGACCACGTCACCCCGTATGTGTGGGGTGTTTCGGTTGAAGTGTTTCATAGTGTTTCGGTGGTCATAGCGTGAGGGAAACGCCCGGTTACATATCGAACCCGGAAGCTAAGCCTTACAGCGCCGATGGTACTGCAGGGGGGACCCTGTGGGAGAGTAGGAAGCCGCCGAACTCCTTTTATAGCTCCGGCTCCTGGGCATTACTGCCCGGGAGCCGGAGCTTTTTTGCGTTGAGGTAGGGTCAGGGGGCATCGTCGGCTCATTTCGCACAGGAGGCCCCCCGGGTGGAGGTCCAGGAGACCCGCGTCCAGACAGACCGGGTCCTCACCATCCCCAACATCCTCAGCATGGCGCGGCTCGTCGGCGTACCGCTCTTCCTGTGGCCTGATCCTCAGGCCGGAGTTCGGGGGCCCCAAGAGCGATGGGTGGGCCCTCCTCGTACTGGCGTTCAGCGGGATCAGCGACTACCTCGACGGCAAGCTCGCACGCCGCTGGAACCAGATCAGCAGCCTCGGCCGGCTCCTCGACCCCGCCGCCGACCGCCTGTACGTCCTCACGACGCTCCTGGGGCTCACCTGGCGGGAAATCCTCCCGGTCTGGCTGACCGGCCTGCTGCTGGTCAGGGAGATGGTCCTCCTGGTCATGGTCGGCGTCCTGCGCCGGCACGGGTATCCGCCGCCGCAGGTCAACTTCCTCGGCAAGGCCGCCACGTTCAACCTGATGTACGCCTTCCCCCTCCTACTGCTCAGTGACGGACACGGTTGGATCGCGTCACTCGCCGCAATTTTCGGATGGGCGTTCGCCGGATGGGGTACAACCCTCTATTGGTGGGCAGGAGTGCTCTACGTGGTGCAAGTCCGCCGATTGGTGCGTGCGGACGCCACGGTCGATCGAACTCGGCGATTGTCCTGACGTAAGTCCTGGCGTAACGCCTCGTTGGCCCGCGGTGGAAAAGTGCGGGACAATCTGGACGGGTGAAGTCGGCTAGACCGTCGTCTCTGAGGAGGACGCTTCCGACATGAAGGCCGTCGTGATGGCCGGTGGCGAAGGCACACGCCTGCGCCCCATGACCTCAAGCATGCCCAAGCCGCTCCTGCCCGTGGTGAACCGCCCGATCATGGAGCACGTGCTACGGCTGCTCAAAAGGCACGGGCTCAACGAGACCGTCGTGACCGTGCAGTTCCTGGCCTCGCTGGTCAAGAACTACTTCGGTGACGGCGAAGAACTCGGTATGGAGCTCACCTACGCCAACGAGGAGAAGCCACTCGGTACCGCCGGAAGCGTCAAGAACGCCGAGGAGGCGTTGAAGGACGACGCCTTCCTCGTGATCTCCGGCGACGCCCTGACCGACTTCGACCTCACCGAGCTGATCAACTTCCACAAGGAGAAGGGTGCGCTGGTCACGGTCTGCCTGACCCGGGTGCCCAATCCGCTGGAGTTCGGCATCACCATCGTGGACGAGGAAGGCAAGGTCGAGCGCTTCCTGGAGAAGCCGACCTGGGGACAGGTCTTCTCCGACACCGTCAACACGGGCATCTACGTCATGGAGCCCGAGGTCTTCGACTACGTCGACCCCGATGTCCCTGTCGACTGGTCCGGCGATGTCTTCCCGCAGCTGATGAAGGAAGGCAAGCCCGGTCTACGGCTACATCGCCGAGGGCTACTGGGAGGACGTCGGCACCCACGAGAGCTATGTGAAGGCCCAGGCGGACGTCCTCGAGGGCAAGGTCGACGTCGACATCGACGGCTTCGAGATCTCCCCGGGCGTGTGGGTGGCGGAAGGTGCCGAGGTGCACCCCGACGCCGAGCTGCGCGGACCGCTGTACATCGGCGACTACGCGAAGGTCGAGGCCGGCGCGGAGATCCGCGAGCACTCCGTCATCGGTTCGAACGTCGTCGTCAAGAGCGGTGCCTTTTCCTGCACAGGGCGGTCGTCCACGACAACGTGTACGTCGGGCAGCACAGCAACCTGCGTGGCTGCGTCGTCGGCAAGAACACCGACATCATGCGGGCCGCCCGGATCGAGGACGGCGCGGTCATCGGTGACGAGTGCCTGATCGGTGAGGAATCGATCGTCCAGGGCAACGTCCGCGTCTACCCGTTCAAGACCATCGAGGCCGGCGCCTTCGTCAACACCTCGGTGATCTGGGAGTCGCGGGGACAGGCCAACCTGTTCGGCGCCCGCGGCGTCTCCGGCATCCTGAACGTCGAGATCACTCCCGAGCTGGCGGTCCGGCTCGCCGGTGCCTACGCGACGACCCTGAAGAAGGGCGCCACGGTCACCACCGCCCGCGACCACTCGCGAGGTGCCCGCGCGCTCAAGCGGGCGGTGATCTCCGCGCTCCAGGCCAGCGCCATCGACGTACGCGACCTGGAGAACGTGCCGCTGCCCGTCGCCCGGCAGCAGACCGCGCGGGGCAGCGCCGGCGGCATCATGATCCGTACCTCGCCCGGCGTCCCCGACTCGGTGGACATCATGTTCTTCGACTCGCAGGGCGCGGACCTGTCGCAGGGCAGCCAGCGGAAGCTGGACCGCGTGTTCGCGCGGCAGGAGTACCGGCGGGCGTTCCCCGGTGAGATCGGCGATCTCCACTTCCCGGCGAGCGTCTTCGACTCGTACACCGGATCCCTGCTGCGCAACGTCGACACGACCGGCATAGCGGAGGCCGGTCTCAAGGTCGTCGTGGACGCCTCGAACGGCAGTGCCGGGCTCGTGCTGCCCAGCCTCCTCGGCAAGCTCGGTGTGGACTCGCTGATCATCAACCCGGGTCTCGACGAGTCCAGGCCGACGGAGACCGTGGAGATGCGGCGCAAGGGCCTGGTGCGGCTCGGCGAGATCGTCGCGTCGTCGGGTGCCGCGTTCGGTGTCCGGTTCGACCCGGTCGGTGAGCGGCTGTCGCTGGTCGACGAGAAGGGCCGGATCATCGAGGACGACCGGGCCCTGCTGGTGATGCTGGACCTGGTGGCCGCCGAGCGGCGCAGCGGGCGGGTGGCGCTTCCGGTCACCACGACCCGGATCGCCGAGCAGGTGGCCGCCTACCACGGCACCCAGGTCGAGTGGACCACCACCTCGCCCGACGACCTCACGCGCGTGGGCGGCGAGGAAGGCACCATCTTCGGTGGTGACGGCAAGGGCGGGTTCATCGTCCCCGAGTTCAGCAGCGTCTACGACGGCGCAGCGGCCTTCGTGCGGCTCATCGGGCTCGTGGCACGCACCCAGCTCACCGTCAGCCAGATCGACGCGCGGATCCCGCGGGCGCACGTCCTCAAGCGGGACCTGGCGACGCCGTGGGCCGTCAAGGGACTGGTGATGCGGCGGGTGGTCGAGGCGGCCGGGAACCGCTTCGTCGACACGACCGACGGTGTCCGGGTCGTGGAGACCGACGGGCGCTGGGTGATGGTGCTGCCCGACCCGGCCGAGGCGGTCACGCACCTGTGGGCCGAGGGGCCGGACGACACCTCCGCGCAGGCCCTGCTGGACGAGTGGGCGGCCGTCGTGGACAGCGCCGGCCGGTAGTTGCGGGGCGGCGCGAGCCGCCGCACGCCGGCGTGCCGGACAGGCTTCCCCAAGGGGGCCCGTCCGGCACGCCGGTGGGGCCGTTCGGAGGTACTGCTCGCGACATGCGACGATGTGCGGCATGCCGCAGCAACCCCCCGTTCGGAGCAGCCCCGCGCGGCCGCAGCGCCCGGACGCCTCCATGTCGTTGATCACCAACGTCATGGACCACAGCCTCGACGACGGATACGCCGAGGCCGCCGCCCGGAAGAAGGCCCGGGGCGAGGGCGGTCTGCCGAAGACGCTCCGGGCCAAGCTGGGGCTGGCCGCCGGCCTCGTCCTCGCGGCGCTGGTCGTGACCGTCGGTGCGGCCCAGGCGCGCGTGGCGGCGCCCGTGGTGGCCAAGGAACGCCAGGAACTGATCGACCGCGTCGACAGCGGGACCGCGGACGCGGACAAGCTGGAGAGCACGGTCGACAAGCTGCGCGACGACGTCGGCGCGCGTCAGCGGGCGGCCCTCAAGTCCAGCGGCGGCAGTGCCGACGCGGATCTGGTGGGCGTGCTGTCCGGTGCGACCGCCGTGCACGGGCCCGGCGTCAAGCTCGTCGTGAACGACGCCAAGGAAGCCACCAGCGGCGGGGACGGGTCCAACCCGCGGGAGACGTCGGGCTTCTCCGACACCGGCCGGCTGCGTGACCGCGACATGCAGCGTGTGGTCAACGGGCTGTGGGCCTCGGGGGCCGAGGCGGTTGCCATCAACGGGCAGCGGCTGACGGCCCTGTCCGCGATCAGGGCCGCGGGCGACGCGATCCTGGTGGACAACAGGCCGCTGGTGCCGCCGTACACGGTGCTGGCGGTGGGGGACGGGCAGCGGCTCGGCACCAGGTTCCAGAACAGCGCCGACGGCCTGTATCTGCATGCCCTGGTGGAGAACTACGGTATCCGCGCCACCATCTCCCCGGAGGGTGACGTCCGGTTGCCCGCCGCACCCAGTGTGATCGTACGTACAGCACAGCCGAGCAACGAGAACAGCGAGAAGGGCACATCGTGATCGCCGTACTGGGTCTCGTCGTGGGAGTCGTGGCCGGCCTGCTGGTCCGGCCCGAGGTTCCGGCGGTCGTCGAGCCTTACCTGCCGATCGCCGTCGTCGCGGCGCTGGACGCCGTCTTCGGCGGACTGCGGGCCATGCTCGACGGCATCTTCGACGACAAGGTCTTCGTGGTGTCGTTCCTGTCGAACGTGGTCGTCGCCGCCCTCATCGTCTTCCTCGGTGACAAGCTGGGCGTCGGCGCGCAGCTGTCCACGGGCGTCGTCGTGGTCCTGGGCATCCGGATCTTCTCCAACGCCGCGGCGATCCGGCGACACGTCTTCCGGGCGTGACACCGATGAGCGAACACCACGCACACGACGACCGGAACGACCGGCCGGAGAGCAGGCAGCCGGAGAGCAACCGGCCGGAGCACGGGCTGCGCAGGGAACTGCCCGCCGAAGTGCCCGCGTCAGGGGCCGAGTCCGCGCCCGGGGCCGGGCAGGCTGCCGGGGAGCAGCCCCAGCAGCCGTTGACCGGACGGCAGCGGCTCGTCACAGGTCTGTGGCCGCCGCGCTTCACCCGCGCCCAACTCATCGTCGCGGTGCTGTTGTTCGGCCTCGGCTTCGGCCTGGCCGTCCAGGTGGCGTCGAACAGCGACACCGACAGCGCGCTGCGCGGCGCACGTCAGGAAGACCTCGTCCGCATCCTCGATGAACTGGATTCGCGTACTCAGCGTCTTGAGGATGAGAAGCAGGGACTCGAGAAGCAGCGTCAGGAGCTCCAGAGCAGCTCCGACCAGGCCGCGGAGGCACGCAGGCAGACCGCCGAGAAGAAGAGGCAACTCGGCATTCTGGCGGGCACCGTGGCGGCGCAGGGTCCCGGCATCACCATGACGATCGAGGACACGAAGGGGACGGTCCGGGCGGACATGCTGCTCGACGCGATCCAGGAGCTGCGCGCGGCCGGCGCGGAGGCGATCCAGGTCAACGAGGTCCGGGTGGTCGCCGGCACCTACCTCACCGACTCCGGCAAGAGCGTGAGCGTCGACGGGAACAAGATCAACGCCCCCTATCGTTTCAAGGTCATCGGCAAGCCGCAGGACCTCGAGCCGGCGCTCAACATTCCTGGAGGCGTGGTGCAGACCCTGGAGAAGGAGCAGGCCACGGCGACCGTGGAGCAGTCGGACAAGATCGTCGTGGCTGCCTTGCGACAGGCGAAGCGGCCTGACTACGCTCGGTCGTCCTCCCGGTGAACCGCCGGTGCATGGCGGCTGTCGCGCACGGGCATGAGCTTGCGGGGGGTCGGCGCACCGAAGAGATGGCGCGTGATGGAAACTGTTTGGTGGATACGGACGTTGTGAAGATGTCCGGCTCGGCCGGTGTAGGCAATCAGGGTTCGTCCTGCCCCACGGGCGGGTCTGTTTCGGTCAAGGGGAATCGCCCGTGAAGTTGTTTGCGAAGTTGTTCGGCAAGAGCGCGCGAGAGGGCGGCGACAACGCCACCGCCCGTCATCGCGCGCAGCCTGAGGCGGAGGGCCAGCGCCCGCTGTTCCGGGACCAGGTCGCTGGTCCGGGCGGTGACATTTCCGGTGGTCAGGGCGCGGCGTCTGTTGACCCTGCCCAGGCCGGCGGCATAGGTTTCGGGCAACCGTCAACCTCAGGTGCGGGTGGAGGGTTCGCCTCCGGCCCGTACGCGTCCAACGCCCCCGCGGGGCAGCCGCGGCAGGAGGATCCGTCGATGTCGGTCCTGGTGTGTACGAGGTGCGGTAACCGTAACGCGGAGAACGCCCGGTTCTGCTCCCACTGCGGCGCGCCGCTGCGCCCCGGAGTGGCACCCGAACGGGCCTCCGAGACCACGTCCACGATCTCGATCTCCGGCCTCGAGGCCTACGACTCCGAGGCGACCGGCCAGACGCCGCTGCCGATGCTCTCTCCGGAGGCGCAGGCCGCGGTGGACGCGCTGCCGCTGGGCTCGGCGCTGCTGGTGGTGCGCCGGGGTCCGAACTCGGGCAGTCGCTTCCTGCTGGACAGCGACCTGACCACGGCCGGCCGTCATCCGCAGAGCGACATCTTCCTGGACGACGTGACGGTCTCCCGGCGGCACGTGGAGTTCCGGCGCTCCCCGGACGGCTCCTTCACGGTGGCCGACGTGGGCAGCCTGAACGGCACGTACGTCAACCGGGAGCGCATCGACCAGGTCGCCCTGGCCAACGGTGACGAGGTGCAGATCGGCAAGTACCGGCTGGTGTTCTACGCGAGCCGGCAGGGCATCTGACCCACCCCCGGACCGACGTCCGGGGGGACCCCCAGGGAAGGTCCATGCTGCGAACACCGAGCGGCGGTGCCGGAAGCGGTACCGCCGCCAGGGACAGTGGGCTGATGAGCATCGGCACGGTGCTGAGCGTGCTGCGCGACGAGTTCCCCGAAGTCACGATCTCCAAGATCCGCTTCTTGGAGTCGGAGGGGCTCATCGAGCCGCAGCGGACCCCGTCGGGGTACCGCAAGTTCAGTGCCGGGGACGTCGAGCGCCTCGGTCACGTCCTGCGGATGCAACGGGACCACTACCTCCCGCTCAAGGTGATCCGGGAGTACCTGGACGCCGTGGAGCGGGGTGAGGCCGCCCCGCTGCCCCTGGTCGGGCGCCAGCGCACCGCGGAGGACGGCCCGGAGCCGCAGGAGAGGCCCACGGTGGCCAGGGTGGGCAAGGCCGAGCTGCTGGCCGCCGCGGACATCGACGAGGGCGAACTGAAGGAGTGGGAGTCCTACGGGCTCATCGCTCCCGTGGAGGACGGGGTGTACGACGCCGAGGCGGTCACCGTGGCGGCGCTCATCGCCGACCTGGGCCGTTTCGGCATCGAGCCGCGCCACCTCCGGGTGATGAAGGCCGCCGCGGACCGTGAGGCGGGGCTGGTGGACCAGGTGGTGGCCCCGCTCAAGCGCCACCGCAACCCGCAGACCCGGGCACTCGCCGAAGCCCGTACGAAGGAACTGGCGGCGCAGACGACGAAGCTGCACGCCGCTCTGGTGAGGACCGCACTCGGCGTACGGCTCCCCTGAAACCCGCGTGGGGCTTCGCTGAACCCTGCCGGGACCGCGCTGGAACCAGCCGGGGCCCGGCCGTGGCCGGCTCTGGGACGGGGGAGCGGCGAGGCGTCCGGGCGGCCGGATCGGGCACCTGTTCCCGGCCCGACTACCCAAACGTCCCGGGCACGGCCTAGGGTTGCTGTGTGAACGAGCTCGATGTCGTAGGTGTCCGGGTCGAAATGCCCTCCAACCAACCGATCGTGCTCCTGCGCGAAGTGGGAGGCGATCGTTACCTCCCCATCTGGATCGGGCCGGGGGAGGCGACGGCGATCGCCTTCGCCCAGCAGGGCATGGCCCCCGCGCGACCGCTGACCCACGACCTGTTCAAGGACGTGCTGGAGGCCGTCGGCCAGGAGCTGACCGAAGTCCGCATCACCGATCTGCGGGAAGGGGTCTTCTACGCGGAACTGGTGTTCGCCAGCGGGGTCGAGGTCAGCGCCCGCCCCTCCGACGCCATAGCGCTGGCCCTGCGCACCGGAACGCCGATCTACGGCAGTGACACGGTGCTGGACGACGCGGGCATCGCCATTCCGGACGAGCAGGAGGACGAGGTGGAGAAGTTCCGTGAGTTCCTCGACCAGATCTCGCCCGAGGACTTCGGCACCAGCAGCCAGTGAGACGCGGTGCCGGCCTGCCGGTCCCCGGCTCCCCCGGGACGGTGGGCGGCTTCGCGGGGCCGCTGTCCCGGCAATTGCCTCCGGCCACTGAGAGCGTCCTACGGCTTCCCGCGAGCGCATTCGGCTAGCCTTTCCCCGCGGTGGGACACGGGAAACCACTCTCAGGGTGATTATCACTCGGCGTGCCGAGTGTGGCGATCGTTGACGCACCCCTGGTGACTGCCTACCGTCGAGAAGGCAGGTCAAGGACGGAGGTCGGCGTGAGAACCAGCGGCGACGGTACGGCTGGGGGTGCCCCCGGACGCGGTTTCGGGGAGAGCGGTCCGTACCCGCCCCCGGACTCGCGGCTGCGCTCGAGCGGGGGTTACCCCCATCCCGGCAGCGCGGCCGATCACGCTCCGCAGCCGCCGACGGCGGTGCCGAACGGCGGAGGGGTGGCGTCCATGACGTCCGAGCAGATCGGCTACCGCGGGCCCACGGCCTGCGCGGCCGCCGGCATCACCTACCGACAGCTCGACTACTGGGCCCGCACCGGCCTCGTCGAGCCCAGCGTGCGGCCCGCCCACGGGTCGGGCACCCAACGTCTGTACAGCTTCCGGGACGTCGTCGTCCTGAAGATCGTGAAGCGGTTCCTGGACACCGGGGTGTCGCTCCAGAACATCCGCACCGCCGTCCAGCACCTCAGAGAACGCGGTTTCCGTGACCTGGAGCGGATGACCCTGATGAGCGACGGCGCCACCGTGTACGAGTGCACCTCGCCGGACGAGGTCCACGCCCTGCTCCAGGGCGGTCAGGGCGTCTTCGGGATCGCCGTCGGCGTGGTGTGGCGGGACGTGGAGAGCGCGCTTTCCCAGCTACACGGCGAGCGCATCGACACCGGGGAGACCCTCGTCGGGCAGAACCCCGCGGACGAGCTGGCGCGGCGCCGTAACCGGGCGGTCTGACCGCCGGATCCCGCGCGGTGCCCCCCGGCGTCACCGCGTTGTCAGTGCCGTGGTGCAGCATCGGAGATGTGAGAAACGCGCCCACGGTCCTGCACCTCGACATGGATGCCTTCTTCGCCTCGGTGGAGCAGGCGTCGAAGCCGAGCCTGCGCGGGAAGGCCGTCGTCGTGGGCGGGCTCGGGCCGCGCGGTGTGGTGGCGACCGCGTCGTACGAGGCACGGGTGTTCGGCGTCCACTCGGCGATGCCCATGGGGCAGGCACGCCGACTGGCACCCCACGCCGCCTACCTGGTGCCGCGCTTCACCCTGTACCGGACGGTCAGCGAGCAGGTGATGGGCCTGCTGCGGGAGCTGTCACCGCTGATCGAGCCGCTCAGCCTGGACGAGGCGTTCGTGGACCTGGAGGCCGGGGGAGCGGCCTGGGACGAGGAGTCGGCGCGGCGGGCCGGGGAGAGGCTGCGCGCGGACATCCGGGCGGTCACCGGGGTCACCGGGTCGGTGGGGCTCGCCGCCTCCAAGATGCTCGCGAAGATCGCCTCCGAGCAGGCCAAGCCGGACGGCCTGGTACTGATCGAGCCGGGGACCGAGCGGGCGCTGCTGGGGCCGATGCCGGTACGGATCCTGCCCGGGGTCGGGCCGGCCACGGGGGACCATCTGCGCCGGGCCGGGATCACCACGGTCGAGGAGCTGGCAGAGGCGGGCGAGGACGAACTCGTCCGGATGCTCGGCAAGGCGCACGGACACGCGCTGTACGCCATGGCGCTGGCCCGGGACGAGCGTCCCGTGGTGGCTGAGCGGGAGACCAAGTCGGTGTCGGTGGAGGATACCTACGACGTGGACATCCACGACCGGCTGCGGGTCGGCCTGGAGGTGCAGCGGCTGGCCGACCGGTGTGTCCGGCGGCTGCGCGAGGCCGGGCTGTCCGGGCGGACCATCGTGCTGAAGGTGCGACGGTACGACTTCTCGACCCTCACCCGTTCCGAGACGCTCCGAGGGCCCACGGACGATCCCGCGGTCATCCGCGAGGCGGCGGCGCGGCTGCTGGACTCCGTGGACACCACGGGCGGGGTGCGGTTGCTCGGCGTCGGCGTGTCCGGGCTCGCCGACTACACGCAGGAGGACCTGTTCGCGCAGGCGGCGGGGGAGCGGGCGGTGGACCTCGCCGAGGAGACCGTGCCGGAGGCTCCGGCGGAGCAGGTGGAACCGGCCGAGCGGCAGTGGCGGGCCGGGCAGGACGTGCGGCACGACGACTGGGGGCACGGGTGGGTGCAGGGCAGCGGGCTGGGCCGGGTCACCGTGCGCTTCGAGACCCCGCAGTCCGGGCCGGGCCGGGTACGGACGTTCCGGGTCGACGATCCCGCGCTGGCGCCGGCTGAGCCGTTGCCGCTGGTCCCGGGGACCGGCCTCGCCCACCCGGCCGGCCTTCCCGGCGGGCCGAGCGGTGACGCGGCCCCGGCCCCGGACCCGGTCGCGGCCGTGCGGCCGGCTTCGGGCGGGCGACCTGGGCATCCGGCCTCGGCTGAGGGCCGGGTTCCGGTCGAGGGCCGGTTCTCGAGTGAGGGCCGGCTCTCGGGTGGGGGGCAGGGCGCGTGCGCGGGGCGGGACGTGCGGCAGCCGTCGGAAGAGAAGCGCGCCCCGGGCGCCCCGGGTGTGGAGAACCCCGCGGACGCCTCCGGCGAGGGGCAACCCGGCGGTGGACAACCCGGCGGTGGGGATCAGGGGCCCGGTGTGGACCGGGTCTCCTCGGGTGGTGCCAGGGGGCCGAAGTCGTGGTCCGGGGCCTTGGGCGGGGGCGCCGTGTCCAGTCCGTAGTGGTGGTAGAGCTGGAGTTCCTGCTCGGGTGAGAGGTGGCGGCCCACGCCGAAGTCGGGAGCGTCCTTGATCAGGGCGCGGTCGAAAGGGACGTGCAGCGTGCCGTCGAGGAGTTCGCTGGGTCCCAGAGGGACGAACGCGTCCCGGGAGAAGAGACCGGTGCGTACGGCCGCCCACTCGGGCACGCCGGTCGCGTCGTCGAGATACACCTCGTCGATGGTGCCGATCTTGGCGCCATTGACGTCGAATGCCTTGCGGCCGATCAGGTTGCGCGGATCGATGTCGGTTCGCACGGTCCCTCTCTTTCCACGTGGTCGCAACTCATCCGTAAGCACTACAAAAGAGCAGATTCAGGGAAGCGGCCACTCGAGGGCTCGGGCGTCGACCCCGCTGGTAGGCTGACAGCGGCTGCTGACCCCGCGCGGGAGAGTCCTCCGACCACGTCGGAGGCGCCGAAGGAGCAAATCCTCCCCGGAATCTCTCAGGCTCACGTACCGCACGGACGAGGTCACTCTGGAAAGCAGGGCGGGTGTGCACGGCGTCCCGCTCTCACCGACGGTGAAAGCCGGTCCCGCGGGGGCCCGGTGAAGCTCTCAGGTCGAGATGACAGAGGGGGAGGCCGTCGGGGTATCCGTACCGGGGTGCCCCTCGAAGGTCGCGTCAGACCAGGAGGCCTCCGCCATGACCGCCCATCGCACTCCGCTCTCCGAACTCGAAGCGGGTATCCCGTTCGAGCAGCGCCACATCGGCCCTGACCAGGAGGCGCGGGCCAAGATGCTCGCGCAGGTCGGGTACGGCTCGCTGGACGAGCTGACCGCGGCCGCCGTCCCGGATGTGATCAAGAACGCCGACGCCCTCGACCTGCCGGACGCCCGCACCGAGGCCGAGGTGCTGGCCGAGCTGCGCTCCCTCGCCGACCGCAACCAGGTCCTCGGCTCGATGATCGGTCTCGGGTACTACGGGACGTTCACGCCGCCCGTCATCCTGCGCAACGTCATGGAGAACCCGGCGTGGTACACGGCCTACACGCCGTACCAGCCGGAGATCTCCCAGGGTCGCCTGGAGGCCCTGCTGAACTTCCAGACGGTGGTCGCCGACCTCACCGGCCTGCCCACCTCCGGTGCCTCCCTGCTGGACGAGGGCACCGCCGCCGCCGAGGCGATGGCGCTCTCCCGGCGCATGGGCAGGAACAAGAAGGGCCTGTTCCTGGTCGACGCGGACGCACTGCCGCAGACCATCGCCGTGATCGAGACGCGTGCCGAGCCGGCCGGCGTCGAGGTCGTCGTCGCCGACCTCAGCGACGGCATCCCGGCCGGGATCGCCGAGCGCGAGATCAACGGCGTGCTGATCCAGTACCCGGGCGCCTCCGGTGCCGTACGGGACATCAAGGCGGTCATCGACCAGGCGCACGAGCTGGGCGCTCTGGTGACGGTCGCGGCCGACCTGCTCGCGCTGACCCTGCTGACCTCCCCCGGCGAACTGGGCGCGGACATCGCCGTCGGCACGACCCAGCGCTTCGGTGTGCCGATGGGCTTCGGCGGGCCGCACGCCGGCTACATGGCCGTCCAGGAGAAGTTCGCGCGCAGCCTGCCCGGCCGTCTGGTCGGTGTGTCCGTCGACGCCGACGGCAACAAGGCCTACCGCCTGGCGTTGCAGACCCGTGAGCAGCACATCCGCCGTGAGAAGGCCACCAGCAACATCTGCACCGCGCAGGTGCTGCTCGCCGTGATGGCCGGCATGTACGCCGTCTACCACGGTCCCGAGGGCCTGCGGACCATCGCCCGCCGCACCCACCGTTACGCCACGCTGCTCGCCGCCGGCCTGGAGGCCGGCGGGGTCGACATCGTCCACGGCGCCTACTTCGACACCGTCACCGCGCGCGTGCCCGGCAGGGCGGCCGAGGTCGTCGCCGCCGCCCGGGACAAGGGCGTCAACCTGCACATGGTCGACGCCGACCACGTCTCCATGGCCTGCGACGAGACCACCGGCCGGGCCCGGCTGGACGCCGTCTGGTCCGCGTTCGGCGTCGAGGCCGACGTCGAGGCGCTGGACCGGGCCGCCGAGGACACCCTGCCCGAGGCGCTGCTGCGCACCGACGCCTACCTCACCCACCCGGTCTTCCACCAGCACCGCTCCGAGACCGCGATGCTGCGCTACCTGCGCAGGCTGGCCGACCGCGACTACGCGCTCGACCGCGGCATGATCCCGCTGGGCTCCTGCACCATGAAGCTCAACGCGACCACGGAGATGGAGCCGGTCACCTGGCCCGAGTTCGGGCAGCTCCACCCCTTCGTCCCCGCCGAGCAGGCCGAGGGCTACCTGACGCTCATCCGTGAGCTGGAGGAACGTCTCGCCGAGGTCACCGGCTACGACAAGGTCTCCCTCCAGCCGAACGCCGGCTCGCAGGGCGAGCTGGCCGGTCTGCTCGCCGTACGCGGCTACCACCGCGCCAACGGCGACGAGCAGCGGACCGTCTGCCTCATCCCGTCCTCCGCGCACGGCACCAACGCGGCCAGCGCCGTGATGGCCGGCATGAAGGTCGTCGTCGTCAAGACCGCCGGAGACGGTGAGATCGACATCGAGGACCTGCGGGTGAAGATCGCCAAGCACCGTGACGAGCTGGCGGTGCTGATGATCACCTACCCGTCCACGCACGGTGTGTTCGAGGAGCACGTCGCCGACATCTGCGCCCGGGTCCACGAGGCGGGCGGTCAGGTGTACGTCGACGGCGCCAACCTCAACGCCCTCGTCGGTGTGGCCAAGCCGGGTCACTTCGGCGGTGACGTCTCCCACCTCAACCTGCACAAGACGTTCTGCATCCCGCACGGCGGCGGCGGTCCGGGCGTCGGCCCGGTCGCCGTCCGCGAGCACCTGGCACCGTACCTGCCCAACCACCCGCTCCAGCCGGCCGCGGGACCGGCGACCGGCGTCGGCCCGATCTCGGCCGCCCCGTGGGGCAGCGCGGGCATCCTGCCCATCTCCTGGGCCTACGTCCGTCTGATGGGCGGTGCGGGCCTGAAGCGCGCCACGCAGGTGGCCGTGCTGTCGGCGAACTACATCGCCAAGCGCCTGGAGCCGCACTACCCGGTCCTGTACACCGGCCCCGGCGGTCTGGTCGCGCACGAGTGCATCATCGACCTGCGCCCGCTGACCAAGGCGACCGGCGTGAGCGTCGACGACGTCGCCAAGCGCCTGATCGACTACGGCTTCCACGCCCCGACCATGTCCTTCCCGGTGGCCGGCACGCTGATGATCGAGCCGACCGAGTCGGAGGACCTCACCGAGCTGGACCGTTTCTGCGAGGCGATGATCACCATCCGCGCGGAGATCGAGAAGGTCGGCTCCGGCGAGTGGCCCGCCGAGGACAACCCGCTGCGCAACGCCCCGCACACCGCCGCCGCGCTCGGCGGTGAGTGGAAGCACACGTACAGCCGCGACGAGGCGGTCTTCCCGGCCGGTGTCTCGGCCGCCGACAAGTACTGGCCGCCGGTGCGCCGCATCGACCAGGCCTTCGGCGACCGCAACCTGGTCTGCTCCTGCCCGCCGCTGGACGCGTACGAGGACTGAGCGAGCCTCTGGTGAGGGTCCCGCCCGGAATCCGGGCGGGACCTTCGGGTCTCCGCTACGCCGTCGCCAGCGAGACCTCGGTCGCCTTGATCAGGGCAACGACGTCGGAGCCCACGAAGAGGCCGAGGTCCTCGGCCGCGTCCCTGGTGATGACGGCGGTGAGTTCACCACCGTCCACGGTGACCTTCACGGAGGCCATGACGTCGCCGACCACGAGGTGGGTGACCGCGCCGGGAAGCTGGTTGCGGATCGACAGGCCCGCGACCCGGTTGGTGGCCAGGGACACCTCCGTCGACTTCACCAAGGCGTGCACGGGGGAGCCCGGGGCGAGACCGAGCTGCTCGACGGCCTCCAGGGTGATGGCCGCCGTCAGGTTCTGGCCCCCGTTCAGGCGGACGCCGACGGTCGCCATCACCTCGCCGGGGTGCACCTCGGTGACGGTGCCGGGCAACTGGTTGCGGATGCTGAGACTCATGGGCCCTCACCGTAGTGGGCCAGGGCGTCAGGCCGGGTACGCGTGCGTCTGCGTCGCCTTGACCATCGCCCAGACCGGCGCACCGGGGTGCAGGTCCAGCTCGGCCGCGGCGACCGTCGTCAGGTCCGCCGTCAGCGCGAGTCCGCCGGTGAGGTCGGCGCGGATCCGGTCGCCGTGCGTCTCCAGGCCCGCTACCTCACAGCGCCACACGTTCCGGGCGCTGGCGCCGGAGGGCCGGTCCCGGAACAGGGTCACGGCCGACGGCGGGAACGCCACGAAGACCGGTCCCGACAGCTCCTCCGTCGTCGTGATCGCGGGCCCGGCGTCGAGCCGTACCGTGTGGCCCGCGGCCTGCCCGCGGTAGAGGTTGAGGCCGACGAGCTGGGCGATGTAGTCCGTGCGGGGGTGGCGGGCGATGTCGGCGGGCGTGCCCTCCTGCACGACCCGCCCGTCCTCCACGACCACCAGGCGGTCCGCGAGGACCATGGCGTCCAGCGGGTCATGGGTGACCAGTACGCAGACCGCCTCGAACTCGGCCAGGTGGCGGCGGAGCTGGGCGCGGACCTCCAGGCGGGTACGGGCGTCCAGGGCCGCCAGCGGTTCGTCCAGGAGCAGCAGCCGGGGACCGGTGGCGAGGGCGCGGGCGAGCGCGACGCGCTGGGCCTGGCCGCCGGAGAGGCGGCGCGGTCTGACGCCCGCGTGAGCGGCCAGCCCCATGCGCTCCAGCCAGACCGCCGCCTGCGCGCGGGCCTCGGCCTTGCCCGCGCCCCGGCAGCGGGGGCCGAAGGCGACGTTGTCCAGGGCGGACAGGTGCGGGAAGAGCAGGTAGTCCTGGAAGACCACGCCGACCGGGCGGGACTCCGGAGGAGTGCGCTCCAGCGAGGTGCCGTCCAGGCGCAGGTGGCCGTCGGCGAGCGGGGTGAGACCGGCGAGGGCGCGCAGGGCGGTGGTCTTGCCGGCGCCGTTGGGACCGAGCAGGGCGACGACGTCCCCTGGGGTGGCCGTCAGAGTCACGTCCAGGCGGAACGGGGGGCGGTCTACGACGAGGTGAGCGTCCAGGCCCTCGTGAGGGGGCCGTTTCGGGTGTGGGTGCGGGTGGGGGGCGGTCGGCCGGCCTTCGGCCGGTTTCGGGTTGCCACCCGCACCGCACGAGCGGGTCTCGTCGTCGGGTGCCGGTGGCCCCTGCGGGGCGCGAGCGCCGTCGGCGGCTGCCGGTGCCTGCGGGAGTGGGCGTGGGGCGGGGTCGCCGGTGGCTGTCGGGGTATCTGGGCTCGGCGGGTATTCGGGGGCGCCGGTGGCCGCCGGTGTGCCTGGGCCCAGGGTGTCGGCGGGGGTGTCGGTGGGTTCGGGGTCGGTGTTCTTCATGAGGTGGTTGTCCAGCGGTCTCTGAGGCCGGCCAGCACCGCGATGGACACCGTGAGCAGGACGAGGCTGAGGGAGACGGCGGCTTCGGGGTCGTTCTGGAGGGCCAGGTAGACCGCGAGCGGCATGGTCTGGGTGCGGCCGGGGAAGTTGCCCGCGAACGTGATCGTCGCGCCGAACTCGCCGAGCGCGCGCGCCCAGGCCAGCACCGCGCCCGCCGCGACACCGGGGGCGATCAGCGGCAGTGTGACCCGACGGAACGCGGTGAAGCGGGAGGCACCCAGCGTGGTGGCCGCCTCCTCGTAGCGCGGGTCGGCGGCGCGTAGCGTGCCCTCCACGCTGATGACCAGGAACGGCAGGGCCACGAACGCCTCCGCGACCACGACGCCCGCGGTGGTGAACGGCAGGGTGATCCCGAACCAGGAGTCCAGCCACTTGCCGATGACGCCGTTGCGGCCCAGGGCGAGGAGCAGGGCCACGCCGCCGACGACCGGCGGCAGGACCAGCGGCAGTGTCACCAGGGCGCGCACGAGGCCACGGCCGGGAAAGTCCGTACGGGCCAGCAGCCAGGCCAGCGGTACGCCGAGGACGAGGCACACGGCGGTCGCCGCGGTGGCCGTGACCAGGGACAGCTCAAGCGCCTGCCACACCTCCATGCTGGTCAGCTCTTCCGGCAGGCTGCGCCAGGGCGCCCGGACGAGCAGGGCGAGCAGCGGCAGCAGCAGGAACGCCAGGGCCAGCAGCCCCGGCAGCAGCAGTGGCAACGGCACTCCGCGCCGGCCCCCCGTGCCGGCGCGGAGGTGCCCCGGCCGGCGCGTGCGGGGGCCGGCCGCGGCGCCGGGTTCGTCGAGCGGGGTCACGGCTTGAGGAACCCGGCCCCGCTCAGCACCCGCTGGCCCTCGGCGGACCGCACGAGGGCGATGAACGCTTTGGCGGCTTCGGCGTTCGGCGCGTCCTTCAGCAGGGCGATCGGGTAGTCGTTGACGGCGTCGGCGGACTCGGGGAACTCCACGCCCGCCACCTTGCCGTGCGCGGCCTTCACGTCGGTCTTGTAGACGACGGCCGCGTCGGCCTCCTTCAGCTCCACCTTGGTCAGGGCGCCCTTGACGTCCTGTTCGTAGGAGACGGGGGTCAGCTTCACCTTGCCCGCGGTCAGGGCCTTCTGGGCGGCGGCGCCGCACGGCACCGTCCTGTCGCACAGGACGACCTTCAGACCGGACCGGGTGAGGTCCTTCAGGGAGGACAGCTTGTGCGGGTTGCCCGGCACGGTGGCGATCTCCAGCCGGTTGCGGACGAAGGTGGCCGGGGTGCCGGCGGTCTCCTTCCTGTCCGTCACGATCGCCATGGTCTTGGGGCTGGCGGCGGCGAAGACGTCCGCGGGCGCTCCGCCGGTGATGTTCGCGGCCAGGCTGTCGCTGCCGCCGAAGCTGAAGCTGACCTCGGTGCCCGGGTGCTGCTTCTCGAACTCCCCGCCCAGCGCGGTGAAGCTCTCCTTCAGGGAAGCGGCGGCGAGCACGGTGACCGTGCCGGACAGCTTCGGGGCGGGCTTGTCCGCCCGGTCGGTCGAGGAGTCCGAGGAGGAGCATGCGCTGAGCGCCATCAGGGCGACTGCCGCCACGCCGGCCGGCTTCAGTGTCCGCCGGGTCCGGCGCACGGAACGGGTCATCACGGAGCTACTCCTCGGTTCGGTGGATCAAGCTGTCGCGCCCCTGGAGGGCCGGGCATCGGCCGTGCGGCGATGATACTGCCGCATCTGCCAGCCGGAAGTCTCCTGTCGCATCGCATGAGCCGCCAACTCGCCGTTTGTAGCTTGCATGTGCGTTCGTACGGCGCTTCCGGGCGGGCAGGGCATTGTCCTGGCCCGGGGGACGACGAATAGGCGGCTCGGCGGGCGCCGAGCCGCACGGATGGCGGCAGGGGGACGGAGAGGTGATCGGCCCGGCCGGTGGGCGGCGCCGTGAGGTCGTGAGAGGTGCCGGTCAGACCCGGTCGATGTGCACGTTGGTGGACTTCACGCGGGCGGTGGCCTCCATGCCGACCTCGAGGCCGAGTTCCTCAACGGCTTCCCGGGTGAGCAGCGAGACGAGCCGGTGCGGGCCCGCCTGGATCTCCACCTGGGCGGCGACGTCACCGAGCTTGATCGCGGTGACGATGCCGGGGAACGCGTTGCGCACGGAGGTGTGGGAGACGTCCTCCTCGCCGCCGCCCGCCCGGGCCAGTTCGACCGAGAAAGCGGCCAGGTCCCGGCCGTCGATGAGGCGCCGGCCGGACTCGTCGCGGTGGGTGGTCATCCGGCCGGCGTCGGCCCAGCGGCGGGCGGTGTCGGGACTGACGCCGAGCAGCCGTGCGGCCTGGCCGATCGTGTAGGACTGCATGCCGGTCACGATAGGGCCATGCCGTGGACACCGCGGACCTGGGGTTCGGCGCCGGACAGAGGCCGTGCCCTCACCCGGTGTGCACCCGCGGCCGGCGTGCCCGGTCCGGTTCCGCCTCGCGCAGTACCTCACGGGTCACCGGGGCGACCTCGCCCTGCCCGAAGAGGAAGAAGCGCAGGAAGTTGGTGAACGGACCGCCCTCGGTCCACTCGAAGTAGATGTGCGGGGTGCAGCCGGTGGTGTCCCGGACGTGGAGGAGGAGCGCGGCCAGCGCGTTGGAGATGGAGGAGTGCTCCAGCGTCAGCACGCGGTAGCGGCCGTGCAGGACCTCGCCGCGTACGGTCAGGCCCGTCTCGAATTCGGAGGGGTCGGTCACGGTGACCTCCGCGAAGATGAAGTCCTCCTGCTCGGGCATGTCGTTGTCGGCCCGGATCTGTTCGATCTTCTCGCGGTACTCGGCCTGGTCGCGGCGGTCCGGCTCGTTGGCGATGAACCGCATCTTCCGGTGGGCCACGTCGCGGACGAACCGTTCCGCCAGCGGGTCCAGCGTCACGCTGGTCACCCGCAGTTCGAAGGCGCGGGCCAGCCGGGACAGCAGGGAGACCAGGATGATGCCCGCGATGAAGCAGGCGCCGATCTTCACACCGTCCGGACGCTCGATGACGTTCACCACGGTCGTGTAGAGGAACACCGCCGCTATCACCGCGAACCCGATGGTCCAGCCCCGCTGCCCCGCCTTGCGCGCGGCGATGGTCACCGCGATGGCGGCCGAGCTGATCAGCACCAGTACACCGGTGGCGTAGGCACCGCCCTGCTTGTTGACGTCGGCGTCGAAGATCCAGGTCACCAGGAAGGCGACCAGCGTGAAGACGATGACCATCGGGCGCACGGCACGCGCCCAGTGCGGGGCCATGCCGTAGCGGGGCAGGTAGCGCGGCATCAGGTTCAGCAGGCCGGCCATGGCGGAGGCGCCGGCGAACCACAGGATGGCGATGGTCGAGACGTCGTACACCGTGCCGAAGACGCCGCCGATGTACTCGTGCGCGAGGTAGGAGAGCGCGCGGCCGTTGGCGCTGCCGCCGGCCTTGAACTCCCGCTCCGGGATCAGCAGCGTGGTGATGAAGCTGGTGGCGATCAGGAAGCCGCTCATGATGAGCGCGGCCGTGGTCAGCAGCTTCCTGGTGTCCCGGATCCGGCCGGCCGGCCGCTGCTCGGTGTCGCCAGGGTCACCCTTGACGTGGGGCATGACGGCGACACCGGTCTCGAAGCCGGACAGGCCCAGGGCGAGCTTGGGGAAGACGAGCAGTGCCACGCCGACCATCGCGAAGACGTTGCCGTGTTCCGTGGTCAGGGCACCGGCCCAGTCGGTGACCAGGTGGCCGGCGGTGATGACGTGCCACAGGCCGACGATCACGACGACGACGTTCAGCCCGAGGTAGACGCCGACCAGGGCGACGGCGACCCCGATCGCCTCCAGGAAGCCCTTGAGGAAGACCGCGCCGAGCAACGCCACCAGGAACAGGGTGATCAGCATCTGCTTGCCCTGCAGGGCGTTGGTCAGGTGCGGGTTCTCCACCAGGTGGGTGGAGGCGTCGGCGGCGGAGAGCGTCATGGTGATCAGGAAGTCGGTCGCCGCGAAGCCCAGCAGCGTGAGCACGAACAGCTTGCCCTGCCAGAAGGAGAGCAGGCGTTCCAGCATCGCGATGGAGCCCTCGCCGTGCGGGCTCTCCGCGGCCACCCGGCGATAGACCGGCAGGGCGCCGGCCAGGGTCACTACGACGAGCACGACGGTCGCCACCGGGGAGAGCAGGCCGGCCGCGAGCGCGGCGATGCCCGGCTGGTAGCCGAGGGTGGAGAAGTAGTCGACACCGGTCAGGCACATCACCCGCCACCAGCGCTGTCCCTTGTGCGCGGGCTCGGGTTCGGCGTGCGGCCCCGTATGGCCACCGCTCTTCCCCATGTCGGACAGCCCTTCCAGCATCCAGGCGCGCAGGCGGCTGGTACTGGGAGGGTGCTCGGTCGTGGCCATCGGCGTGCTCCTGACGTGCGGCTCAGCTCTTTCCGGCCATCACGCGGGACGGCGGCAACAGCGTAAGCAGAGCGTGATGTCGAGGCCTGTGCTCCAGGGCTCGGACGGCGTCAAGCTTGCGTTAAGAATGGCCCGCGCGTGCGGAGGCCGCACGAAATGGGGAGGCGGGAGGCCGATGGCGGCCGACGGGGGCAGGGCCGGGCGGAGGAGTGGGGGCAGGGTCCGCCGGACGGCCGACGACCACCGAGCGTCACTCCGTGGCCGGACGCCCGTACGCGTCACCCGCCCGGACGCCGGTCCCCGTCACCTCCGGCCGGACGCCCGTCAGGCGTTCCTACGCCCTGAGCCTTGACGGACATGCGTCAGGGCCGGTGCGCACCAGGTGGGTGCGGCCGGCCCCTCGGTTGCCGTGTCGTTCTCAGGCGGCGGTCATCACCTGCTCCGCGCCGAGCGGGCGGTGCGGGGCGATGACGCTGCCGTCGGGCAGCAGCTCGCCGGTGTCCTCGAAGAGCAGGACGCCGTTGCACAGCAGGCTCCACCCCTGCTCCGGGTGGTGCGCCATGAGGCGGGCGGACTCCCGGTCGGCGGATTCGGCTGTCGGGCACGGCGGCTGGTGCTGGCACATGGGCGGGATCTCTCGCTCTGTCGTGGTCATGTCCGTCCCCCGTGGTGATGAGTCGGTCGGATTCCAGTGTTGTCCTCTGGGCGTCGTTCCGCAGGGATTTCACGGCACCGCTTCTCACAGGTTCATGACGCGTCACCCGCCCCGGTCGGTTCAGTCCAACTGCACTGTCCCTTTGGGTGGTTCGCACTGACCGGATAGGGCTAGTCCATATGGAACCGATCCGCTGGCATATGCCAATCTCGAACGCCCGTGCCGGCGGGCCCGCCTCCCGGACGTGCGGGCGGTGTCCGTGGAAAAAGAGTCGTACCCCGCTTCCCTCCCGGGCAGCGGGGTACGCGAGCGTCGGTCAGGCAGGCGAGCCGAGCAGCGGGAGGGGAGTCGCCCGATGGGTCAGCACCGGCAGCAACTCGGCCACCCGGAACGGGCGGTGCGCCGGGATGCCGGGCGGTGCCGGGGCGAGCGGCACGAGCAGGTCACCGGTGGCCGGATGGCCCTCGGTGCCGTCGCCGGTGCAGTCGTCGTGCAGCCAGAGGGTGAGCATGTACAGACCGGGGAGGGACAGCAGCCGTGCCTGGTACGGCTGCTGGAGCGCCTCGGCCTGCTGCAGGGCGCGTTCGGTGGAGGCGACGTAGGGGCCCTCGAAGAAGTGCGAGAAGGCCCAGCCGTCGGGAGTGAGCATGGTCTCGGCCGCGGCCACCGCGCGATCGCCGCACCGGATCAGGAAGCGCCAGCCGGCCAGCCGCGTCGCGGACAGGCCTTGGGCGGTGATCCGGTCCAACACGTGAACGGGCAAAGGGAGTTCGGGCGTCGCGGGACCCTGCGCGGCACGCAGGGAAGGGGTACGTGCCTCACGGACCGCGGTGGGGGAACCGAGGGCGGCGAGGACGGAGCGCAGGGCGGGCGCGGGGGCAGGGGGAACATGCAACGGCATGGTGGGTCGCCTCTCATTCGACAGGCGCGGCGGCGCGAGGAGGGTGGGGCGGACGACGCTGTCTGCTCACGGAAGGCCGGAGAGGTGGGGGCCCTGGTCGGGTGTGGATGAGGGTGCGGCTCTGTCTTTCGCCCGTCAACCGTGACGGCAGAAACACGGCAGGAACCAGGACCGAGGGCGCCAACCTTGTGCCTTGTGGACAGAGTTTATACGACGCGTGTTCGGCCGGTGTTTCGGCTATCCCCTTTCCGCGTGACGGACAAGGCGGAATTGGGCCGCTGATTCGCGGAGAAAATCCCGATTTCGCGGGGGACCCCTCGCCGCTGACCTCGTCGTACGCGCCGGTAGCGGTCGGCCGAATGTAGTCGGCGTTTTTCACGAGGCATACGGGGCACCCGAAGGTGCGAGCTGCGGCATGCCCCGTGAATGTGCCGCGGGGAACATTCCGACAGAGTAGCGGGCGGCGGTCCGACACGGGACGTTATCGATCGCTTCGGCTGGGCATCATCCCTCCTGACGTGGGAGCCCGGCGAACGGATCGTCGGCCCGCCCGTCCGAGGAGGGACACTTCCATGGGGGAGAAGGTCGTGGCAGGGCAGTTCGACCTGTCCGATCGCCAGCGCTACCGTGAAAGGCTCCAAAAGTGCCTGACGGGGCTGGAGCGACTGCTGGCAGAGAAGCGATTCGACCGTCCCAAGAACCTCATGGGGGTCGAGATCGAATTGAATCTCGCCGGCCGTGACGGCATGCCGAAAATGTTGAACGGACAGGTACTTGAGCGCATCGCCAGCCGTGACTTCCAGACCGAACTCGCCATGTTCAACCTGGAGGTCAACATAGCCCCGCACCGCCTGGGCGGCCGGGTGTTCGACCAGCTCGCCGAGGAGCTGCGGACCTCCCTCGCCTACGCCGACCGCAAGGCCGGTGAGGTGGACGCGGGCATAGTGATGATCGGCATCCTGCCCACGCTGGGCCGCGACGACCTGGTCTCCTCCAACCTCTCGGAGGTCGACCGCTACACCCTGCTCAACGACCAGATCGTGGCCGCGCGCGGGGAGGACTTCCGGCTCGACATCGAGGGCGTGGAGCATCTCGTGTGCACGTCGAAGTCCATCGTCCCCGAGGCCGCGTGCACCTCGGTGCAGCTACACCTCCAGGTCACCCCGGACCGGTTCGCCGACGTGTGGAACGCGGCGCAGGCCGCGTCCGCCGCGCAGATCGCCGTCGGCGCCAACTCGCCGTTCCTCTTCGGTCACGAGCTGTGGCGCGAGTCCCGGCCCCCGCTGTTCACACAGTCCACCGACACCCGCCCGCCCGAGCTGCAGGCGCAGGGCGTACGGCCGCGGACGTGGTTCGGCGAGCGGTGGGTGTCGTCCGCGTACGAGCTGTTCGAGGAGAACCAGCGCTACTTCCCGGCTCTGCTGCCCATCTGCGACGACGAGGAGCCGCTGGAGATCATCGAGGCCGGCGGGGTGCCCAAGCTCGCCGAACTCGTCCTGCACAACGGCACCATCTACCGGTGGAACCGGCCGGTGTACGGCATCGCGGACGGCGTCCCGCACCTGCGCGTGGAGAACCGGGTGCTGCCCGCCGGGCCGACCATCATCGACATCATCGCCAACGCGGCCTTCTTCTACGGCCTCGTCCGCGCCCTCGCCGAGGAGCCCCGGCCGGTGTGGACGCGCTTGCCGTTCGCCGCGGCCGAGGCGAACTTCGACGCGGCGTGCCGGCACGGCATCGACGCCCGCTTCGTCTGGCCCCGGCGAGGCCGGTACGGCGGCACGGGCGAGGTCGACGCGGTCACGCTGGTCCGCGACGAACTGCTGCCGCTCGCCGCCGCCGGGCTGGACGCGTGGGGCGTGGAGGCCGCGGACCGGGACCTCTACCTGGGCGTGATCGAGGAACGCTGCCGGCGCCGGGTGAACGGGGCGTCCTGGCAGGCGGCCACGTTCCACCGGGCACTGGAGAAGGGCATGTCGCGTGACGCGGCACTGGCGGCGACGACGCGGCGGTACGCCGAGCTGATGCACGTCGGGGAGCCGGTGCACACGTGGCCGGTGGGCCTGCCGGACCCGGTACCCCTGGGCTGACGCCAGGCCCTCACCCCGCGGCGGCTTCCGCGCCGGGCACCGAAGGCCCTCGCGCGGGACGACCCGGGCCTCACCCCGGGGCTCCCGGGCGGGGCGCCGGAGGTCCTGCGCGAGGACGCCCGGGCCCTGGGCGGGGCGTCGGCCGCCGCGTCCGGTGAGGTGCCCGTGCCGCATCCGGTGAGATGGCCCGCGGCCCCTCACACAGCGGGCCCGGTGCGCGTCGCCCGAGGCGTCTTCTGGGATCCTTGCCGGGCGAAGGTGGGCCGGGGGCCCGTGAGGCGGCTGGAGGCAGGGGTGCAGGTGGAAGCTGACTCGGTGGCCGGTTCCCCGGCGCGGGCGAGGGACCCGCGGCGGATACTGCGGGACGAGACACTGCTGGTCCTCGCGCTCTCGCTCGGCGCGAGCGGCGTGTCCGCGCTGATCAGCTTCATCGGCTCGGTCACCCGGCCGGGCGGCCTCAAGGACCAGGCGGCCACCCTCAACGCCTCCGCCGCGCCCGGCCGCCCGTGGCTCGACCTGGCCTGGCAGCTCTTCGGCATCGCCAGCGCCCTGGTCCCCGTGGCCCTCGTCGCGCACCTGCTGCTGCGGGAGGGCGCGAGCCTGCGCACGCTGGGCTTCGACCGCACCCGCCCCGGGCCCGATCTGGCCCGGGGCGCCGGCGTCGCCGCCGTGATCGGCAGCACCGGCATCGCCTTCTATCTGGCCGCCCGCGGTCTCGGCTTCAACCTGACCGTCGTCCCCGAGGCACTGCCGGACGTGTGGTGGAAGTACCCGGTCCTGATCCTCTCCGCCCTCCAGAACGCGATCCTCGAAGAGGTCATCGTCGTCGGCTACCTGCTGCGCAGGCTGGGCCGGCTGGGCTGGACCCCGGGGACCGCGCTGGTGGCCAGCGCGGTCCTGCGCGGCTCCTACCACCTCTACCAGGGCATCGGCGGCTTCCTCGGCAACATGGTCATGGGCGTGGTGTTCGTGTACCTGTACCGCCGCTGGGGCCGGGTCGGGCCGCTGGTCGTCGCGCACTCACTGCTCGACATCGGCGCGTTCGTCGGCTACGCCCTCCTCGCGGGCAAGGTGGGCTGGCTGCCGACGGCCTGAACAGCGACGCGGCCGGGCCGGTCAGGCGCGCAGCTCGCCGTCGATGACCGTGACCGCGCGGCCGGTGAGCAGCGTCCGCTCGCCCCGCAGCCCGGTACGGACCAGTCCGGTGCGGCGGGAGGCCTGGAGTCCGGTGAGGTCGTCGCGGCCGAGGCGGGCGGACCAGTGCGGGGCGAGTGCGGTGTGGGCGCTGCCGGTGACCGGGTCCTCGTCGATGCCGACGTTCGGGAAGAAGCAGCGGGAGACGAAGTCGTATCCCCGGGCCGGGTCGTCGGCGGGGGCGGTGGCGATGACACCGCGGGACGAGAAGGCTCCGAGGGCCCTGTGGTCGGGAGACAGGCCGAGGACGGTCTTCTCGTCGGCCAGCTCCACCAGCAGGTCACCGACGTTCGGCCCGGTGTCGAAGGCGGCGACCGGCGCCGCGCCCAGCGCCTCGGTGACCCCGGCCGGCAGCTCGACGGGGATGAGCGGGGCGGTCGGGAAGTCGAGCGTGATCGACCCGTCGGCGGCGGTGGTGGCGACGAGGACACCGCTTCGGGTGGCGAACCGTACGGAACCCGTGTGAGTGCCGGTGGTGTGCAGCACGTGGGCGGTGGCCAGTGTGGCGTGGCCGCACATCGCGACCTCGGCGACGGGTGTGAACCAACGCAGCGCCCAGTCCGCCTCACCGCCACCGGGCAGCCGGTGCGCGAATGCCGTCTCGGCGTGGTTGACCTCCATGGCGACGTTCTGGAGCCAGTCGTCGTCCGGGAAGACGTCGTCGAGGAGCAGGACTCCGGCCGGGTTGCCGGTGAAGGGGCGGTCGGTGAAGGCATCCACGATTCGCATACGCATGCCGCTGACGCTAGCGGCTGCGCGGGCCTTTGGCCCACGGCCGATTCGCCAGAACTGGTCCGTGGGAGGGCCACGCGCCGCTGTGGCCGGCGGCGCGTGAGTGCGAGTTCGAAGATCATTCGGTCGACCGTCCGTCGTCAGCTCCAGGGTCGTCAGGCGGCGATCTTCTTCCTGAGCGCGTCCACTGCCGCCGCCTGTCATCAGTGACCTGTGCCAGTGAACGTTGATCGATTGCCACTGAAGGGTGATCGATGGCTGTCTGTGCCAGTGAAGGATGACGACTTGCAGATTCGTGTCAGCCAAGGGCAACCGTTGGTGGTTCTGTCATTTCGCACTGGCAGGTCTCGTTAGGATCTCCTGATCATGGACGTGATGATGGGGAACGAGATGATCGCCGTCCCGCCGGGGCAGGTGATGCTGTCGGATCGGCGGACGCGGCGCAGTTGGTCGGTCGAGCTTGCGCCCTACCAGCTCGCGGCATCCCCGGTCACCCAGGCGTTGTACGCACAGATCACAGGCCAGCGGCCGAGTACCGCCCAGGGGGACCAGTTGCCCGTCGAGTGCGTCTCCTGGTGGGACGCGGCGCGGTTCTGCAACGCCCTGTCCCAGTGCGCCGGCCTCACGCCCGCGTACCACTTCCGTGCCGAGGCCGAAGATGTCGTGTGGGACGCGTCCGCCGACGGGTATCGACTGCCGACCGAAGCCGAGTGGGAGCACGCCTGCCGTGCAGGGACGACCGGGCCGCACTACGGGGATCTCGACGAGATCGGCTGGTACCGCGGTAACTCGCACGAGCGCATCCACGAGGTGGGCGGCAAACTCCCCAACTCGTGGGGGCTTTACGACATGCTCGGCAACGTCTGGGACTGGTGCTGGGACGTCTACGACGCCGAGGTCTATGGCGCCTACCGGGTGCTCCGTGGCGGTGGTTGGTTCGATGAGCACTGGAGTTGCCGGGCCTCCGCGCGGCGCCGCAGCCACCCGACTTTCCAGGTCGACGACGTGGGATTCCGCGTCGCGCGTTCTGTCGTGCGTTGATCCACAGTCCGGCTCGCGCGGGGTCGATCTGGCGATAGCGTGGTCCTCATGACGGCTGAAGACGAGGCGCTGGTCGGCGGGATGGTGAACGCGGGGGCGGTCTTCCGCCGGGGGGAGTTGGTGGAGCGACCGGCACCGCGCAACGCGGGCGCCCTGCATGCCTATCTCCTTGCGCTGAAGGAGCACGGCTTCGACGCGGCGCCGGCCCCTGTCGGTCTCACCGCGGATGGCCGTGAGCAGCTGACCTTCATCCCTGGCGACGTGGCTCTGTCGCCGTTCCCGGTCTGGGCGATGACGAGTTCTGCCCTCGAATCGGTGGGGAGCCTGCTGCGGCGTCTGCATGAGACCAGCGCGGCCGTCGCGGTCGACACCCGCGCCGAGTGGCCCCCGGACCTCGCCGACCCGGAGGGGGGAACGATGTTGTGCCACAACGATGTGTGCCCGGAAAACGTCGTCTTCCGCGACGGTCGTGCCGCCGCCCTGATCGATTTCGACTTGGCGGCCCCGGGCCGTGCCCTCTGGGACTTCGCCATGACCGCCCGCTATTGGGTGCCCATGCTCGATCCCGGGTCTGCGGCTGCTTTCTATCCTTCCGGCCTGGATGCGGCCGCACGGCTGCGGATTCTTGCCGACAGCTACGGCCTCTCGGCGGGGAACCGCGCCGAGTTGCCCGCCGTCATCGAGCAGGCCACAGAGGTCTGCCGGGCCTTCGTCGGCCGCCGCGTGGCCGACGGAGACCCCGTCTATCTCCAGGCGTTGGCCGAGCGTGGTGGATGGGAACGCTGGGACCGCATGCAGACCTGGCTGGTGGACCACCGCCAGACGTTCACGAGTGCCCTGCTGAACTGACCGGACCGGACGTTCGGGGACAGACTCACAAAAGCATCGCCTTGCGTTGGCGGTATGCCTTCTGGCGGCAGCGCTGGGAGCACGTCCGGCGCTGTGGCCTGCTGCGTCCTTCGGGTAGGGGGCCCGAACAGACTGTGCAGGGTGGCGTTTCCAGGGATTCGTTGCGGGTCGGGGCGAGGGCGCCAACCCTCGCCCCGACCGTGGTGGGTGAAGCCGCGGGTTCGGGCGGTGGGTTGGGGTCCGGGGACGCTGGGGCTGTCTGTTGAGTGCGGTGTTCTTCGGATGGATGGGTGCGCCAGCGGTGGGCTCTTTGCCGACACCGTGCTGAGCATGTGCGGCGTCGTGACTGTCCGCGCCCGGGAGGCAGCGGGTGCCCGCAGACTTCGCATGTCCCCAGGGGTGTCGGTGTCGGGTTCCGGGGTTGGGCCGATGGGCGAGTTGGACGCGATGGTGTCGTCCGCCAGCGATATGCCGCTTGTCGGCAGCGTTGAGAACAGGTGCGGCGCCCGCTCTTGGCAGTGCTCGGTGGCAGAGGGACTTCGCAGATCAGACAGGCCGGTGATGAGTCGGTCTCTGGTCCGGAAGGCGCTTCGGGCTGTTGCGTGCGTCGCTGTTGTCGTTCGAGGTAGGCGGCTCGTCGGCAGGCCGACGAGCAGAGAGGGCGGCGCTGTCCGATACGCATCCTAATGATCTTCCTGCAGATCCGGCAGCGTTCCCGGCGCCACTGGCTGGCGGGGTAGCGCTTGCGGTATCTCTTCTGTCGGCAGGCTCTCGAACAGGTCAGCGGCTTGACGCCGAAGCTCGCTTTGGACTGTATGGGGGCCCCACATTCCTCGCAGTTGACCGTGTTCAGGATCTGCCGGAGCTCGGCCGGGTCGCGGCCAGCGGCGGCGGCAACGCGGGGCCAGGTCGGACTGCCCCGGTGCATGGGCGGTTCAGCGAGGTATTTGCGCAGGTAGGCGGGAGGAAGGCAGTTCGCCTTAGCGAGGCGGGTGATGAACGAGGCGACTCCTTCTCCCTGTCGTGGACGGACCTTGAACGGAAGGCGGGCGACCTCGGTGTCCGGGGCCGACGACGTCATCCGTCGGTGCCGGGCTGCTTGCGGCGGGAGGCGATGTCGAGGTCGACGGCCAGCAGTCCCGCTTTGGTGATCTTCTCGGTGCCGGTGAGGATGGCGTCGACGGCGGCCCCGCGGAGCTGGTGGGACAGGGTGCCGATCATGCCGCCGGTGCGGGTGTGGAGGAACCGGTCCAGGCGGGTGAGGGTGCCGGGCTTGTGCTGGTGCAGCAAAAGGTTCGCCTCCAATTGGGCGACCAGGGCCTTCCATTCCGCGTTGTAGGGGAAGGGGTGGGTGTCCACTGCCGTGAACCGGGCGGCGATCTGGTCGCCGCGGGTGCCGGTCAGGAGACTGCTGTCCTCGATGTCGATGCCCGCGTAGGCGAAGGTCGCCGGGATCCGCTCGGAGAAGTACTTGAGTGTGTCGGACGCGTCGGCTCCGGTGCGGGTCTGCAGCGAGATGTTGTGGATCTCGTCGACCAGGACGAGGCCGATGCGGGCCTTGGTGCAGACGCCGACCACGGCTTCGGTGAGGTCGGTGATGTTGGAGCTTCGCAGGACCGGGAGACCGAGGAACCGGGCGAACTCGGCGGCGATCATGCGGGGTGTCGCGGCGGGCGGGACGGTGATGTAGATGACCGGTATGCGCTCGTCCGCGGTGTGCCGGGTTCGACGCCGGGCGGCAGGCCGTGCAGAACCTCGAGGATGTGCTCTTCCCACCAAAGTGCCCGCTTCATCACTTCGGGAGCGAAAGTCTCCAGCAGCCCGGACGGGGGCAGCGGCATGCGTTCGGGCTGGAACAGGATCTCGAAGTCCGCCGTCTCGAACAGGTCGATTAGAGTGACCACTCGGTGCGGTGCCTCGGTGTCCTCAAGCACCGCCGCCTGTGCGGTGACCTCGAGAACCCCCCTGACCTGGCCCTCGAACCGGACCCGCTGGCCGACCGCCAAGGCCGGCGGCCGCTTAAGGCTGCCCATGCGTTTCCCTCCGTCCAGACCAGGCTGTCGGTCTCCATCAGTCCTCCCACCAGGTCCGTCTTCAAGGCACCGGACCACAGCAGATGGAACAGCACCGGCAGAACCTGCAGACGGTCTCCGACCAGCCCGGCGCCGTCCCAGAGCCCCATCGGTTCACGGAAGACCTCCAGCAGCCGGTCCGCCACCGGCACCGGTCGAGCGCAGCGGGCCCGCCGATACCGGGGCAGCCAGCGGACATTCGCCATGAACACCGGCTCGGGCCGCCCGGCCCACTCGAACTCCCAGCCCACGGCCCGGCAGGCATGCCCGGTCGCGTCGAACGCCTCCTCCGTCGCCTCATCCAGCTCGTCCGCGGCCCGGACGTCAACGATGCGGGCGCCGCCGTCGGACAGCCGGACGAAGTAGTCGGGAGCGTGCCGGCGCTTGCGGGTGCCGTCGTGCCAGTGCAGCCAGAACGGCTGTGAGGCGATCGAAAAGGCCAGGTCAAAGGCATCAAGGACAGCCTCTTCGAACACACCGACAGGTGCCCCAACCACGTCCCCCGCGTACCTGTACACCGAATGATCAACCTGCGGTGGCACAAACTAGCGTTGATCATCCTTCAGTGGCAGTCGATCAGCGATCACTGACACAGGTCAATCAGTGTCCTGTGACAGGGAACCTTGACCGATTGCCACTGAAGTTTGACCGCCTGGAGGCGCTCTATCGGCGGACCGCCGAGATCAGTCCGCCGGGCCGCTCCTCGCGCTGCGGAGGGGTGCTGATCGGGCGGCCGTAGGCGGCAGCGCTCTCGCGCAGGGTGTAGCTGTCGGCCTCCCAGCCATGCCCGGCCAGCCAGCTCACCGGGTCGTCGGGCATCTCCGAGACCCACATGGACGCCGCCGATCCCGGCACGGCGTCCGCGCCGAAGCGCTCGATCACGCCGCGCGAGCCCAACGTCAGCCCCATCCAACTGCCTGCCGCCGACTGCGCGCTGATCCGGGCCAGCAGCAGCTCCACCGCGTCCTCGGGCAGATAGATCAGTAGTCCTTCGGCGATCCACGCGGTCGGCACGGCCGGGTCGTGCCCTGCGGCGGCCAGCGCGCCTGGCCAGTCCTCACGCAGATCCACCGCGACGGTGATCCGCTCGCAGCATGCGACGGCCCGCTCCTGGCGCAGCACCGAAGCCTTGAAGTCCAGTGGCGCGGCGGTGTCGACCTCGAACAGTCGGGTGCCCTCGGGCCAGTCCATCCGGAAGGCTCGGCTGTCCATGCCGGCGCCGAGCAGCACGACCTGCCGGACCCCGGACGCGGAGGCCTGCTGCAACAGGTCGTCGAGGAACTTCGTCCTGATGACGATGGAGAACGACACGGCCAGTCGGCGGCGTCGCGCGGCCTCGTCATCGGGCAGCGGCGGCGATGAGGGCCATAGGCCGCCGGCGGTGGCGAAGGCCTGTGCCAGTGGGTCGTGGAACAGCGCGTTCTCCCGCTTGGTCTCCAGCGCCCGCACCCTGGCCACCCCCACCGCCGTGGCCCACACTCCCGACGGCTGCACCCGCTCCTGCTCATCAGTCACCGCGCCAGCTTAGGCGGAGGCCCGCTGTGCCTTCCGCTGCCGGTATGCCTTCTGGCGGCAGCGCTGTGAGCACGTCCGGCGTTGTTGCTGGCAGGGCCCTGCTGGTAGTGGTCCTCCGCAGGTCTCGCAGGGTCTCGTTGATGCCGTGGGGGCTGGTTCGGGTGGCAGGGGTGGTGGTGCGGGTTGTGGTGTCGGCGATGTCAACGGCGGTTGGGAAGGTGGGGTCGCGGGAAGCTGCCTGGGCTGTTGGCGACGTGCTCGCTGGCGGCAGCGGTCTGAGCATGTCCGGCGTGCTGCTGAGAACATCCGGCCGTCGCAGACGGGACAGACACGTGGTCCGGATGGATCGGCCGGGTCTGCTTCGGCTAACCACTTTTCTTCGTGTTTGAGGTAGTTGGCTCGTCGGCAGGCGGATGAACACAAGCGATAACGCTGTCCGGGCTGGATCTTCATGCTCTTGCCGCACTCTCTGCAGGGGGCCTTCTGCACTGGAGCCCGAGGATGACGTTTCCGGTATGCCTTCTCGCGGCAGGCCTGGGAACAGCGCAGGGCCTGGCGGCCGATGACGTCGGACGGCGGTATCTCCCCCTCGCACTCCAGACAGCGCCTCGTTTCCAGGGTGGCCAGCAGCGTCTCCGGGTCGCGGCCGGTCGCGGCGGCCAGCCGTGTCCAGCTGGGAAGACCGAGATGTTCGGGCGGTTCGCAGAGGTAGGTCCGCAGGTAGCGGGGCGGAAGGTGGTTGGCGTGGGCCAGGCGGACGATGAAGGACCGGACGCCTTCGCCGGACCGGGGCCGGACCTGGAAGGGCAGGACGCGGACGTTCTCGTGGGTCATCGGGAGGACCTGGGCCCGCGGAAGTGAGGCGATTCGGCGGCGACGTCCAGCGGGACGGCCTTCAGCCCGGCTTTGGTGATCTTCTCGGTGCCGTTGAAGATCGCGTCGATCGCGGCTCCGCGGATCTGGTGGGAGAGGGCGCCGATCATGCCGCCGGTCCGGTCGTGCAGATAGCGGTCCAGTCTTGCCAGGGTGCTGGGCCGGTGCCGCCGCAGGGCAAGAGTCTTCTCCATGGTGGCGACCAGGCCCCGCCACTCACTGTTGTAAGGGAAGGGGTGGGTGGGGATCAGGGTGAAGCGGCCGGCGATCTGGGCTCCGCGGGTGCCGGTCAGCAGGCTGCCGTGCTCGATGTCGATGCCTGCGTAGATGAACGTCGCGGGGATCCGCTCGGAGAAGTACTTGAGGGTGTCGGCGACTTCGGCGCCGTGCTGGGTGGTGAGCGAGATGTTGTGGAGTTCGTCGACCAGGATCATGCCGGTGCGGGCGTCGGTGCAGACACCGACGACGGACTCGATGAGGTCGGTGATGTTCATGCGGGCCATCACCGGCAGTCCGAGGAAGCGGGCGAACTCGGCTGCGATCATGCGGGGTGTCGCGGCGGGCGGGACGGTGATGTAGATGACCGGCTTGCGGTCGGTGGCGGTGGGGTGCCGGGCCCGGTCCAGCAGCTCGTGGGACAGTCCGAGCTGGGTGATCGCGATGGTTTTCCCGGTGCCGGCGGGGCCGGAGACGATCAGGCCCCCGGCGGGCGCTGATCGCGTGCCGGTTCAGTACGACCAGGCGGCGGCCGGTGGCGACGGTGTGACGGACGACGGAGGTGGCGACCACCAGCAGACGGCCGTGATGGTCGAGACGGGCCTCGTCGAAGGCTGCTTGGCCGGCCTCGCCCAGCGCGTCGTACTGAGCGTCGGTCAGCCGGGGCGGCGGGCCCGGTGGTCCTTCGACGAAGCGGCGCCAGCCGTCGATCGTGGTCAGGTGCCGCTGGGAGTCCTGGGGCAGAGCGGACGATGCCGTCATGAGCGTTTCCAGGGGTCTTCCAGCGGGTCGAACAGTCCGAGCGGGATCACTTCGGCCACCGAGTCCTCACTCTCGTCCGCTTCGTCCTCGGGCTCTGTCTGAGGACCGGCAACGGACATGGGGACGACGGGACCTGCAGCTTTGGTGCGGGCCGCCACCCGTCGGTCGCGCTTGCCGGACCCTGGTCCCTGCTCGGTCTGCGGGCCGCCGTGGGCCCGGGTGAGCAGGGCCGCGACCGCGTCGGCGATCTCCGCCTCGGTGGCGCGGGGCAGCTAGGGGCTGACGTGGTCCCAGGCCGGGTCACCGAAGGGGACCGGTGCCCGGTTCAGGTGTTTCCAGGTGGCCGGGACCCACTCGTTGTCACCGCGGTGGTTGCGTACCCAGATCCGGGAGACGTCGTAGGGGTCGCGGTGGACCTCCCAGAGCCCGCGTCTGGCCCGGACGCCGGAGTTCTGGCGGCGCATCGGTCCCAAGGCCCGGCTGTCGTAGGTGCGGTTCTTGATCCTGATGCCGTAGTCGTTGACCACCCGCCATTCTGCGGGCAGGAGTTCGACGTAGTCGTCGCCGCTGAGTGCGACCGGGACGTAGCCGCAGGCCTCCACCGAAGCGGCGTACTTCTCGTTCGGCGTGAACAGCCGGCCCGGGTGGACCGGATCGCGCAGACCGTCGTGCTTGCGGTTCTGCCACTTCGCGACGATCCACTCATCCAGAAGCTCCTGCAACTCCAGCAGGGACCACACGCGTTCGCGTTCCAGGTGCCGGCCGCGGTGGTCGGTGCTGCGGCCGGTGTAGGGGGGCAGGAACTGCGCGAACAGCGTGGCCACCGAGCCCAGCATCTTCTCGATGTGCCCCTTCTCGAAGGGCGAGCCCTGGTGGGCCGGCTGCACTTCGATCTCCAGGAACCGGCAGGAGGAGATGAAGTTGCGGGAGAGGAAGGCCTTGCCGTGGTCGCAGACGATGATCTCCGGAACGATCACCGGCCGGGCCGCCGCATGGGCCAGACGCTCGTCCAGGGCCAGCAGCCTGCGGTGCGGCAGCACCGAGCGCGACATCCTGAGCGCGTCCGTCCAGCCCGGCCGCATCAGTTCGGGGGTGACGGTGCGGGCCAGCAGCACGCTGGCATCCACGGCCTTCGTGGTCGGCCGCAGCACCGCCGCGGTCAGCGTCCTGGTGGCGACATCGATCATGGCGGTGAGTTCGACTCTGCCCGTGACGCCGTTGTCGAGCAGGACCAGCACGTCCAGCGGGGTGGAGTCGATCTGCATGACCTCGCCCGGCGCGAAGACGGGCAGTTCCCCGTGCGGCGTCGTGGCCCCGTGGGCCCTGGACCGGCGGGTCACCGCCGAACCGGACGTGTGGGTGCCCGAGGTGAGCTTCGCCAGCAGCCGGTAGAGCGTCCTCTGCGAGGGAAGCCCAGCCCCCTGCTTGTCAGGTGCTTCTTTGAGGATCTCGCCAGTCCGCCACAAAATGAACGTCCCCGTGCGGGTCGAGGCGTCCACCGCTTCCTCGATCGCCTGCCGCATCGCGGCCACCACCGCATCGTCGACCTCCCCGAACTCGGCTGTCCTGCGGACCGGTCGGTGATCGGCCAGGCCCAGCACCCCGCGTTCCTGATAGCGCCGCCGACGGTGGGCGACCGTACTGGCAGAGACCTTGTGACCAGCGGCAGTCAGCTCAGATGCCTTCGCCCGCTGCCGGGAGGTCAAGGACCGCTCCGGCCCGTACTCGGGCCGGACCGCCGTGCCGGGCCCGGCTTCGGGCGGCAACCCGTGCAGGACCTCCGGATGTGGCCCTCCCACCACAGAGCCCTCTCCACCTCCCGGGCGGGAAACGCCTCCAGCAGCGAGGCCGCCGGCAACGGCATCCGAACCGGGCTGTTCACGACCTCGAAATCGGCCGCCGCGAACAACTCGAGCAACGGCATGACCCGATACGGCTCTTCACCGTCCGTCAGCGTCACCGCCTGGGCAGCAACGGCGAGCACTCCGCGGATCCGGCCCTCGAACCGCACCCGGTCACCGACCGCGACCCGCACCGACCGCTTCATCCTGCCCATGCCGCCCGCCCCTCGGTCCAGACGAGAGTGTCCGCCCCCAGCACCGCGGACTCCAGGTCCGTGCCCAGCCGCCCGGACCACAGCAGATGAAACAGCACCGGCAGGACCTGCAGCCGGTCGCCCACCTGCCGGGCTCCCGACCACAACGGCAGCGGCTCCTCGAAGCCTCCACCAGCGCGGCCGCCACCCCCTCCGGGCGCCCCGAGCGGGTCCGCCGGTAGCGGGCCAGCCAGCGCACGTTCGCCATGAACACCGGCTCGGGCGTGCCCATCCACACGAACTCCCAGCCCACCGCCTCACAGGCCCGACGCGTCGCCGCGAACGCCTCCCCGGTCCGATCGTCCAGCCGGTCCGCGGACCGGACATCGACCACCCTGGCCCGCCCGTCAGCAAGGCGTACGAAGTAGTCAGGCGCATGGCGACGCTGTTCCGGACCGTCCTGCCAGTGCAACCAGAAGGGCTGCGAGGCGACCCCGACCACCCTCGGATCACGGTCCAGCAAGATCAGGCAGTCCCGCTCCAGCCACGACTCGTAGCCCACGTGACTACCGGTCGTCGCCGCGAAGTACCAGCCCGGGAAGCTCTCCCCACCCTTCGCCCACCGGAACTCACGAACCGGCTGGACGCCCTCGAACCGCGTACTCCACAACTGGCCCAACGACCCGCGACAACGCTCACCAGACTCAAGAAAGTCCAGCTCAAAGGCGGATAACGCCGGATCTCCGTACGCATGAGCCGGTTCCCCCACCGTGCCTCCAACCGCGACGGTCAAAGTTCAGTGGCAGGAAAGTACCGGTCGTCAAACTTCAGTGGCAATCGAACGAGATTCGCTGTCACAGGACAATCAGGTCGGTGGGGAGGGTTGTCCTGGGAATCTTTCCGATATATCGTTGAGGCATCGCGGACAACACGCGATACGAACGCGACAGATCATCGATTGAATGGAGTGAACGCGATGCGTACCCACGGATTCGAACGTGGACATCGGCACGAGGGTCCCGGCCGCCGAGGCATGGGCGGTTTCGACGGCCGGCGGGCCGCCTTCGGGCCCTTCGGGCCGGGAGGGCCGGGATTCGGTCCCGGCGGCCCCGGCTTCGGGCCGGGCCCCTGGGGGGCGCGGGGCCGGGGCGGGGGGCGGGGACGTGCGCGGCGCGGGGACGTGCGCGCCTCCATCCTGGCCCTGCTCAAGGACCGGCCCATGCACGGCTACGAGATGATCCAGGAGATCGCCGAACGCAGCGGTGGCGCGTGGAAGCCGAGCCCCGGCTCGGTCTACCCCACCCTCCAGCTTCTGGAGGACGAGGGCCTGATCACGAGCGAGAGCGAAGGCGGCAAGAAGCTGTTCTCCCTCACCGGGAGTGGACGCGGCGCCGCCGAGGAAGGCGCGGAGGCTCCCTGGGAGGAGGCCTCGCGCGGGGTCGACTGGGAGGCTCTCGGAGAGATCCGCCAGGCCGGCTCCGGGTTGATGGAAGCCTTCGGGCAGGTCTTCAGGACCGGTAGCAAGGAACAGCGCGAGAAGGCGCTGGCCGTCATCAACGACGCCCGCAGGAAGCTGTACCTGATCCTCGCCGACGAGCAGTGACGCGCGGGCCCGGGGAAGCGGTGTGGCCGGGGCGCGCGGGTGGGTCGCGTGCGCCCCATGATGGAGGCCGGCTGGATCTCCTCCGCAAGGATGACATTCCGGTCGCCGATGTCCACTCTGCGTGGGACGCGAGAATGGTTCCCCTCGTGGATGACCCGCCCCCGTCCGGCTGATGGGGTAGAGGACGTGCACACCCGTACAGCCCACCGGACCGCCCACCACGAGCCGGTTCCGCACCCGGACGGCACCGCCGTGCTCGGTGCCGAGCTGGCAGCGGTGGTCACCGGTGCCCGTCGCAGGGCCCTCCGGGACGGGGACCGGCAGACCGACACCGCCCATCTGCTGCACTCCCTGCTCGAACACGACCCCGAGGCCCGTGCCGCCGTGGGCGGCCCCGCGCGGCTCGCCCGGCTCCTCGGCTACCTCGTCCAGCGCAGCATCGGCTACGGGCTGCGCTGGCAGGGCAGCGTGGAGGACTCCGGGCCGATCACCGTCGTACCGGCACCGGCGGACCCCGCACACCTCGCAGACCCCACGGCCCCCGCGCGCACCGCGGACCCAGGGGACCCAGAGGATCCCGCAGACGGCGAGGATGCGGCGAGCGGCGAAGGTCCGGTCGCGTCCGCCGGTCCGGCCGGCCATGACGGTGGGGCCAGGGAGGCCGGCGGGTGGTCACCCGCCGCATCGGCCGCTCTCGCGGACGCCCGTGGACGGGCCCGGCGGCGGGGCGCGCTCCAGGTCACCGGCACCGACCTGCTCGCGGCGCTCGTCACGGACCCGGGGTCCCGGGCCGTCGAGGTCCTCGCGCGCGCCGGCATCTCCGCCTCCGAGCTGGTCGCGCGGGCCGGGACCGATGCCGACGAGCGCGCCGACGACGGCCGGACCGCCCCCTGATCGTCCCCCCGTCCACCACCTGAGACAGGTGTCAACGAGGGTGACGCTGCTGTCGTCGCCTGTCATCATGTGCCGGTGCATACGTCTGTGAGCAGTCAGGACAGCCCCGGCAGGGGCGTCGGGCTCGGCCTCGCGCTCGTCTCGGCGCTGGCCTTCGGCGGTTCCGGGGTGGCCGCCAAGCCGCTGATCGAGGCGGGACTCGACCCGCTGCACGTGGTGTGGCTGCGGGTGGCTGGCGCCGCCCTGGTGATGCTGCCGCTCGCCGTGCGGCACCGCGCCCTGCCGCGCCGCCGGCCCCTGCTGCTCGCCGGGTTCGGGCTGCTCGCGGTCGCCGGTGTCCAGGCCTGCTACTTCGCCGCGCTCTCCCGCATCCCGGTCGGCGTGGCACTCCTCATCGAGTACCTCGCCCCCGCGCTGGTCCTGGGCTGGGTGCGGTTCGTGCAGCGGCGGCCCGTGACACGTGCCGCCGCGGCCGGTGTGGTCCTGGCGGCCGGCGGTCTCGCCTGTGTGGTGGAGGTGTGGTCGGGCCTGAGCCTCGACGCGGTGGGCCTGCTCCTGGCCCTGGGTGCCGCCTGTTGCCAGGTCGGCTACTTCGTGCTGTCCGATCAGGGCAGCGATGCCGGCGCCGACGCGCCGGATCCGCTCGGCGTCATCGCCTACGGACTCCTCGTCGGCGCCGCCGTGCTGACGGTCGTCGCCCGCCCCTGGAGCATGGACTGGTCGGTGCTGGCCGGCTCGGCCCGGCTGAACGGCACCGCCGTGCCGGCCGTCGCGCTGCTGGCCTGGATCGTCCTGGTCGCCACGGTCCTCGCGTACGTCACCGGCGTGCTGTCCGTGCGGCGGCTGTCGCCGCAGGTCGCCGGTGTCGTGGCCTGCCTGGAGGCCGTCATCGCGACCGTGCTGGCCTGGGTGCTGCTCGGCGAACACCTCTCCGCGCCCCAGGTTTTCGGCGGCGCGGTCGTCCTGGCCGGTGCGTTCATCGCCCAGACGTCGGCCCCCGCCGAGAACGGTCGGGAGCCGGCCGCTCCGGGCGGTGCGGAACGGGAGTTGTCCGCCCGCGGCACCGCCGCATAGGGTCCCCCCATGCCGTCGAACGCACTAGTCCTTCCGCCTCCGGCCGCCTGAGGCGGGCCTCCGGGAGATCGGTCCCGCGCATCCGCGCGGGGCCGGACGGTGCTGCCCGCAGACGAAGTCCGCGCGTCCCGCCGAAGCGGGGCGCCCCGAGCTTCCGCACCTCGCGTGCGTTCCTGCGGAGAGATTCCCTTGTCGAACACTGCCTCCGGCCTGCCCGTCGGGCGTGGCCTGCTCTACCTGATCATCACCGGTGCCGCCTGGGGCACCGTCGGCGCCGCCGCCTCGCTGGTCTCCCGGGCCAGCGACATGGGCGTCTTCGGCCTGTCGTTCTGGCGCTGCGCCCTGGCGCTCGCCTTCCTGCCGGCCGGCCGCCTGCTGCGCCCGCGCGCCCGGCCGCGCAAGACCGTGGCCGTCGCCGGGTCCGCGCCCGTGCCCGAACCCGTGCCGGTGCCCGTACGCCGCAGGGTGGCCCGCGCGGTGGCCACCGGGGTCGGGCTCGCCGTCTTCCAGACGGCCCACTTCGCCGCCGTGGCCTCGACGGGACTGGCCGTGGCCACCGTCGTCACCCTCGGCGCGGGTCCCGTGCTCATCGCGCTCGGCGCCCGGCTGCTGCTCGGCGAGCGGCTCGGCACCGGCGGTGTCGTGGCGGTTGCGGGCGCGCCGGCCGGGCTGGCCGTGCTCACTCTCGGCGGTTCCGCCGCGACGGTCCGCCCGGCGGGTGTGCTCCTCGCGCTCGTCTCGGCCTCGGGCTACGGCGCCATGACCCCGCTCACCAGGTGGTGGGGCCGGGCCGGGGACGCCGACGCCTCCGGTACGACCGCGGGTGCCTTCGCGGTGACCGCCCTGTGCCTGCTGCCCTTCGCGGTGCACGAGGGTCTGCTCCCGCACACCGACCACCCGGCCCGGCTGCTGGGCTGCTGCTCTACGTCGCCGCCGTGCCCACGGCCCTCGCGTACGCGCTCTACTTCGCGGGAGCGGCCGTCGTACGGTCCGCCACGGTCTCCGTGATCATGCTGCCGGAGCCGGAGCCGGAGCCGGTGACGGTGTGAGGCCGTACCGTCACCGCACTGTCAGGCCGCGTCGTCACCGCGCCGTCAGGTAGTCCGGCAGACCGGTGCCGGGCGCCAGGTCGGCGTTGGGGACCGGTGTGTCGTACCCCTTGCGGAGCGGGACGACCCCGGCCCAGTGCGGCAGGCCGAGGTCCTCGGGCTCGTCGTCGGCGCCGCCCGCGCGGACCTTGGCCGAGACCTCCTCCAGATCCAGGCGGATCACCGCGGTGGCGGCCAGCTCCTTCTTGTTCGCGGGCCGGGAGTCGGCGGACCGGCCCGGGACGACATGGTCCACCAGCGCGTCCAGGGCGAGGCGCCGCTCCTCCGGGTCGGTGACCTCGTGGGCGATGCCGTGCACCACCACCGAGCGGTAGTTGATCGAGTGGTGGAAGGCGGAGCGGGCCAGCACCAGACCGTCGACGTGGGTGACCGTCAGGCACACCGGCAGACCCGGGTCGCCCTGGCCGGTCATCCGCAGCGGCCGGGAGCCGGTGGACCCGTGGACGTAGAGCCGCTCGCCGACCCGGCCGTACAGCGTCGGCAGCACCACCGGGGCCCCCTCCCGCACGAAGCCGAGGTGGCAGACGTACCCCTCGTCCAATATCGCGTGCACCAGTTCCCGGTCGTACGACGCGCGGTCCGCCGAGCGCGTCGGGACGGTCCGGCCGGTCGGCGTGTAGGCGGCGGCTCGGGTGTCCTCGGCCTGTGTGTCTTCGGTCGTGCCCTGCATGACGGTCCCCTCCATGGCGGCCTGAGCGTGCGATCCAGATCGCACTAGTGCATAATGGTCTTTGTGCTAGGAGAATATCGGATCAGTGGGCGTGGCGCAGCCGAGATCGCGGCCGACGTCGAACGCGCGGTCGGCGCGGGGGAGCTGCGGCCGGGCCAGCACCTCCCTCCCATGCGGGAGCTGGCAGCCCGGCTGGGGGTGAACCCGAACACGGTCGCCGCCGCCTACCGCAGCCTGCGCGAGCGCGGGGTGATCGAGACGGCCGGCCGCCGGGGCAGCCGCATCCGTCCCAGGCCGGCCACCACCGGACGCGAGCAATTGCGCGTGGAGGTGCCCGCCGGAGGCCGGGACCTGTCGACCGGCAACCCGGACCCGGCCCTGCTGCCCGGTCTGGGCCCGGCCGTCACCGCGGCGGCGGAGGTGGCCGGCCGGCGGCCCGTCCTGTACGGCGACGACCCCGTCGACGCGGACCTCGCACGCGTGGCCCGCACCGAACTCGACGCCGACGGCGTCCCCGCGGGCCCGCTGGCCGTGACGTCCGGCTCCCTCGACGCCGTCGAACGAGTCCTGACCGCGCATCTCAAGCCGGGGGACACGGTCGCCGTCGAGGACCCCGGCTGGGGCAGCCTCCTCGACCTGATCCCCGCCCTGGGCCTGCACGCGGCCCCGGTCGGCGTTGACGATGACGGACCGCTCGACGGCGAACTGCGCCGCGCCCTGGAGTCCGGTGCCCGCGCCCTGATCGTGACCGGCCGCGCGCAGAACCCGACCGGCGCCTCCGTGACCGCCACGCGCGCGCGTGCCCTGCGCGCGGTCCTGCGCGACCACCCGCGGACCCTGCTCATCGAGGACGACCACGGCCACGGCATCGTCGACCTCCCGCTGCACCCCCTCGCGGGCGTCACCCGCCACTGGGCCTTCGTCCGCTCCGCCGCCAAGGCCTACGGACCCGACCTGCGCCTCGCCGTCCTCGCCGGGGACCCCCTCACCGTCGACCGGGTCCGGGGCCGCCAGCGCCTCGGACCCGGCTGGGTCAGCCTGCTGCTGCAACGGACCGTGGCCCATCTGTGGACGCACGACGCGATCGACCGGGCTGCGGTGGCGCGGGCGTACGGCGCCCGCCGGGACGCCCTGGTCGGCGCGCTGGCGGAGCGTGGGGTCGCCGCGCACGGCCGCAGCGGCATGAACGTCTGGGTGCCGGTCCCGGACGAGACGGGCGCGGTGGCCCGCCTCGTCCAGGCGGGCTGGGCGCCGGCCCCGGGCGCCCGCTTCCGCCTGACCTCGCCCCCCGGCATCCGCATCACGGTCTCCCCGCTCACCGAGGAGGACGTCATCCCGCTGGCGGAGGCGGTGGCGACAGCGGTACGCCCGTCACCGGCGCGGACCTACGGTTAGGGGCTGCCGAAGGGGCGCGGGCACCGGGTGCGGGCACCGGATCGCAGGCAGGCACCGGGGTGCCCGCGCTCGTACGCGACTGTGTCCCGCCCGTGTGGGCGCCCCGCGCTCGTGCGCGACCGTGCCCCCGCCCGCTCGGCCGTTCCGCACTCGCAGGGCCCCCGCCCCGCCCCCTCAGCCCCTCTTCGTGCGTATCTGGGTGAGCGCGGCGCCCGCCAGCACGATCACCGCCCCCACCGGGGTGCTCCAGCGGAGCGATTCTCCGAGGATCGCCACTCCCGCGGCCGTGGCGATGACGGGGATGAAGTACGTCACCATCTGGGCGGTGGTGGGCCCGACCTCGGCGACCAGGCCGTACTGGAGCAGCACGGCCAGCCCGGTGCCGAGCGCGCCCAGCGCGGCGACGGCCAGCAGCGGCACGAGCGCGAAACGCTGCGGCACATCGGTGAACAGCGGTGTCACCACGGCCAGTTGAGCCGTCGCCAGCAGCAGTTGGCCTCCGGTCATCGCCAGATGCGAGTTCCCGGTGCCGGCCAGCGTCCGCCGGACGTAGATCCACCCGACCGGATAGCTGAACGACGCGAGCAGCGCCATCGCCGTTCCCTTCGCGTCGAGGCCGTCGAAGCCCTGCCAGGCCCCCAGTACGGTCAGCACCCCCAGGAAGCCCAGCCCGAGGCCGGCGACGCGCACCCGGGTCGGCCGGTCCTCGGAGAGCGCGACCAGGGAGAGGGCCATGCCCCAGAGGGGGGACGTGGCGTTGCAGATGCCGGCCAGCGTGGACGGGATCGTCAGCTCCGAGTAGGCGAACAGGGAGAACGGCAGGGCGTTCAGCAGGAACGCGGCGACCGTCATGTGCCCCCACAGCCGGGCTCCGCGCGGCAGCCGCTGCCGCTTGGCGGCCATGGCCGCCATCAGCACCGCCGTACCGAACACCAGCCGTCCCAGGGTGACCTGGAAGGGGGCGTACCCGTCCGTCCCCACCTTGATCAGCAGGAAGCTGAAGCCCCAGATCGCGGACAGGGCGCCGAAGCGCAGCCTCCAGTCGAGGCGGGTGCCGGGGCGGGCGGGGGGTGCGGACCGGGTCCGGGGTGCGGTGACCGTGCTCATGGCTTCAACGATGCGGCAGCGGACCTCGTAGCACAATCGAGATTTTCCACCGGGTACCTCTTAGAATCACTTACATGTTGAACCTGGAGCGCCTGCGCACCCTCGACGCCCTCGCCCGGCACGGCTCGGTCAGCGCGGCGGCCGACGCGCTGCACGTCACGACCTCCGCGGTGTCGCAGCAGCTAAGCAAGCTGGAGCGGGAGACAGGCCAGCAGCTCCTCGCCAGGAACGGCCGGGGCGTACGGCTCACTGACGCCGGCCGTCTGCTGTCGGAACACGCGGGCCGCATCCTGTCGCAGGTGGAGCTGGCCGAGTCGGACCTGGAGGCGCACCGCGGCCAGGTCGTCGGCGAACTCAGGCTGTCGGCGTTCCCGACCGCGGCCCGGGGGCTCTTCCCGGACGCGCTCGGCGCCCTGCGCACCGAACACCCGGGACTCCGGGTGCGCTCCAGCGAACTGGAGCCGGAGCAGGGCATCGCCGGCGTCGTCCGCGGCGACCTCGACCTCGCGGTGGTCCTGGACTGGTACAACAAACCGATGCCCGTGCCCGACGGCCTGGTCAAGGCGGCCCTGCTGGACGACCCGGCCGATGTCGCCATGCCGGCCGGGCACCCGCTCGCGGACCGGGACGAGGTCGACCTCACCGAGTTCGCCGACGACGAGTGGATCACCTGGGGCCAGGGCGAGTTCTGCCACGAGTGGCTGATGTTCACCCTGCGGTCCAAGGGCGTCGAGCCGATCGTCGGCCACCGCGCGGGGGAGACCCACACCCAGCTCGGGCTCGTGGCCGCCGGTCTGGGTGTGTGCATCGCGCCGCTGCTGGGACGCCAACCGGTGCCCGAAGGGGTGGTCCTGCTGCCGCTCAGGCAGCGGGTGCGGCGGCATGTGTACGTCGTCTGGCGCGCGGACGCCGACCGCCGCCCCTCCATCCGTGCGGCGGTGGACGCGCTGCGCGCGGCGGCACGGAAGCTGGGCGGGGCCTAGGTGTGCTGTTCGGACAGGTTGGTGATGCGGCCGGCTGGTGGCTGGCCCACTCGTCGGGCATGGTGCGGTGGAAGCGTTCGACCTCGCTGTTGGTCCGGGGCCGTCAGGGCCTGGTCCAGCGGGGGCTGATGCCCAGGTCTCGGCTCACGCCAGGTGTTCTTCGTGTACACCCGGGCATTGCCGGCCAGGACCCGCTCGACCGCAATGCACCGCTGACCGAGATCATGGGAACTACGGCAACTGTCGGCATCCGCCGCAGGCGGCCGGTCCTCGCGGGTGGTCGATCAGCCGGTGACCGTGTCGCGCGGCTCGCCGCCGTCGGCCAGGGCCTCGGCGGCCCGTTCTCGGTAGGCGCGGAAGCGGCGCAGGTACGACCGTGCCATGGGGCCCGGCGGGACGCCCCGGGCGAAGGCTCGCATGTTGCGTTCGCCCGTGTTGTAGCCGAGGGCGAGGAGTTCGTCGCGGGTGTAACGGCGTACATGCCGCCTCGCAAGGCTGCGGTCGAGGTCCTTCAGGTGCAGGGCAGCCGTGCGGACGGCGAAGGCGGGGTCGTCGCGCAGGTCCTGCCATCGCCCCGGCAGACCGTGCGTCCGCCGGACCCGCTCGAACGTCGCCCGGTGCATGTTGGCCAGGCCGAAGGACGCCCCGGGCTTCCACCACTGCCACAACCGCTCCAGCAGCGGATGGTGCGGCTTGTACGCCTCGTTGTGGAGCACCGTCATCACGAGCAGGGGCGAGACCCCGGCCTCCCGGGCACTGCGCACCACCACTGCCGCGTAATCGGCCGGCTCGTAGCCGCCGGGTCGCAACGGCGGCGTCCGGGCGTCCTCACGGTCCGCTGTCCGGGCTCCTTGCTTCGCTGCCGCCGTCGATCGTTCGGCCATTGTCGATCACCCTTCCACCGTCCTGAGGTGCACGTGCCCCCGTGGCCCTGCCCCAATCCAGGGGAGGTAGTGACCTGCGGAGCGGAAACTCCCGGGAAGCTTCGGCGAGCGACACCCTGCTCAACCCGGCAGACTGGGCGCGCACGCTGCTGGCGGTCGGCTGGTCAGGAAGCCTTGAGAGCGGCGACGTGCTCGGTGCGCCGCTCGAGTTGGTTCACCCCGGCGATGTTGGAGGGGCGGTCCGGCAAGACCGCCCCCGACGCACCTCCAGCCAACTACACTCCCGGACGACGCCTCTGACCAGGCCAGACAGCGAACCGCTGCTGGAGTACTAGGCCCCGCCCAGCTTCCGGAAGTCCCAGGACACGATCTTCTCCGGGGTCAGCCGGGCCCAGGCGTGCCGGCCGTCGTGCGGCATCTCGTCCAGGCCGAAGTTCTTGCGCGCGAACAGGGTCTCGGCCGTGTCGAGTTCGGCGCACAGCTCGCCCGTGCGAGGGACCTCGCCCACGAACTCCACCCGGCCGGACAGCTCGGCCCCGCGCAACTGGTCGTACTCCTCGCCGGAGTCGACCACGACCGCCACCCGCGGATCGCGGCGGAGCTGTGCCCAGCGCCGGCTGCGGACCACCGAGTACAGCCACAGTGAGGTGCCGTCCCAGGCGAACCACAGCGCACTCACGTGCGGGGTGCCGTCGGACGCGACGGTCGCGACCCGGCAGGTGCGCTGTGCGGTGAGGAACTCGTCCAGCTCGCCGGGCGTCATCATGATCCTCCGGCCCCGGCGCTGCTGCGTGACGGTCATGCGGCCCCCTCTTCTCCCATGTCGTACCAGAGGAACGCCCCCTGCTGCGCCGATCCGCTGACATCGTGTCAGGAAAGGGAACGCTCCGGCTTGTGCTCGGCCCCGGACGCGGTCGCTGTCACCGTCCCGAACGGCAGCGCGTCGCGTCCGGTGCCCGGCGGCCCGATGCGGGCGTGCGGGCGGGGCCGAGCCGGGTCAGGCCAGTTCGATCTCGTCACCGGAGACCGTGATCTTGGCCGCGGGCAGCGCCCGGGTCGCGGGGCCCTTCTTCACACTGCCGTCCTCGGCGGAGAAGTGGCTGTTGTGGCAGGGACAGACGATCACGCCGTCGGCCACGCTGCCCACCGCACATCCCTGGTGGGTGCACTTGGACGAGAACGCCTTGAACGTGCCGGCCGTCGGCTGGGTGACCACGACACCGTGGTCCTTGAAGATCTTGCCGCCACCTTCGGGGATGTCCGACGTCCTGGCGAGCGCGGTGCCGCCGGCCGGGGAACCGCTGTCCTGCGAGGACCCGGCGGCACCGGCACCTGCACCGGAGCCGGCGGACGAGTCGTCGCCCGAGCCGCAGGCGGTCAGTGCGGCGGCGAGCCCCAACGCTCCGGCCGCCGCCATGACGGTTCGGCGGGCCGGTGCCGGTGCCGTTTCCGGCGGGAGCGAAGCGCTGGTCATGTGGGGATTCCCTTCCGCGGAGCTTCTGCCTGATCCGCCATGGGGTACGGCCGGAAGACGGCGGCCGTTCAGACGGGCTGCCGGATCCCTGTCGTCGGGTGATCGGCGGGCGCTTGTTCCACGAGGGAAGAACGTCCGGTTCCGTGGCTGCGATCCGCGGGCCGACGGGACATCCGGGCGGGTCGGCGCCGCGTACTCGTACGCGGCAAAGACAAAGGCAGGAAGATCTCTCTTCCCGCCTCTCCTAACGTATAGCGCACCGGGGGGCTTGCGGCAAGGCCCGGGTGGGGGCGCAGAATCGTCGGCCGAGGCTACGACCTGCGGAATTGGGGGGGGCGCGACGTGCGTGTGGTGGCGATGTACGGGGGACGCGATGACGTCGAACCGGCGGGGGGACCGGCGGAGCGGTGGAACGGCTCGTCGGAGGGAGGGCAGCCAGAGGGAGGGCGGCCGGAGACGAGGACGTGCTCGACAAGGGTCCCGGCGGAGCGGGAGGCACCGCTGACGCGATCGGCCGGCGCGGGGCAGCAACCGGACACGACTGCCTCGGAGGTGTCGCGATGACCGAGCAGTACGTACGGGACCTTCGGGAGGTCGACGGGACGCACGTCGCGGTCGTCGGCGGCAAGGGCGCTCACCTGGGCGGGCTGTCGCGGATCGAAGGCATCCGCGTGCCGGCCGGCTTCTGCGTGACGACGGACGCCTTCCGGCGGGTCATGGCCGAAGCGCCGTCGATCGACGACCGGCTCGACCGGCTGTCGCGCCTGGACCCGGACGACCGGCAGGCGATCCGCGCGCTGAGCGCGGAGATCCGCCGGATCATCGAAGGGATCGCCGTCCCTGGCGATCTCACGGAGGCGATCACCCGCGCGCTGGCCCGGCTCGGCGAGCAGGCCGCCTACGCCGTCCGGTCCTCCGCGACGGCGGAGGACCTGCCGACGGCCTCCTTCGCCGGCCAGCACGACACGTACGTGAACGTGGTGGGGCCGGCGGCGGTCCTCCGGCACGTCAGCCGGTGCTGGGCCTCGCTCTTCACCGAGCGGGCCGTGACCTACCGCCGGCGGAACGGCATCGACCACCGTACGGTCCAGATGGCCGTGGTCGTGCAGCGGATGGTCTTCCCGCAGGCGGCCGGCATCCTGTTCACGGCCGACCCCCTCACGGGCAACCGGAGCGTCGCCACCGTGGAGGCCGGCTTCGGACTCGGCGAGGCCCTGGTCTCCGGCCTGGTGAACCCGGACGTCTTCACGGTGCGACACGGCGAGGTCGTCGCGAGGGCGGTCGCCGCGAAACAGTGTGCCCTCCAGGCCCTGCCGGCCGGTGGCACGCGGGAAGTGGCGGTCGACCCGCCGCTGCAGGGGCAGCCGGCGCTGACGGATGCGCAGGCCGTGCGGCTCGTGCGGCTCGGGCGGCGGATCGAAGCACACTTCGGCCGCCCGCAGGACATCGAATGGTGCCTGGTCGACGACGGCTTCCGGTTCGTCCAGAGCCGGCCGATCACGACGCTGTTCCCCGTCCCCGAGACCGGCGACCAGGAGAACCACGTCTACGTCTCCGTCGGTCACCAGCAGATGATGACCGACCCCATGAAGCCCCTCGGCCTCTCCGTGTGGCAGTTGACGGCCATGGTGCCCGTGCACGAGGCCGGCGGGAGGCTGTTCGTCGACGTCACCCGGCGCCTGGCCTCACCCGCGAGCCGCGCCGGCCTCCTGGACCTCATCGGCAGGGGTGATCCGCTGACCAGGGACGCGCTGGAGACCGTCCTGGACCGCGACGGCTTCGTCCCGTCACTCCCGGACGCGGGTCCCGGCGGGCCGCCGGCCGGCGGCGCCTCCAGCCCGATCGAGACGGATCCGGCCATCGTCACCGGGCTGATCGAGCGCAGCCAGGCGTCCGTCGCCGCCCTGGAGCGCGACATCCGGACGAAGACCGGACCGGCGCTGTTCGACTTCCTGCTGGAGGCCTTCGAGGAGCACAGGCGAGTCCTCGGTGATCCGCTGAATCTTCAGGTGATCATGGCGGGGATGGAGGCCACCTGGTGGCTCAACGACAAGCTGCGGGAGTGGCTGGGCGAACGGAACACGGCCGACACGCTGACGCTGTCCGCCCCCGGCAACATCACGTCGGAGATGGGACTGGCGCTGCTCGACGTCGCGGACGTGATCCGTCCGTATCGGGAGGTGGTGGCGTTCCTGCGGGGCGTCGAGGACGAGGACTTCCTGGACGGGCTGGCGAAGCTCGCGGGCGGGACCGAAGCGCGCGACGCCATCGAGTCCTACCTCTACCGGTACGGCATGCGCTGCGTCGGCGAGATCGACATCACGAGGCCGCGTTGGCGCGAGCGCCCCGGCACGCTCGTGCCCGTGATCCTCGACCACGTCAGGAACTTCGAGCCGGGCGCCGCCGGGCGGCGCTTCGAGCAAGGGCGGCAGAGGGCGCTGCAGAAGGAACATGACGTGCTGTCACGCTTGCGGGCCCTGCCGGACGGGGACCGGAAGGCCGACGAGACCAAGCGGATGATCGACCGGGTCCGGACCTTCATCGGGTACCGGGAGTACCCGAAGTACGGCATCATCAATCGCTACTTCGTCTACAAGCAGGCGCTGTTGAGAGAGGCCGAGCGCCTCGTGCGGGCCGACGTGCTGGCCGAGAAGGAGGACATCTTCTACCTCACGTTCCAGGAACTCCGCGACGTCGTACGCACGAACCAGGTGGACGACCGGCTCATCCAGCAGCGCAAGGACGCGTTCCGGTCGTACCAGGCGCTCACACCCCCCCGGGTGCTCACATCGGATGGTGAGGCCGTCAGCGGGGCGTACCGGCGCGACGACGTGCCGGCCGGTGCCCTGGTCGGCCTGCCGGTCTCCGTCGGGACCGTCGAGGGAAGGGCCCGTGTCATCCTCGACATGGCGCAGGCCGACCTCGAAGCGGGCGACATCCTGGTCACGACCTTCACGGACCCAAGCTGGTCACCGCTGTTCGTCGGCATCGCGGGCCTGGTGACGGAGGTGGGTGGCCTGATGACCCATGGCGCGGTGATCGCCCGGGAGTACGGCTTGCCGGCCGTCGTGGGCGTGGAGCGGGCCACCCGGCTGATCCGGGACGGGCAGCGGATCCGTGTGCACGGAACCGACGGGTACGTCGAGCTCCTGCCCTGACCGACCACACCGGGAAGCCCCGTCGGTAGCTGCCGACCGGACGACGCCGGGCGGTCGAGGGCCCCCACGACCGCCGCCCGCACCGCGCACACGCCCCGTGGCCGCAGTTCCGGTGTCTACGCCTTGTGCCGGTAGACGACCAGGTACGGCTCATTGTCCGCCCGGTGCGTGAAGACACCGACGCCGTCGAGGTCGGCGAGCGGTGTCTGCTCCACTCCGGTCAGCGCCTTCGGGGAACCCGCGGCCAGCGCGAGCTGGACGGGGGCCGTGGTCCCGGTCAGGCTGTGGCCCTTCGTGAGCGAGGTGCCGTAGGCGATGCCGTCGTCGGTGACGGAGGTGAAGGTGAGCGGCTTGCGGTCGTCGGTCTCCTCGAAGCAGTACCCCTTCTTCGACCGGAGGTCGAAGGCGAGGTGCTCCGAGACGAGATAGCGGCCGTTCGGGGAGAGCGCGGAGCCGGGGGCTTCTCCCGACCCGATGGACGGCTTGGCGCACAGCACGGACGCCTGGACCCGGCCGGTCCGGTCGTCGAGCACGGCCCACACGTTGTGGCTGCCGCTGTTCTTCTCCTCCCAGCGGGCGATGAGGTGCCCGTCGCTGCCCGGCCACACCATTCCGGTCGCGGGATCGGCCTCGGCCGGCGCGATGCGGTCGTCGTCCCAGGAACCGGGGATGCCGAACGCGCCCTCGCCCTCGTTGAGCACCACCGGATCCTGCTCCGTCAGGGCCGCGACCTCGTTGCCGTAGGAGCAGGAGGAGCAGCCGGGTACCTCGAGCGACCCGGTGTCGTACGTCGTGGTCCCGCCGGTGGCCACGTCGAGGGCGATCTTGCGCTTGTCCGTGACGGGTACCAGGAGCCGTTCCCCTGCGGCGGTGACTCGGCCCGTGCCGTAGTCGGTTGCCGGGACCTCGACATGGTGCGTGGGTGCGACGGCGTCGCCCGAGCCGTCGGCGGCGTAGATGTCCACGGCGTACTCCTGCTCGGCCTTGGACAGGGCGTCACCGCCCGTCTCGCCCCGGGACCAGGTCACCAGGCGGTCCTTGCCGCCGACGGGAACGACGACGAGGCCGGGAGTCTCGCTCTCGGAGAGGTCCTTGAACGGCTTGCCCGTCCAGCGGACCCGGCCCGTCGCGGCATCGCGCAGGGTCACGCGGTAGGCGGACCCCGTGCCGGTCATCGTGGCGATCGCACCGGCATGCGGCAGTACGGCGTACGTACCGAGCTGGTCCCCCGAGAGCTGCCAGCCCCGTGAAGCGTCGTACCCGGCGGGTACCTGGAGCTTCAGCGAGGGCGCCGATGTCGTGATGTGCACGGGAGGTTTCTTGCCGTTGCCGGAGGTGTTCGCGCCTCCTGATCCGTCACTGCACGCCGTGAGCGATCCGACGGCTATGACGGCGACGGATGTCCTGACGAGTACCGACTTCATGCACTGCCCTTCCGTTTACGCGGAGGACAGCCCACGCGCCGAACCGCCTCCCCCGATGGCATGGTCATGATGGCATGACCACCACCGCACGCCGAGCGGGTATTCACCGCCGTGGTAGCCCGGGCCGGCACCGAGAAGGACCGGAACCGGGCCGCCGCCAGGCAGGCGGTGACGCGCCCGCCTTCCCGGGGATCACCACAGCGAAACGCCGGCAGTGGGCGGCGGCCCCGAAGGACGGCACCCACGGACTGCGGCACACTTGTGCCTCGATCATGCTGGAGGCGGGAGAGCCCGTTGTGACCCCGGCGCGCGGGCGCGGGCACTTCTCGCCGACGAGCTGATCTTGTGTTGCACGGCTGAAGAGACGGATGACCTGGGAAAATGCTGAAAGAGGTCACCGCGACCCGCTACATCACGCCCCTGCGTGAGGGTGGTTCGCTGCCGGGGCTCGTCGAGGCCGACGACTTCGGAACCTACGTCATGAAGTTCACCGGCGCCGGACAGGGCCGCAAGACCCTGGTGGCCGAGGTGGTGTGCGGCGAACTCGCCCGGCGCCTCGGGTTCCGGATGCCCCGCCTGGTCACCGTCGGGCTGGACCCGGTCCTCGGGCTCGGCGAACCCGACCAGCAGGTGCAGGACCTGCTCCGCAACAGCGGCGGCACCAACCTCGGCATGGACTTCCTCTCCGGCGCCCTCGGCTACGACCCGCTCGCCTTCCCGGTGAGCCCCGAGGAAGCCGGCCGGATCGTCTGGTTCGACGCGCTGATCAACAACGTCGACCGGTCCTGGCGCAACCCCAACCTGCTCCTGCACCGGGGCGAGCTGTGGCTCATCGACCACGGCGCCACCATGATCTGGCACCACAACTGGCCCTCCGCCGAGGTCTCCGCGGCCCGCCCCTACGACGCTGGCGACCACGCTCTCGCCCGGTTCGCCCCGGACGTGCGCGCCGCCGCGGCCGAGCTGGCCCCCCGGGTCACCGAGGACCTGCTCGCCGAGGTCACCGCCGAGATCCCGGACGCCTGGCTCGCCGGCGAGCCAGGCTTCGACACCCCGGACGACCTGCGCCGGGCCTACATCCGGCCACTGCTCGCGCGGGCGGCCGTCATCGCCGGGCGCATCACCGGCATCGGCACCGAGGAGGGCAAGTGAGCGAGCGCCACATCCACATGGCCGGCCATGTCACCGAACGGCACATCACCCGCGCGGGCCAGGGCGGCGACCGGGACGTCTTCGAGTACGCGCTGCTGCGGGTCGTCCCCCGGGTGGAGCGCGGGGAGTGCGTCAACGCGGGCGTGGTCGTCTACTGCCGTGCCCGGGCATATGTCGGCGCCCGGACCCATCTGGACGAGGCGCGGCTGCTCGCGCTGGACCCGCGGGCCGACGTCGCCGGGGTCCGCGCGGCGCTCGGTGCCGTGGAGAAAGTGTGTGCGGGCGGGGCGGAGGCCGGACAGGCGGCCCAGGACGACGCCGGGCGCCGGTTCCGCTGGCTGATCGCGCCCCGTTCCACGGTTGTCCAGCCCGGCCCCGTGCACACCGGGCTGACCGCCGACCCGGCCGCCGAGACGGAGCGGTTGCTGGACCTCCTGGTGAGGTAATGGATCACACCGGCCGGGTGTGCCGTTGACACCGGGTGCCAGGGCTTCTAGCGTCACCTGTACTGAAGGTACTAAGCGGTCGCTCACCGCATGAGGGGCTCTCCCCCGGAGCCCCGGCAGTTCTCTCAAGGGCGAGGAGAAGCAGCAATGTCCACCACTGAACAGCGGGTCGCGGTAGTCACCGGCGCGGCGCGCGGCATCGGCGCCGCCACCGCCGTACGACTGGCAGCCGAGGGCCACGCGGTCGCCGTGATCGACCTCGACGAGGCCGCCTGCAAGGACACCGTCGAGAAGATCGCCGCGGCCGGCGGCAAGGCCGTCGCGGTCGGCGCGGACGTGTCGGACGAGGCACAGGTCGAGGCGGCCGTCGCCCGGATCGTGGCGGAGCTGGGCGCCCCGACGATCCTCGTCAACAACGCGGGCGTGCTCCGCGACAACCTGCTGTTCAAGATGACCGTCTCCGACTGGGACACCGTCCTGAACGTCCACCTGCGCGGCTCGTTCCTGATGACGAAGGCCGTCCAGAAGCACATGGTCGAGGCGGGCTTCGGCCGGATCGTCAACCTGTCCTCCTCCTCGGCGCTCGGCAACCGCGGCCAGGCCAACTACTCCGCCGCCAAGGCCGGTCTCCAGGGCTTCACCAAGACCCTCGCCGTCGAGCTGGGCAAGTTCGGCATCACCGCCAACGCCGTCGCGCCCGGTTTCATCGCCACCGAGATGACCAAGGCCACCGCGGACCGCGTCGGCATGGGCTTCGAGGACTTCAAGAAGGCCGCCGCCACCCAGATCCCGGTGCAGCGCGTCGGCGAGCCCGAGGACATCGCCAACGCCATCGCCTTCTTCACCGGCGAGGCCGCCGGCTTCGTCTCCGGCCAGGTGCTGTACGTCGCCGGCGGACCGCTCAACTAGGGATTCAGAGGTAGCACGGACATGACTGAACTCCCGGAGCTGTCCGGCAGGGTCGCCCTCGTCACGGGCGCGAGCCGCGGCATCGGCTACGGCGTCGCCGAGGCACTGGTCGCCCGCGGTGACCGCGTGTGCATCACCGGCCGCAACGAGGACGCGCTGAAGGAGGCCGTCGGCAAGCTCGGCGCCGAGCGGGTCATCGGCGTCGCCGGCAAGGCCCACGACCTCGACCACCAGAGCGAGGCCGTCCAGCGCACCATGGAGGCCTTCGGCCGCGTCGACTTCCTGGTGAACAACGCGGGCACCAACCCGGTCTTCGGCCCCATCGCGGACCTCGATCTGGAGGTCGCCCGCAAGGTCTTCGAGACCAACGTGGTCTCCGCGCTGGGCTTCGCCCAGAAGACCTGGCACGCCTGGCAGAAGGACAACGGCGGCGCGATCGTCAACATCGCCTCGATCGCCGGCCTCTCGGCCTCCCCGTTCATCGGCGCCTACGGCATCAGCAAGGCTGCCATGATCAACCTGACCCAGCAGCTGGCGCACGAGTTCGCGCCCAAGGTGCGGGTCAACGCGATCGCCCCCGGCGTGGTCAAGACCAAGTTCGCGCAGGCCCTGTACGAGGGCCGGGAGGAGGAGGCCGCGGCCCCCTACCCGCTCGGCCGGCTCGGCGTGCCCTCCGACATCGGCGGCGCCGCCGCGTTCCTCACCTCCGGGCAGTCCGACTGGATCACCGGTCAGACGCTCGTCGTGGACGGCGGCATCTTCCTCAACGCCGGCGTGCACTGAGCATCTCTTCCGGGCGCCGATTTTCGGACGGATCGGCGCCCGGAACACCGTCGGGACTCCGCCCAGCGGACTGACAACGTCGTCATCGCCGAGTCGATCAAGAAGGCCTGTTTCCGGGGAGGTTCAGGGGGCCGGACGCTGCGGTATCGTCTGCCGACCCTTGGCATGGCGGATCGAGGAGCGTGCGCGTGTTCAACCGGAACCGATTCCTGCGAAGAGTCGCGGCGATCGCGTCCATATCCCTGGTGGCGGGCTGCGGTCTGCTCTCCGACGGCGACCCCGACAGCCAGGGACCGATCGTCGTCGGCACCACCAGCGCCCCGAGCACGCTTGACCCGGCCGGCGCCTGGGACGGCTCCTGGGAGCTGTACCGGAACATCTTCCAGACCCTCCTCGCCTACCCGAACGGGGCCACCACCCCGCAGCCGGACGCCGCCGAGAGCTGCGCCTTCACCGACGCCGGCAGCCGCACCTACCGCTGCAAGCTGCGGGCCGGCATGAAGTTCTCCGACGGCGACCCGCTCACCGCCAAGGCCGTACGGCACTCCATCGACCGCATCCGCACCATCAACGCCTCCGGTGGCCCCGCCGGGCTGCTCGGCAGCCTGGACCGCGTCGAGACCTCCGGCGACCGTGAAATCGTCTTCCACCTGAACAAGTCCGACGCCACCTTCCCGTTCGTGCTGGCCACCCCCGCCATGTCGATCGTCGACCCCGACGACTACCCGGCGGCCTCCCTGCGCAAGGACACCTCGGTCCACGGCTCGGGCCCGTACAAGCTCGGGTCGTACACGGAGAACGACAAGGCCGTCCTGGTCCGCAACGGCAACTACCGGGGCTTCGCCGAGCCGCAGAACAAGGCGGTGACCATCCGCTACTTCCAGGACTCCGCCGCCATGGTCAAGGCGCTGCGGAACAAGCAGATCGACGTCACCTACCGCGGTCTCGCCGCCGACGACATCCTCGCCCTGCAACAGCACACCACCGGAAACCTGCAACTGGTCGACGGCGCCGGCACCGACATCAGCTACCTGGTGTTCAACCCCAAGGACCCCTGGGCCAAGCAGCCCGCCGTGCGCAGGGCCATCGCCCAGATCGTGGACCGGGGCGCCATCGCGCACAAGGTCTACAAGGACACCGTCGACCCGCTGTACTCGATGGTCCCCAAGGGCCTGACCGGCCACGCCACCGGCTTCTTCGACGACTACGGCGACCCGAGCGTCCCCAAGGCCCGCAAGATCCTCTCCGACGCGGGCATCACCCAGCGCGTCCCGCTCGTCTTCTGGTACACCACCGACCGCTACGGCTCCGAGACGGGCCGCATGTTCCAGGAGCTGAAGCGGCAGCTCGAGGACAGCGGCCTGTTCCGCATCACCCTGCGAAGCCGCCCCTGGAAGAGCTACGTGGTCGGCTACCAGAACGGCGAGTACCCGGTGTTCGGGCGCGGCTGGTTCCCCGACTTCCCGGACGCCGACAACTTCATCGCCCCGTTCGTCGGTGAGCACAACGCGCTCGGCACGCCCTACCCGGCCAAGGAGATCACCGGCCGGCTGCTGCCCCACGCGCGCGCGGAGAGCGACCGCGCCCAGACCGTCAAGGACGTGGAGCGGGCCCAGCAGATCATGGTGGACGACGCCCAACTGGTGCCGCTGTGGCAGGGCCGGCAGTTCGTGGCGGCCAGTGACGACATCTCCGGCGGCGAGCAGGCCCTCGACCCGTCGACGATCATGATGATGTGGACGCTGCACCGCAAGACCAGCTGGTGAACCGCCATCGGGACACCGGTTGTCAGTGGTCGCCTGTAGGTTCGGATGCCTGGAAGTGACCGCACATCGTGAGGACGTTGACGTGACCGACATCGCCATGCTGCCCGAGTCCTGGCGCGGGGTTCTGGGTGACGAGCTGCAGCAGCCCTACTTCAAGGAGCTGACCGAGTTCGTCGAGGAGGAGCGGGCGAGGGGACCGGTGTATCCGCCGCGCGAGGAGGTCTTCGCCGCGCTGCAGGCGACGCCGTACGAGCGGGTCAAGGTCCTCGTCCTGGGCCAGGACCCGTACCACGGCGAGGGCCAGGGCCACGGCCTGTGCTTCTCGGTCCGCCCGGGTGTGCGGACCCCGCCGTCCCTGCGGAACATCTACAAGGAGATGCGTGACGAGCTGGACCTGCCCGTCCCGGACAACGGCTATCTGATGCCGTGGGCCGAACAGGGCGTGCTGCTGCTCAACGCGGTCCTCACCGTCCGGGCCGGCGAGGCCAACTCGCACAAGGGCAAGGGCTGGGAGAGGTTCACCGACGCCGTCATCCGCGCGGTGGCCTCCCGCCCCGACCCGGCGGTCTTCGTCCTGTGGGGCAACTACGCCCAGAAGAAGCTCCCGCTGATCGACGAGACCCGGCACGCCGTGGTCAAGGGCGCGCACCCCTCGCCGCTGTCCGCGAAGAAGTTCTTCGGCTCCCGCCCGTTCACCCAGATCAACGAGGCGATCGCCCGCCAGGGGCACGAGCCGGTCGACTGGCGCATCCCGGACCTCGGCTGACGGCCGATGGCCGAGGGCTGGTGCCTGACGGCTGACGGCTGACGGCTGACGGCCGACGCCTGACGGCCGCCGCGGCGCGGTCCGGAACCAGGGGGGCCGCGCCGGTCCGCCGACAGCCCGTTACCGGCCGTCCGGGGCGGCCTGCCGGGGATTGCCGGCGGCGCCGGTTAGCGTCGGGGGCAGACGGCTGACCGGACGAACAGCCGACGACGGCCTGGAGGGCGCGGTGGCGGAGCGACAGGGACAGGCGGCGCCCGATGCCGTGCTGACGCGGATCGGTCAGGTCGTGATGCTGCACCACGGCGGCGACCGTGAGGAGGCCCGCAGCCGCTTCCTGGACCTGTGGGCGGAGCTCGGCGAGGACGGTGCCCCCCTGCACCGCTGCACCCTGGCCCACTACCTGGCGGACACCCAGGACGACCCGGCGGACGAACTGGCCTGGGACCTGCGCGCGTTGTCGGCGGCCGAGGAGCTGTCGGACGGACGGGCGGCCGGCGACCCGGACAGCGTCCAGGGCTTCCTGCCCTCCCTGCACCTCAACCTGGCCGCCGACTACGTCAAGCTGGGCCGCGCCGACGCGGCCCGCAGCCACCTGCGCCGCGCCCGCGGCGCCGCGGGCCATCTGGCGGACGACGGCTACGGCGCGGGCGTGCGGTCCGCGATCAGCCGGCTAGAACTCCGGCTGGGCCAGGACAACACCCCGGGCGACGACGGCTGGTCACCACCGCGACAACGCCCCAGCTAGCGCACGTCCGCGCGGCGCGGCCTGGCCGGCAACCGCGCCGTCGTCGCCGTACGCGACACCGTGATCGCGGCCCCGTCGCAGGCCGGACCCGTGCTCTGCCCGCTCGGTCACGACGGCATCGCCGACCCGCGGCCCCCGTATGCTGCCGGGGACGCGCACATCGGCAGCGGTAGGGGAGAGCACGTGAAGGTCGGCTGCATCGGACTCGGGGACATCGCGCGGAAGGCGTACTTGCCGGTGCTGGGCGCGCAGCCGGGGATCGACCTGCATGTGCAGACCCGTACGCCCGCCACCCTCCACCGTGTCGCCGACACCCTGCACCTGCCGGCCGAGCGGCGGCACACCACCCTGGACGCGCTGCTCGCCGCCGGTCTCGACGCGGCCTTCGTGCACGCCCCCACCGCCGTCCACCCCGAGATCGTCACGCGGTTGCTCGAGGCGGGCGTGCCGACCTATGTGGACAAGCCGCTCGCCTATCACCTCGCCGACTCCGAACGGCTGGTGGACCTCGCCGACCGGCGCGGTGTGACGCTGGCCGTCGGCTTCAACCGCCGGTACGCCCCGGGGTACACGCAGTGCCTGGACCACCCGCGCGAGCTGATCCTGATGCAGAAGAACCGGATCGGGCTGCCGGAGGAGGCACGCTCGATGATCCTGGACGACTTCATCCACGTCCTCGACACCCTGCGCTTCCTGGCGCCCGGCCCGATCGACGACGTGACCGTCCGGGCCCGCGCCGAGGACGGGCTGCTCCACCACGTCGTGGTCCAGCTCGGCGGTGACGGCTTCACCGCGCTCGGCGTGATGAACCGGCTCAGCGGCTCCGGCGAGGAGATCCTGGAGGTCTCCGGGCAGGACAGCAAGCGCCAGGTGCTCAACCTCGCCGAGGTGATCGACCACAAGGGACAGCCGACCGTGCGCCGGCGCGGCGACTGGGTGCCGGTGGCCCGGCAGCGCGGCATCGAGCAGGCGGCCCTCGCCTTCCTCGACGCCGTGCGGGCCGGAAGGACGCTCAGCGCCCGGGACGCACTGGCGACTCACGAACTGTGCGAACGGGTCGTACGAGCGGTGCGGGACCGCTGCGGCGCAGCCTGAGCGCCCGCGCCCACTCGGTCACGCACAGCACGGCCAGCACCAGCAGCGCGGCGGGCATCGGCCAGTCCCCGTAGCGGACGTACGGCGTGACACCGTGCGCGAGCGGTACGTCGTACACGCGGGCGGCGTCCGCGCCGGTACCGAGCCACGGCCCGAGGCGCTGCCCCTCCGGGCCGTACACCGCCGACACACCCGTGAGGGTGGCGTGCACCATCGGGCGGCCGGTCTCCGCGGCACGCAGCGCGGCCAGCGAGGCGTGCTGCTCCGGCGCCCAACTGTGCTGGAAGGAGGAGGTCGACGACTGGCCGAGGAGAAGGTCCGCGCCGTTCTCGGCGAGATGCCGGCTCATGTCCGGGAACGCGGTCTCGAAGCACACCAGCGGCCCGATCCGCAGCCCGTGCCCCACCTTCATCACCGTCTGTCCGCTGCCGCGCCGCCGGTCCTCGCCGGCCGCGCGGCCCACGGAGGTGACCCAGCCGAGCACGGAACGCGCCGGTATGTACTCGCCGAACGGGACCAGCCGCATCTTGTCGTACCGGTCGCCGGTCAGCCCGTCCGGGCCGACCAGGACCGAACTCTTGTATATGCCGGGCCGGTCGGAGCGGCGTGCGTCCACGTTGACCAGCACATCGGCGCCGGTCCGCCGGGCGAGGGCCGCTATCCGCCGGGCCAGGTCCGGCCGGTCGTCCAGGTCGAAACCGACGCTGGACTCGCCCCACACGACCAGGTCGACATCCTGCCCGGCGAGCCGCCGGGTCAGCCGCTCCTCCCGGTCGAACCGCTTCTCGCCGCTGTCCTGGCCGGCCACGACCCCCGGCTGGACGACGGCGACCCGCACCCGGCCGTCGACCTCCGGGCGCGGCGCCCACGACCAGGCGGCCGAGGCCGCGGCGGCCGTCGCGACCAGCGAGGCCACGGCCGGCAGGCGGGCGGCGCGGACGGAGACCAGCACGGCTGCCGCCACGTTGACGGCCACCACCAGGAAGCTGAGCAGCCACACCCCGCCGACCGAGGCCAGCCGCAGCGCCGGACCGACCTGCCACTGGCTGGCGCCCAGCATGCCCCACGGCCCGCCCAGGCCCTGCCAGGAGCGGACCAGTTCCACCCCGAGCCAGGCGGACGGCAGCACCAGCAGCGCGGCGGCGGCCCGCCCCGGCGACGGCGTTCCGCCGAGCAACCGGCGCACCAGCCAGCCCCAGGGCGCCCAGAGCGCGCCGAGCAGGACGGCTATCAGGAAGATGAACATGTGCAGGCTCGGCAGCAGCCAGTGGTGCACGGCCACGAGGAAGCCGAAACCGCCGCACCAGCCGTCGTACGCCGCACGCCGCCCGGTGGGCGCCGTGCGGGCCAGAAGCAGCCACGGCCCCAGGGCGACGTACGCGAACCACCACAGCGACGGCGCCGGGAACGCGAGTACGGGCAGGGCACCCGCGAGGGCCGCGGCGCCGGAGCGCGGCCAGGGGGAGGTCAGCCAGCGGTCGATCATCCTCATAGGGACCCTCCCTACCCAGCGAATGCTCCAGTGTGCGTGTGCGAGTCCGATCTGTGACAGGGGGTCCGGAACGGGCGCGCCGCAGGGCCGGGGCCGGGTGGTGTGATGGCCGCGGGCCGCACGCGCGGGGGTGCCCGGGGGGCCGAGGCGGGGGCCTGTGCCCCCGGATTCCCGTGCCGCTACGGCACCGGCACCTCCGCGGCCGGCGGTCGGCGCCACTTCTCGTGCGCGACGGCCTCGCGCAGCCGCCAGCCCTGCGGTGTGCGCAGCAGCGCGAAGTCGTAGCGGCCCCCGCACATCAGGTCCGGCGCGGCGGGGGCGCCGGCGTCCGTTAACCGCGTCGGGGTGAGGTAGTCGGCCCGTACCCGGGCGGTGTCACCGGTGTCGTGGTCCAACAGGCCGAACCGGACCCGGCGGTTGACGATCAGGTGCTGACGGACGGCGAACGGCGCCGTGCTCTCGGCGAGCCAGCCGGCGACCTGCCCCGCGTCACCCTCGATGCCGCCGGCCGCACGGTAGTCGGCCCGCCCGTCCGCCGTGAACAGCCCCTCGTACGCCGTCCAGTCACCGTCGCCCACCGCCACGGCGTACTCGGTGACCAGGTCGTCCACGGCCAGCCGGTCCATCACGATCGCGAGTTCCGCACGCTGCGTCATCGGCACAGTGTTGGGCACGTGGGACGCGGCGCCAAGGGGGCGCCCGATATTCGGTGGTGCGCGGGGCGGCCGGCACCCGAACCTTGTCCCCGTGAACGAACAACCCGTCGAAACCGAGCCCAAGTTCCGGGTCCGGGCCCGGCACACCGACTCCGCGGTCGTCGTCTACCAGGCCTACCGCCCCGGGATCGGCCGCCCGGCCGCCCGCAACGGACGCTTCCCGGCCACCTGGAAGCGGGACCGGATGACCTGGATCAAGCCGTCTTTCCTGTGGATGATGTACCGCTGCGGCTGGGGCACCAAGGAGGGCCAGGAGACGGTCCTCGCCGTCGAGGTGAGGCGGGAGGGCTTCGAGTGGGCCCTGCGGCACGCCTGTCTGTCCCATCACGCGCCTGCCCTGCACCCGGACCGAGCGGCCTGGAAACGGGAGCTGGCCCGCAGTCCCGCCCGCGTCCAGTGGGACCCGGAGCGCGATCTGCACCACAACCCGCTGCCGTACCGGTCGTTGCAGCTCGGGCTGGGCGGGGAAGCGGCCGTCCGGTACGCCGACGAGTGGATCGTCGGCATCGAGGACGTGACCCCGCTGGCCACGGAGATCCACGGTCTGGTGCGGGCGGGCGACGAGGAGCGGGCGAGGGGGCTGCTGCCCGGGGAGCGGCCGTACCCGGTGGCGGACGAGGTGCTGGCGCGTCTGCGGGCGTAGGCGGCCGATCAGGCCGCCTCGACGACCTGCCCGCGGACCGCCGCCGCCCACTCGACCACCAACAGCTCGTACTCCGCGCGCTCCTGGGCCGACAGGGTGCCGCCCGCGCGCAGCCACAGCGCCCGGATCTGGTCGTTGATCTCGGCGGCGGACCGCACGGAACCAGGGGGCGGGGAATCGGGGGACATGCGGGCCAGCCTAGGGGCAGGAGTTGACCCTGCGCCACCGAATGGCTACACAGCAGGTATGGGCTCGGTCACGGCCGAGGCCTGCGCCGTACCCCCGGTCCCGTACGTCCACCCAGCCCAGAAGGCATATGCCGGTCTGGCGCGCCGGGCGGAAGGGCGCGGGAGATGTCCGAAACGGCAGCGGGGCGGGGGAGTCGGGCGCCGACGCGCGACGGCGCTCCAGGCAACGCGGGGGTGGTTCGCGCGGGCCGGGGTCAGCTCGCGGACTCGGCCGCGTGCGGGCTCAGGACGCCCGCCGAGACCAGGGCGATGATGACGATGCCGAGGGCGACGCGGTACCAGACGAACGGCATGAAGCTCTTGTTGGAGATCCACTTCATGAACCAGTTCATGCGTCGAGGTCCTGAGCGGCTTTGACCTGCTGTTTCCACCACTCTTCAAGATCGAATCGAAGAGTAGTGGGAGATGGCACCTTCCAGTGCTCTCCCTCGCCGGCCAGGAAGCGCAGCCACCTGGTTTGCAGCGAATCGGCAATCTCCTGCTCCATGGTCAGCCTCGATGCGTCGGCGGTGATCGCTGTTTCTTGAGGTGATCAGTTCACCCCAGTTTGTCCCGAGGGTGTCGGGCGAGGTCGTCGCGTGTCGCTGCGGCTGCGCCGGGTTCCACGGGGCCGGAGACTGCGGGTTCCCTCCGTTCTGGTCTTCGTCGGGTCGGGGTCCGGCTGTCAGACATCCCACGCGTAGTGCTGTCAAGCTGCGGCTGGGAGGGTTGCGTGGTGTGACCAGGCGGTGGCCTCGTTGTAGAGGGTGCGGGTCTTGAGGCGGGCGGCCGCACGCCTCGCCGGCCTGCTGGCCGTGCCCGTCTCGCGCAGCACCGCGCTGCGTCACCTGCGGCGCCTGCCGCTGCCGCAGCAGGCCATCCCGCAGGTGATCGGCGTGGACGATTTCGCCCTGCGGCGTCGCCACCGCTACGCCACGATCATCACGGACGCCGAAACCGGCCGACGCGTCGCAGTCCTGCCTGACCGAGAGGCCGCAACGCTGGAGTCCTGGCTGCGCGAACATCCTGGTATCGAGATCGTTTGCCGGGACGGCTCGGCCACCTACGCAGAGACCATCCGCCGCGCCCTGCCCGACGCGGTCCAGATCAGCGACCGATGGCACCTCTGGCGCGTGCGCCGTGAAGCGCCGATTGATCGAGTGGAGGTGGGAGACCTTCGCCGCTGCATCTTCAGGGGCTTCATGAAATGCCGTCACCAGTTGCCCCAGCGAGGATGCGGTGCCGACAAGAGCACGCTGGTGCTATGCCGGTTGAAGGGCCCTCGTTACAGCGCGGCTGACGTGATCACGGACCACCTTGGCGGACACGTAGGAGAGCGCCTCCGCCAGTGCGTCGGACACGGAGGCGAACTGGCCCTCTTGCTGGCGCAGATGGGCATCAAGGAAGTGAACCAACGCACCTGTGGCGCTGCAGCGGGCCTGCCGCGTGTACAGCACGGTGAGGGAGAAGGCCCAGCAGGCGTGAAGGAAGCCGTAGACGGGACGAGGAGTTCCCCGCCAGGGGGAGAAGAAGGTGACGTCGGCGGGGAGATGCACGTCGTGTGCGGCCAAGGCGTCGTTGAGCCAGTTGTGGGCGGCCTCGTGGATCAGGTCGCGGGCCAGGACCTCGGGGTGCGCGGTGTAGTCGGTGAAGACCGTGCCCGGGAGGCGGGTGAGGGCCCAGCTGTGGAGGGTCTCGTCGAGTCGGCGGCGGTTGAGCAGGCAGATGACGGGGGCGTGCTGGGTGAGCAGGGCGCCGAAGCCGTGCTCGGTCGCGGAGGCGAGGGCGGCACGAACGAGTCCAAGGGCCTCGGGTGGGGCAGGGCTGGCGTCGGGGCCTACGAGGTAGTACGCGGTCTCGGAGATCTCCGAGCGGAGCAGGTCCGCGGGGCGCGGTCTGAGCACGATGTGCGGGCCGACCGACAGGTGGGTCAGGTCTCGCACCGTCGTACGGCGGTACCAGGCGAGGCGGTCCGCGTCCCGGGCGCGCGCCGCATGTTCGGCGCCTTCGAGCAGGTGGTGGGCCACCGCGTAGTCGAGGGCGGACGAGCCGAGGCGGTTGCCGAGTACGGAGGCGATACGTCTGGTCCGTTGGCGCTGGTGGTCGGCGATACCGCCGAGGGCGACCAGAGCTTCCGGGGAGAGAGCGCTCATCTGGGGCTCCGGGAGTAGAACGGGGCCGGACCGGGACGGGCCCGGCCCCGTGGCGGGTCAGGACTCGGTCGTGGGCTCAGCGGCGTCAGGCTGCACCGTGGTGGCCAGCCAGGTCTCGGTGGCCGCGTTGGAGGTGTGCGCGGTGGTGCGCACGGGGTCGCTGTCACGCAGGGACGCGACCGCCTCCAGGAACTCGTCGAACGTCTTGTCGTCTGCCACTGCTCGCTCTCTCCTCAGGTAGGGGCGGTGGGTCGGGGCGAAGGGCTGGTGCGGGCGGGCCGCGGGGGCCGGTCACGGATGCATGGCTCCTTACTCGGAGACGAAGAGCGTCAGGAACTTGCGAACGCGGCCGACGCGGACCGGTTCGGTGCCGTGGACGAGCTGGCTGCCGAAGACCACGAGAGTGCCGGGAGCGGGTGCGACGCTCCAGCGGGTGCGGGGCATGGCACGAAACCAGGGGGAGGACATGTCTGTTCCGTCGTGTGCGAAGCGCATACCCGGGGCGTAACCCGACCCGGTCGGCGCCTCGTCGGCGGTCCAGGCGGCGTCGCTGCCCGTGGTCTCCACGTAGAACGCCCCGCCTGTGTCCTGGATGTCCGTGAGCGTGACCGTCGCGGCGGCGATCTGCCGGGGACGGGTGAGGGGATCGGGGGCGATGCCGTCGGCATGCGGGGTGATGTACTGGCCGGCGCCGTACTCGAGGTAGATCCACGGCCGGTGGCCGGTGACCGACGGAAGGGTGCGCGTGATGGCGGCCATGTGGAGCTTGAGGGCCTGGTCGAGGAGGGTGGTCGCCTCGTACGGGATGTCGGTCATCTCGATCCGGCCGGCCGGCTCGTAGACGTCCTGCGCCTCGGCGGGGGAGTGACCGGGGATCTCGTGGATGGTCGTATGGCGGCCCGCGCCGTACCGGTCGCGCCCGAGGGGGCCGAGCGCGTCGTCCATGACGTCGTTGAGGCGCTCGATCTCGTTCGGTCTGAGGAAGCCCTCCACGGTCCGGATGGACAGCGTCTCGGCGATGTGGATCACTGCTCGCCTCCATCGCTGGAGTGGGCTTCGGTTGCGCAGGCGCAGGCGCAGGCGCAGAGGGCGGACGGCAGGGCAGAGGCGGCTTCGGCCAGGGCTTCCGTGAGTACGTGCACGGCCTCGGTGAGGTCCTCGAAGTACTCGGCAGGCGTGGTGCCGGCAGAGGGTACGAGATAGAGGTCGAGCGTCGGATACACCCGGCCGGTGGTGCGGCACATGAGCTCGTTGCGGCCGAGGACCAACGAACACGCTCCGGGCAGGGAGGACTCGGCCCGGCCGGCGGCACGGCACAGGCGCGCCGCTGTTCGCGCGCACTCGGCGCGGTCGCGCGGCAGGATGCCGACCGAAAGGAACCGGGGCTCGGCTTCGGGGAGGTCGGCGTATGCGTGGCCCTGGCAGCTGTCATAGGTGACGGTGTTCCAGCCCGCGGTGAGCGCGTCGAGGACCGGGCGGACGCCGGGCTCGATGCCCTCGTACCACTGGGGGTGTCGCGGGTCGAGGTCGTCCGCCTCGTGAATGCCGGGGAGGCCGACCGTGTTGATGTTGCCGTGGGTGCTTACCTGGAGGCGTGCTGGCGGGCGTGGTGCGGAGGGGTCATCCCAGCGGGCCAGGAACGCCACGACGTCGTGCATGTCGTTGGGGCGGACGGGACGCCAGTGCAGCCGGGAACAGGAGGCGCCCGGCGGGAGATCCGGCTGGGTGAGCAGGGCGGCGACGCCGTCGATCAGGCGCATGCGGTGGTCGCAGTACGCGTCTTCGTCGCCCGCGGCGGCGAAGCGAAGGCGGACCGCCGGGCAGCCCGCGCCGCAGGTGTCGCGGTAGTCGCAGGTCGTGCACTTCGTGATCAGGGAGCGTGCCTGCCGGAGCAGGGCAGAGCTGCCCTGGGCGCTGGCGACGTCCGCCTCAGCGTGTACGTCACCGAGCGCGGCCAGGCCGGCCTGCGGCCAGGGCAGCTCGTCACAGCTTCCCAGGCGGTCATCGGGATAAAGGGTGAGGACGTGGTCGCACTTCAAGTCGGAGAAGTGACAGGAACGGGTTTGTAGACCCCTCAGGCGGCGGATGACGGAGACGACGGGCTCCAGCTTGACCCGGCGGAAAAGACCGTCGGCGACCCAGTGGTGGGCGGTATCCAGCACGAAGTCGGCGTATTGACGCGGCGTGACGGCCCATGCCGGGCCGGTGGGGCCGATGGCCCGTCGCTGGAGTGCCCGGCTGGTCGGCGTACGGGATCCCGCCACCGTGGTCGAACGGGTGACCGCCGCGTCGAAGCACGGCACCAGGCTGACCGTCGTCACAGCGGGAAATGAGGCGAGGTGCTCCATGACCTCGGAGGCCCGGCCGAGGACGTACGGGGTGACGGCGCAGATGACGCCGACGCGACGTTCCCGACGGCCGAGGAGTTCCAGGGCTTCGATCACTCGGGGGTACGTGGGGCGGCCGTCGTAACCGACACGCCACGAGTTCCCCAGTGCGTCCCCGTCGAGGGAGAGGCCGATCTCCAGCTGGGGGCAGTGCCGCTCGAACAGGTCCAGCCAGGCGTCGTCGAGCTGGAGGCCGTTGGTCTGGAGGCTCACGCGGATGACGTTCGGCTGACCGGCGAGCGCGTCCAGGATCTCCGCGATCCGTTCCCGGCCGGCGGCCAGGGGCTCCCCGCCGTGGAGTTCGACGCTGAGCGGACGCCCGGAGAAGATCGAACCGAGGCGGTGGACCTGTGCCGCGCTGATCCGGGCGCCGCCCGGTGACTCCTTGCGCTTCTCGAAGCAGTACAGGCAGTCGATGTCGCAGGTCTCGCCGCGGAGCTTGAGGATGACGGAGACGGCCGTGTCCGGCCCGGTGCTCGACAGCGGGGCGTAGAGACTCTCCAGGTCGATGGAGGCGGTGCGGGTGACGGGCATCAGAGGACTCCGGAGGAGGAGGGGCGCGGTCTACGCGCCATCGGTGGAGACCATGGACAGCCACCCGAGAAGCTGTCCGCCGGCGATGGGGATGTGGACGTCGCCACGGCGAAGGAACCACCCGTCGGCGTACCGCTGGGGCAGCCAGCCGGCGTCAGGGGCACCCAGGTTGGGAGGCTTCTGCATCGGGTCGTCGACGGGCCAGCAGTCCAGGAGCGCTCTGGTCACGTGTCGCTGAACCGGACGGAACCACTCCCACGTCTCTGCGCGAGCCGCGTCGATCGACGGGCGGGGCTGCGCGTCGAGCAGCGGCAGCCACTTGTCGCCGAGGACCGGGTGGCCGACCGCCGCGCAGCCGAGTGCGGTGAGGCAGGTCTCCAGCTTCCGGCACACGACGCCGGCCGATTCGGCCAGGCCGTCCTCGACGAGGCCGGTCAGGTCCTCCGCGAGACTTGCCGCGACCTCGGCCTGGTCGGCGACCGCCCAGCGCCGGTAGCCCTGGCGCTCCTCGGGAGCGAGTACCGGATCCCAGCGCCCGGAGCCGTATGAGAGGGCGGTACGCAGACACATGAGGTCGTGCATCGAGGCGCGTACCCGGCGGAACGATCCAAGGTCGTCGCGGCGGACGTCGAAGGAGCGGAGCAGGTGACGGAGTTCCTCGGCCCGCTGCGGCGCCGTCGCCTGGAGGTCGACACGGACGCCGTCCACGATGCGCGACTCCCACACCGGAAGGGCGCCGTCCACGATGCCACGCAGGTCGATGTCGCTCGCTGCGTGGGCGAAGCCGCAGGCGAGGGCCCCCTCCAGCCAGACCTCGCGGGCCTCGCCGGACGCGACCAGCGCCTGGGCGACTCTGTTGGCGATCTCCCGGCGCAATCGTGCCGATAGGTTCACCGGTGGCCTCCTTCGATCAGGACCCTGTTGTCAGCGGTGATCTCCTTGAGGAGATCGACGGCCCATCGGTCGAGCACGCTGCGCACGTCGGAGCGCTGGGCGCCGATGTGGGGCGAGGCCAGGAGGTTGAGCGGCGTCGTGGAGCCGGTGAGGAGCGGCAGGTGCTCCCGCTCGACCGGGTCGAGGGCGAGGCCCGAGAGCCTCCCGTCCGCCAGTGCCCGCAGGCAGGCGGCCACGTCGAGGGTCTCCAGCCGACCTGCGCAGATGAGCAGAGGCCGCTGCGGTGCGACGCGTGCGAGGAAGTCCTCGCCGATGAGCTGTTCGGTCGTGGGGCGCAGCGGCAGAGCGATCACGTGCACCTGCGACTGCTCCACAAGGGCTGTAGGCGACAGCTCTCGCAGACCGGGAGGGTTCGACGGCCACGCGGCGAAGGCCGTGCGGCCCACGTAGGGGGCGAGGGCCCAGTCGGCGGCCAGCCCCACCGGGCCCGCGCCCCAGATGGCTGCGGCCAGGGTGCCGAGTGACGCTCCCATACACGCCTGCTTCTCGTGCTGGCCGAGCAGCAGCGCGTGATGGCCCAAGGGGATCCGCCGGGCCAGGGCGAGGGCAGCGGCGAGGACCCACTCGCCCACCGCGCCCGCCCCGGCCTCGGCGTTGCGGTGCAGTGTGATGCCACGGTGCCGGAGGGCGCTCACGTCGATGTGGTCGATGCCGGAGCCGGCCCGTACGACGTGCCGCAGGTGAGGGAGCGCGTCCAGCTCCCTCTCGCCGACACGGACGCCGGAACGCAGGACGAGCACGGCCGTGTCGGCGGGCAGAGGGGAGTCCAGGTTCGGCAACTCGTTTACGGGGACATCGGGCAGGGCGCGGCGGAGCGCGCTCGCGTCCGCCGCACCGCGTAGCACCAGGACAGCGCTCATCCGGGGAACTCCGGCTTCTCGTACCGGCCGAAGGCGAGATCGCCCTCGCCGACGACGACGGTCACGGGCGAAAGCGCGCCGAAGTACACGTCGCAGGCGCGCTTCACCCCCGGGAGCCCGTCCCAGGCCCGCGGGTTGACCGCCGTGTCCGCGTAGTCGTCGACGAGCAGCACGCCGGTCGGCACCAGGCGAGTGACGCAGTGCGTGAGGCCCGTGAGGGTCGAGTCGTAGAAGTCGCCGTCCAGGTAGGCGAACGCGATCTCGTCGGGCAGCTCCTTGGGAAGGGTCTCGTCGAACCACCCGGGATGGATGACCGGTGCCGGCCTGCCCCAGGCCGCGTGCGTGGCGCGCACGTCGTCCGGAGACGACCGGAGCTCGCCCGCCGCCAGATGATCCGAGTCCTCGGCACCGGGCGCGGGCATGCCCTGGAAGGAGTCGTAGATATGGATCTCGCGGTCGTGGTCGCCCAGCGATTCGAGCACGCTACGGATCCAGAGGGCCATCGCGCCCCTGTAGCAGCCGAGTTCCACCACGGGTCCCGGCAGACGGCGAGCGGTCAGGTCGGCGAGCTCGGCGGCGATCACGCGGAGCCGGTCGGCACAGACCGTGCCGGCGTGCTCCCGTAGCAGCCACTCCCGCAGATCCTTCAGCATTGGATCCATGAAGGTCACCACCTGTCCACGAAGGGGTCGGCGAGCTCCCCGTTCAACGCCGCCGACAGCGGGTGGTTGATGCGGGGCAAGAGGTAGACGTCGCTCAGACGTTCCAGCGGAACCCACTCGAAGCCCACCTGGATGGGGTCCGGCGGTTCCGGCATGCGCGGCTCTGCGTCGTCCACCTGCTCCGCGAGGAAGTTGAACTGGACCTTCTGTACGTCTCCGAACTCGCCCTGCCATGACTCGGGGACGTACTCGACGACGCACAGCAGACGCCGGGCCACGACCTGCAGGCCGGTCTCCTGCGCGACCTTGCGGTTCACGGCCTGGCGCAGGTCCTCGCCAACCTGGGCCTTGCCGCCGGGAAGGTTGTAGTGGAACCCGGCCTCGTCGTCGTACGACAGCAGCAGGACGGCGCCGTCGCGCACGATCGCCGCCTTCACGGAGACACTGATCCGAGGCAGCTCGGGTGTCAGACGCACGACAGCGCCTCCGGCTCGCCGACGCGCATCAGGTCGCCGACCTCCGCCAGAGACCCCGCAACGGTGGAGCGAAAACTCCCTCCGTGCCGGAACTGACGGGCGGCGGCACGCATACCCGCGAGGGCGGCACGGCTGAGCTGGTTCGCGTAGATGCAGAGGTGGAAGCCGGCCTCGCCGAGTTCGGCGGCGCTCAGGTCGGGGAACGCCGTGGGCACGCTGACCAGCGGCTCTCCGTGACTCCAAGCTCGCCCGATGACCCGCGCCTGCTCACCGGTCGCGTCCTTGGAGTGGATGAGCACCGCATCCGCTCCGGCCTCGGCGTACGCCTCGGCACGGGCGATCGCCGTGGCCATGTCCTCACCGGCGATCAGGGCCTCGGTGCGGGCCACGACCATGAGGCCGTCACCGGCGATCTTCCGTATGCGCCCCACCTGCTCGCACAGCAGGTCCCGGTCGGCTAGGTTCTGGGCCCGGTGGGCCGCGAAGCTGTTGCACTTCGGGTACGCGCTGTCCTCGACACACACCGCCGCGGCTCCGGCGCGCATCAGGTCGGACGCGAACCGCTCCGCCGTGCGCCCCGAACCGCCCGCGTTGTCGATGTCCACGATGACGGGCAGTTCGGTGACACGGCCGAGCGAGGCGACGACGTCGGACAGGTCGCGCGGGCCCAGGACGTTGGCGTCCGGCAGCCCGGAGGCCGCGGACACCTCCAGACCGCTCACCCACAGGGCGTCGAAGCCCGCTTCCGCCGCGACGTGCGCGGCGAGCGCGTTCACCGCACCGATCGCCAGGAGCGGGTGCTTTCGCTCGCTGTCGGCGAGGGCCTTGCGCAGATGCATCGCCTTCATGCCGTCAGCCATGGGTCTCTGCTCCTTCCGTGCGGGCGGCGACCGGCGGCACCAGCTGCCGTTGCCGTAGTACGTCCCAGGCGGCGAGCAGCACCTCGGACCTAGGCCGGCGGGCGTCCAGGCGGACCACGTCGCCGAGGAGCGGGAACTCGTCGGGTTTCGAGACCACGGCCTCGTAGGTCTCGCGCACCCGGCTCTGGACGTCGTGCACGTCCCAGTCGGCCCGGACGGCGTCACCCTGGCGGGCCTGCGCCCGGCTCATCGAGGCGTCGGTCTCCAGGTCCAGGACGAGTGTGAGATCGGGGGCCACGGTGAGGTGCGCGGCCAGCGTCTCGTACGTCTCCGACGCCCTCCTGCCGTGCTTCACGGCGAAGAAGGCAAGCTCGCTGAGGAGCCAGCGATCCGCGATCACGGGCCGGGCCGGCCGCTGGGGGAGCACGAGGCGATCCAGCGTGGCCCGCTTGTCCGTCGCGATCGCGGACAGGTAGGCGTCACGGTTCCCGGTGTTCGGCTGGTACTTGCCGGTGACGATGGCGGCGGCCTGGTCGGCGGCGAGGAAGTTGGTGGTGAGCATGCACAGCGGGGTGACGCCGTAGAGCCCCTCCCAGAGCCGGAACAGGCCCTTACGCAGCGTCGTCTTGCCGGTGCCGTCGAGCCCCTCGATGACGATGAACGGATAGCGGTGGTTCATTCGACCTGCCCCGCTCCCGTGCCGCCGGCGTACTTGGTGAAGCGGCCTCGCCAGCGGGCCGTGGTGGATACCAGGTCCACGAGCCGGAGCTCCGCCAACTCGTCGATGAGGCGGGGCAGCTCGGGCTCGGCGCAGATGCCGGCCTCGATTGCCCGGCAGTACGCGGCGCGGAGGGCCGGGTTATCGTCGGAGTTACGCAGCGCTGCCTCCAGCACCCGCGTGGCCATGCCGTGGGCCACGACGCTCACCGCGGTGCTCAGGGCCTGCTCGTGGAGCGGGCTCGGGTGCGGCTCCAGCGTGATGTGGTGCACCCCGCGGTGGCGGATGACCGTGAAGAAGCCCGCCCACCACGCGGCGGCGGCGCTGGCGGCGGTCACGGCGTCGGACCACGCCACCTCGGACTGCTCCGCGAGGATGCTCTGGGCAGCGGTGTCGGCGGCGCGGTGAAGTGCCCCGCGTTGGCCCCGCGACTCCGTTCCGTGTCGTTGGGGCAGCTCCCACCAGAAGCCGAGCCCGGCGTCCTCCAACAACGCCATCGCGGACTCGTCGCCTGCCGCCAGCAGGGACGGGCGCTGGGCCAGCACGGAGACATCGGCGCCCGGCACGTCGGGCAGCGCCTTCTTCTCGGCGACGGCAGCCCGCCATTCGTCGAGATGGAGATGGAGCCGCTGGGTCAGCAGCCCGTCCGCCAGCGTCTGCCAGGCGTGGGCCAGCGGCGGCGAACCGGGGGGCAGTGGCGGCAGGGTCAAGGAGGTCACAGGTCGGATCCTCACGTCCGGGGAGTCGCGGCACGCGGCTCCGATCGGTGGTGCCCCACAACGATGGCCGCCACGAAGGCCGACGCCTATGACTGTTTATGAGCCCCACCAGCGGAACGTGTCCGGGTGGTCGCGGAGCGAGGGAGAATGCCGACCATGGTCGACAGCGGACAGCGGCGGTGCACGCGCTGCGGTGCCCTTCTCAGTCGCTTCAACGCCGGTACACGATGCGCCTCGTGCCAGGACGGGCTGGCGGCCCGGCGGGCCGACCCGGCCTTCTGGCGTGATCCGACGGTCCGGCGAGCCGTGGCCGCTTGGGAACTCGGCACCGTCGTCAAGCTGTTCAGGAAGCACACGGGCCTCTCCCAGGCCGGCGTGGCGCGGATGGTCAGCATCGACCAAGCCGAGGTCAGCAGACTCGAGCGCGGGCTCAAACGGATCCGAGACCGACGGCAGTTCGTCCAGTGGACCGATGCGTTGGGAGTTCCGGAGGAACTGCTCGGGCTCCTGCCCACGGCCGATCCGCACACCCCGGACGCCACGAGCCGACCAGAAACGGCGGACACCGGGGCCCGTGGGTACGTGGCGCTGCCCGAAGGCCCAGGCCAGCTTCTGTTACCCGCCGGCCGGTCCGTCTCGACGACGGCGCTGCCCGTGCTGACCCTTCCCGCGGCCTCCTTCATCGGGGACAGCCTGCGACTCGACTCCCGCCCGGAGCTGGACGCCTGGCGCACCATGCCGATGCGCGCGCTCGTCGTCGCGAACCGCACGGTGGACGGGGCGGTCCGGCAGTTCGTCACCGACAACAGGCCGAGCGGCGTACGCGGCACCGCCTCCAACCCGGTCGACGTCCCGGCCGCGTACGAACTGGACGACCTGACATACGGCATCCTATGGGCCATGTCGGGATTCGAGGCGGCGCTGCTCGGCGACGACCAGGCCCTGCACGCCTCGCTGGCTTCGCTCACCGCTTCCCCAGGCTCGCCGCTCGCCTCCGACCACGGCCTGACCGAAGTGTCCACGATGCTGATCGGCTCGGAGACCGCAGCCCGGTACATCCTGGGCCACCGTGACCACCTGGGCGACGCACCCGTCTTCTGGACCAGGGAACAGCGTGGTGAGGAGGCCGCCACCTGGCTGTTCTTCCGGCACAAGTACCGCTACCTCGAACGAATGGCGCCCCTGCGTCCAGGCGGTACCAGCGGCCGGGGGTTCTGCGTCCCGGAGACGGCGGTCGCCTCCTCGCCGGCGTACGAGCGCGTTCTGATGTTCCTGGCCATCGCGCTCATGGAGTCCTTCGGTATCCGTACGTGGGTGACGGACGACGGAGGCTTCGCACACACCGACGGTTTCGCCCTCTCCCACGGGCGCCGAGCTGTCATCGCCTCATGGGTGCGGACCGAGGGGGCGTCGCACCTCGCGGTCACCGTGCGGCCGGGGGCCCTGCGCACGTTCGCTGACGTGACCGGCCACGTCAGCCACCACTCGGCCACGGCGGCCGAGCAGGCCGGACAGCGCCTCGCGGCAACGGCGGAGTACCTCGGCCTCAACGCCTCCTGGCTCGGTCGCCGGTGCGCACAGGTGTCGGCCGTCGGCACGGAGCGGCTGGCCCGGCCGCGCAGCCGGTTGCTCGGCCTCGAAGGGCTGGAGGCCGCCTGCCGCTTTGTGGCCGAGCAGTTGGTGATCGTTCCGCGTACCCGGACGGCGCCGACCCGATAGCCTGCGTGAACCACTCGCGAGGCCGCGCTCGGCGGCGTCCGGACAGGGGAGCAGGGGATATGACGGAGTCGGTCAGGAACGTGGCGGTCTTCTCCCTCGGCGGCACGATCGCCATGACCACCGATCCCACCATCGGAGGCGTCGTACCCGCGCTCTCGGCCCACGAACTCCTCGCCGCGGTGCCCGCCCTGGCCACGAGCGGAATCGGCCTCAAGGTGCGGGACTTCCGACGCCTCCCCGGTGCCTCCCTGACCTTCGAGGACCTCACTGCACTGTCGGCCGCGATCGCGGTGGAGCTGGAGACCGGGGACGTCGACGGCGTCGTCATCACCCAGGGCACCGACACCATCGAGGAGACCGCCTTCCTCCTCGACCTCTACCACGGCCACGAGCAGCCGGTCGTCGTCACCGGCGCGATGCGCAACCCCACCCTGCCCGGCGCCGACGGTCCGGCCAACCTGTACGCCGCTGTCCTGGCCGCGGCCGACCCTGGACTCAGGGGCGCCGGCTGCCTCGTCGTACTCGGCGACGAGATCCACTCGGCCCGGACCGTCCGCAAGTCCCACACCACCAGCCCAGCCGCCTTCACCTCACCGTCGTGCGGACCGATCGCGCGGGTCGCGGAGAACCGGGTGCGGATGGTGGGCGCCCTACCGCCCCGCGGGCCGATGGTCGGTGCCCCCGACCGTGAGGCGCGTGTCGGGCTCTACGTCGTCACCCTTGGCGACGACGGCGCACTGCTCGACCTGTGGGACGGCAACTGCGACGGGCTCGTGGTCGCGGCCTTCGGCGTCGGCCACGTCCCGGAGCGTCTGGTCGAAGGGCTCACCAAGCTCGCGTCCCGCATCCCCGTGGTCCTCGCCTCCCGCATCGGCAACGGGCCTGTCCTCTCGGACACGTACGGCTTCCCCGGTTCCGAGAAGGACCTCCTCGGACGAGGACTCATCGGCGCTGGCGACATCGGCCCGTACCACGCCCGGCTCCTGCTGCAGGCCCTGCTCGCCCAGGGCGCCGACGGGGCTGCGGTCCGAGAGACCTTCACCACCGCCTTCGCCCGCTGACCCACCTCTTCAGGAGACACCCGCGCATGCGTGCTCACGAGCTGACTGTAGGCCGTACCTTCGGCGTCACCTTCGACCACGGGGAGGACTTCTTCGAGGCGCTGTCCACCTGCTGCCGGGACAACGGCGTACGGCAGGGCTACATCCCCTCGTTCATCGGAGCCTTCGCAGAGGCCGAGATCGTGGGTGCCTGTGAGAAGCTCGAAGACCCGGACGCACCGGTCTGGGCGAAGACGTACGTCACCAATGTCGAGGCGTTCGGCGCCGGCACCCTCGCTCACGACCCGGCCACCGGCGGGATACTCCCGCACATCCACGTCTCCGCCGGTCTGAAGGCCCAGTCGGCCGACGGCAGGACGAGCCACCTCCTCAGCGCCAAGGTCCAGTTCCTCAGCGAGCTGCTGATCGTGGAGGTCACGTCGCCCACGATGACCCGGCCCCGAAATGCCGACCTCTACGACGTGCCGCTGCTCACGTTCGGCTGACCGGCAGGAGCCGGCGGAGCCAGTTGTGGCCAGGCGCGATCACCTTGATCGCGTCCGCCAGCCAGGCGCGTGCCGGAGCGTCGAGCAGCGGCAGCACCGCTTCGAAGTCGGTCTCGTCCTTGTCCCGGGTCGCCTTCGCCTTGTAGAAGAGCTGGACCTCGGGCGCGAGATACGGGATGCCCGTCTCGGTCGTGCGTCCGAGCTGGTCGATCGGGAGGCGGATCGCCGGGTCACGCCGAGAGACCCACTGGGTGCCCTCGGCCTCGTCCAGTATGAGCTGCACCGACCAGGGCGCATTGGGCGTGCAGCGGCACCAGATGTCGTGGAGCGGCGGCTGAAGGACCTCTCCGGGACGCCACGGCCGAAGCTCCCCTTGGCCGGGCGGGTCCGCCACGTGCAGGTCCCAGTCGGCCAGCAGGCCACGTACGAGGGCCTGGTCGCGCCGGAGGACGAGGACGTCGAGATCGCCGTGTGCGCGCAGCTCGCGGCCGACCGCGAGTTCGATCGCGTAGCCACCGGCGATCCACCACGGGAAGTCCGCCTTGGCGAAGACCGCGGCCACATCCTCGGGACGATCCGGCACCCAGCGTCCCAACACGTCAGCACCCACCCGCCCATACTCCCAGAGATCAGAGGGACGGAGCGAAGGCCGGCGGCGGGTCGCCCTGTCGCCCGCTCGCAGCCCCTGCGCTCATAAACGCCCATGAGCATCAGGGACACCGGCATCCATCGTTGGGTGCCTGACTCGCGACCTGCCTCGTGGCTGGTCCTTGAGCCACGATCCTTCCGGGGCCGCGTGCACGAAGCCAGGTGCTTCCTGCGGCGGTATGCCTCTCAGCGGCGTACTGGCCGCGCTTCCGCGACCACGTCGCAGCCCCGGGAGAAGGCCATCGTTGTCACCCACAGGAGGTCCGTCGCCCGATGATCAGCGCGCCATCCGCCGCTCTCGGCCTCGTGTACCGCTGGACCGACCGCACTCCCAACCCGACGGGCGAAGCCCGCGCGGTCCTGCGACGTGTCCTCAAGGACATGGGGCTGTCCGGGGACGTCGTCAGTGACGGCGTCCTGGCCGTCTCGGAGCTCGTGGCGAACGCGCACGAGCACGCGTGCGGCCCGTACGAGGTGCACGTCCGCTCGGCCGCCGGGAGGTACATCTGCGAGATCCATGACGGGGACCCTCTGCTCCCCACGGGCCTCTACCGCGGTACCACGTCGTCGACGGACGCCGAACCGGCCGAGGAGGCGAGCGGGTTGCTCGTCGAGCGTGGCCGGGGTCTGCGCATCGTGAACGAGCTGGCCCAGGGGCAATGGGGGTTCCACGTCACGGAACGTGGCGCCAAGGCCGCCTGGATTGTGCTGGCCCCGGCGTTGCCAGACTCGTCCGACGGGAGTGACGCTGACGGCACTCGGGCATCCCGGTTCGGGAATGAGCCGAGGCTCTGGCAGCTTGACAGCACATCAGAATCCCACGATGGCAGCGGTCAAGCCCGCCTCCGGCAGGAATCGGCCACAGATGCTCCACGTGCCCGGTGCGGCGGAGCTCCTCCCCTCGCCAACGTGTACGGTCCATCGAACAGCCTGGTGGCCGAAGACACGGGGGAGTTGTGAATCTTCAGCACAAGGCGGGGAGCCACGTCAACGCTTCGTGGTCCATGGTGCGGCTGCGGGACCTGATCTACGACATGCTGGGTCTGCTGTTCACGGAGCTCAGCGCTCATGGCGGGATGGCGGGTGACGACAACGCCGGCCGGGCCTTCGCCGCCGTCTACAAGCCGGCCGTGAAGACCGTCTTCGAGGCGGCCGGCCTCGCGCACCAGGTGATGGCGAACGGAGCGGGCGCCATGCTCAAGGCCACCGAGGACTTCCTCAAGCAGGAGAGCGCGATCGCCGCGTCCCTGCTCGGCCAGAGCGTACCGCCCGACATCGGCGCCAAGCCCTCGGCCCGACTGCAACCCGCGTGGCCGCCACAACGCCGAGGAGCTGCCCGAGGTCGTCGGCGAGACCAGTCTGGACCGACCAGTACCTGCTCAGCTCGCGCTTCCACGGCCAGCGGGACAAGCTCCGCAGGACGGCCAACGCCTGGCGTTCGGCGGCGGGCATCCTGGACGACGCCTACTGGGACTCCGAAAGCGCCTGGCGCACCGCGACCGCCCAGCAGCTCGGCGAGACCGCCGCAGCCGTCCAGACCTTCTTCACCGTGTTCGTCGGCAAGACACCACCTCCCTCCGAGGTGGGCGAGGACGAGACCCTGATGGCGAACCTGCCGTCCGCCTGCCGCATGATCGCCCACGCCTGCGACGTGTACGCGGAGCACATCGAAACGGCGCTGCAGAGGATCCCGGACGAGGAAAGCCCCCTCTTCGGCGAGCCACTTGCCATCTGGGAACGACCGCAGTTCGGTGGCGAGGGCCACGACGGCGGCCTGCACGAACTCGTCACCGGCGACATGCGCATCGCGCGCCTGGGGAACATCCCGCCGGCGCTCGACAGCTCGCAGGCCAAGGTCCCCATGCCGCAGCCGGACGGGGGCGGGTTCCTGCCCCTTTCGTCCTTGCCGCCCTTCCTCGCCCCGCTGATCCGGGTGCCCCTCCTGGTCCCCGTGGGCTACCGGCCGCCGAACGGTCCTCGCGTACAGCCGATAAGCCCCACTGACACGTTCTGACCCGCGCTTCCCGCCCCTCAGCGCCCCTGAGCAGCAGAACTTCCAGACATGGCTGAACTCTCTGCGTGTCGGCGACGTGTCCGGCGGGAAGCCCGCCGAGGTCACCTACCAGAAGCGGGTCGCCGGATACCCCGAGTACGAGGTCCCCATCCCGCCGGGCATCAGCGCCAACAGCACGCTGATGGTCGACGGCTTCCGTGACCGCGACGGCATGGCGATCGAGGCCAAGTACGTCAACAAGCCGAACAAGCCGTGCTACCGCTCGCTCGACGAACTTCGCGCGAGCCACGAGTCCGGCAAGAAGGACCTCCTGTACGACAAGGTCCGCAAGGAACTCACGAAGTACAACGCCGCTCTCAACGACCCGCGCAACAAGGAGATGCGGGGCGTGGAGACGGTCACCAACAACGCTGATTCCGTGGCCTACTGGCGCGTGATGATGGCCGCCTACGGCGTCAAGGGCTACGCCCGATACGTACCCTGACCAATGGCAGCACACGATGAGGGAGCGAGCGCGTGGACGCGTCCGAACTGGCCGAACTCCGCGCCATGTACGTCTTCGGCCCCGCCGAGGGTTCCACATGGGGCCTGACCTACCAGGGGATCGAGGCCAACCTGCGTGAGCGGGAGACGGATACGTTCGTCCGTATCGATGAGGGGGAGGAGGGTCCCGTTCGCGGGTCCGTCATGCACTTCGGCATCACGGTCGGCGAGGAGGAGCTGGAGGGCATGGCCAAGCTGTCCCCGGCAGGCATTGCCATCGAGGACTGCACGGCGCTTGCCGCGGCGGAGTTCGTCAAGTGGCTGTGGGGCAGCATCGTCCCGGACGGCAGCAGCATCACCTTCAACACGGAGTGGGGCCTGGAAGCCGGCCTGCCCGACGCTCTCGTCCCCCAAGTACCCCGCCCCCGCCTCGTGGCCACCTTCCTCGCTCATCTCGAAGTCACCGGCGGGCTGGACTGACAGCGAGCACATCCCTGGGGATCACCGCCACGTGAGCGACATGCGAAGGGCTTGGACACCATGACAGAGAAGACCTCCCGCGCCTCGGACGAAGAGGCCAGTCGCGACGTCGGCCCTATGGGTGCTCCAGCCATCCTGAGCAACGAGCCTGGCTCGTTCGCCTGGGGCGTGCTGGCCAAGCGCCACCCTGCCCTCATCCAGCAGGTACGAGACGCCTTCCCGTACGGCCGCCGACAGCGCGAGGCCCTCGACGCCCTGCTGGACGAGATCACCAACGGTGTGATCGAGCCGCTTGGCCCCTTGGAGCGCGACAACGAGCGCTGGGCGGACTGGAGGCGGGAGTACTTCGGGCGCTCGTGGTACGACGCCCCGTTCCTGTGGGCGGAGAGCTACTTCTACCGCAGGCTCCTCGGCGTGGTCGGGTACTTCGGCGCCGGGCCGTGGCAGGGAGTGGATCCGTTCGCGCCGTTCAAGCAGGCCGAACTGCGAGGCGAGGCGGTGGAGGAGGAGCTGCGGGCCCTGGACGCGCTCGCCGACGCTCCGCCCCACGAGCGGGCAACGGCGCTGCTTCACGCGTCGCTTTGGGGCAACCGCGCGGACCTCGGCTTCAGCCTCTCGGCGGGGGAGCCGGGAACGACTGACGCCGTGACCTCTGTGCTCACCCAGGCGCCCGGCGAAGCCAGCCGCATCGGCGGCCGCCTCTGGAAGGCCATGGCGGTCGGAACCCTGGAGGTCCGTACCCACCCGTTCTTCTGTGCTCCGCTGCCGTACGAGGAGATGCCCGAGGACCTTCGCGTCGAGTTCGAGAGCGCCACGCTCACCATCCTGAAGGGCGACCTCAACTACCGCCGTCTGGTGGGCGACCAGCTGTGGCACCCCACGACACCCTTCGCCGATCGCACCCAGTACTTCCCCGGGGCCGTCGCGGTGCTCCGGACATTGAAGTCCGATGTCATCGTCGGCCTGGAGCAGGAGACCGTGGATGCTCTCGAACTGGATGGGGCCGCCTGGCGTACGAGCGGTACCCACGCGCTGATCCAAGTGCGACCGTAGATCTGGGTGAGGGCTTCGGGCGGTGCGGCTGGTTCCCGTGGGAGGACGTGGAGGCGCGCCTCGGCCTGCTCATCCTCACTGCCGCCGCCGCACTGGACGACCTCACCGGCGATGCCTGGGACACGGTGGATACGCGGCTGCGTTTCCTCGTGGCGAGGGTCGCGGCCTAGGCCGGACATGAACCCCAGCTGACCCGCTCCACCCTCTGTACGGAAGGGCCCGCACGGCAGTGCGGGCCCTTCCGCGTCATCCCCTACTTTGCGGACGCACACGCCCTAGTGGGGCGTATCCCGCCTCCCCGGTGGGAGATGAGTGGGAGACAAGTGGGAGATGATCATGGCGGGGTGCTGCAATCAGGCGCTAGGAAATGCTAGATAGCGCTACCTGTGCGGCCCTGGTTCAGCCGCCGGATTCGCCCGCGTGCGGGCTGAGCACACCGGCTCCCACCAGCACGAACAGCAGGATGCCCAGGAGGATCCGGTAGATCACGAAGGGCATGAAGCTCTTGTTGGAGATCCACTTCATGAACCACGCGATCACCGCGTATCCCGAAGCGAACGCGATCACCGTGGCGAACAGGGTCGGTCCCCAGGCCACCTCACCCTCGCCGAGCGAGTCCTTCACCTCGAACGCGCCGGAGGCGAGGACGGCCGGGACGGCGAGCAGGAAGGAGTAGCGGGCCGCGGCCTCGCGCCGGTAGCCCATGAACAGGCCGCCGCTGATGGTCGCGCCGGAACGGGACACGCCGGGGATCAGGGCGCAGGCCTGGCAGAGGCCGAAGACGAGGCCGTCCTTGACGCCCAGGTCGTCCAGTGTCTTGCGCTGCTTGGGGGCGCGGTGCCGGCCGCCCGTCTCGTCACGGGCCGCCAGCCGGTCGGCGACGCCGATGACCACGCCGACGACGACGAGCATGGTGGCGGTGATCCGCAGATCGCGGAACGGCCCCTCGATCTGGTCCTTCAGGGTCACGCCCAGCACGCCGATGGGTATGGAGCCCACGATCACCAGCCAGCCCATCTGCGCGTCGTGGTCGCGGCGCATGGCGCGGTCGGACAGTGACCGGAACCAGGCCGCGATGATCCGGCCGATGTCCTTGCGGAAGTAGATCAGTACCGCCGCCTCCGTGCCGATCTGCGTGATCGCCGTGAAGGCCGCCCCGGGATCCTCCCAGCCCGAGAACGCCGCGGTCAGCCGCAGATGCGCGCTGGAGGAGACGGGCAGGAACTCGGTCAGTCCCTGGACGAGTCCGAGGACGAGGGATTCGAACCAAGACATGGGGGTACGGCGTCCAAGCGCTGGGGAGAAAAGGTGATCATGTGACGACCGAAGCGTAGCGGGCCCGGATGGCAGTGCGGAAACAGGGGCCGGACGGCGCCCTCAGGCGGCCGTCGGCCCGGCCACGGTCCAGCCCGGGGCCTGCGGATGGGCCGTCAGGTCCTCGTGGCGCACGGGGTCGCCGCACGCCTGGCAGGTGACCACCGGCACCAGTTCGCTGCCGCAGACGTGCTCGACGGCCATCGGCAGGTCGGCGCCCTTGCGGAGGTGGCGGTCCCCCCACTCCTTGAGGGTCATCAGGACCGGCTCCAGCTCCAGTCCCGCCTGTGTGGGCCGGTACTCGAAGCGCTGGGGGCGTTCGCTGTAGAGGCGCTTGGTGAGGATGCCGGCCTCCACGAGCCGGCGCAGCCGGGTGGCCAGGATGTCGCGTGGGGCGCCGATGTTGCGCACGAGCTGGTCGAAACGGCCGTTGCCCAGGCACACCTCCCGCAGGACGAGCAGCGAGTACTTCTCGCCGACCAGTGCGAGGGCGTCGGCGATGGAGCAGGGGCGCGGGTCCTTCGTGGCGGCCATGAGGCCAGTCTAGAGGAGGGTTGGAATTTCCAACTTACCGAGTTAGGGTGAGTCCGGATTTCCTACTCACCGGTAGCCCGTCCGATCACCGCAGGAGGCCGGCCCCATGCGCGACGCCGTCATCGTCGAAGCCGTACGCACCCCCATCGGCAAGGGCAAGCCGAACGGCTCCCTCGCCCACGTCCACCCCGTACAGCTCCTCGCCCACACCCTGCGCACCCTGGTCGAGCGCTCCGGCGTCGACCCCGCGCTGATCGACGACGTGATCGGCGGCACCGTCGACCAGGTCGGCGAACAGGCCATGAACACCACCCGGTACGCCGTTCTCGCCGCCGGCTTCCCCGAGTCCGTGCCGGCGACCACGGTGGACCGCCAGTGCGGCTCGTCCCAGCAGGCCGTGCACTTCGCCGCGCAGGGCGTCATCTCGGGCGCGTACGACCTCGTCGTCGCCTGCGGTGTGGAGTCGATGAGCCGGGTGCCGATGTGGTCCAACGTGCCCGCCGGCGCGGACCCGTTCGGGCCCGGTGTCGCCGAGCGCTACCCGGAGGGCCTCGTCCCGCAGGGCATCAGCGCCGAACTCATCGCCGCCAAGCACTCCCTCACGCGGGCGCGGATGGACGAGTTCGCCGTCTCCTCCCACCGCAAGGCCGCCGCCGCGTGGCGGGACGGACTGTTCGACGACGAGATCGCGCCGCTGGACGGCGTGGCCCGCGACGAGTGCGTCCGCCCGGACAGCACCCCGGAGATCCTCGCCGGCCTCAGGCCCGCCTATCACGACCCCGGCTTCGCCGAGCGCTTCCCGCAGATCGAGTGGAACGTCACCGCGGGCAACGCCAGCCCCGTCAACGACGGCGCCTCCGCCGTCCTGATCACCTCCGGTGACACCGCCGCCCGGCTCGGCCTGCGCCCGCTCGCCCGCCTGCACAGCTTCGCCGTGACCGGCTCCGACCCACTGCTGATGCTCACCGGTGTCGTCCCGGCGACGGAGAAGGTGCTGCGCAGGGCCGGCCTGAGCATGGCCGACATCGACCTGTTCGAGGTCAACGAGGCGTTCGCCGCCGTAGTGCTGGCCTGGCAGCAGGAGACCGGTGCCGGCCTCGACAGGGTCAACGTGCACGGCGGCGCGATCGCCCTCGGCCACCCGCTCGGCGCCAGCGGCACCCGGCTGACCACCACCCTGGTGCACGCGATGCGCCGACGCGGCGCCCGGTACGGCCTCCAGACCATGTGCGAGGCGGGCGGTCTCGCCAACGCGATGATCCTGGAAGGAGTCTGAGCCGGGAATCCCCCCGCAACGTCGGCGCCTCCCGCAGCGCCGGTGCCGCCCGCAGCGCCGTCCGGCCGTCAGGCCAGGGCACGACCCGCGGCGGCGACCAGGTCGTCGGTCGCCGCGATGGCGGCCTCACGGCGGGCGGCCAGCAGGGTGTGGTCGGTCACGTCGCGGATGCCGAACGCCGCCAGCGCGGCCCTGCGGGCGGGTTCGGCCAGGGACGGTTCCAGCACCGAGACCGAGACGAGGGGAGCGGTGACGGCGGACCGGGTGGCGTGGGACGCGGCCCGGGCCGCCGCGACGGTCTCCGCGCTCGCGCCGCTCAGCCGCAGGTCCTCACGGTGCCACATGGCCCGCCGGTGGTCGCCCAGCGCGGCCACCAGCTCGCCCAGCGCCGACCGCAGCGCATCCGCCCTGCGGTCGGCGCGGGCGGCCCGCTCGTGCCTGGACTGCATCAGCCCGGTGAGCGCGCCACCGAGCAGCGTGCCGACGACGGCGATGATGCTGGGTCACATCGGGACATCCTCCTCGGCTGGGTCGTCCTCCCCGGCCGGCCGCGGCGATCGGCTGAGCCGACTCCCCGGCCGCCGGTACGGCTCACCGGCCGCGGAGCTGGTGGCGCTTGCGCCAGGCCACCACCGACCCGGCCAGCGCCGGTAGGGCGATGCAGCCCATCGCGATCAGGAAGGCGGGGGACGTGGGCGTCGAGGCGCGGGCGCCGGCGACGGCGTAGGCGGCCGTGTTCGGGACCGAGCCCAGGGCCGTCGCCAGCAGGAAGGGCAGCCAGCGCATGCGGGAGACGGCCGCGCAGTAGTTCGCGGCCCAGAACGGCACCCCCGGGAACAGCCGGGCGATCAGCATGGACCGGAACCCGTGCCGGCTCAGTTGCCCGTCGGCCGCCTTCAGCCAGCGGCCCCGCAGCAGCGGGCGCAGTGCGTCCTGCCCGAGCAGCCGGCCCAGCCCGAACGCCACCCCGGCACCCAGCACGGTGCCGGCGAGCGCCGTCGACAGCCCGAGCTGCGAGCCGAACAGCGCGCCCGCGGCCAGGTTCAGCAGGGGGCGCGGGACGAACGCCACGGTGCACAGCCCGTACGCCGCCGAGAAGACGACGGCTGCCGCGACCCCGCCGAGCTGCGGCGGCCAGCCGTGCGTCAGCAGCCGCTGCGGCTCGAACAGCACCACGGCCACCACGCCGCCCGCGAGCAGGGCGAACAGCAGCGAGAGCCGGGCGTGGGGGGACCGCAGCACACGGGCGCAGCGGGCGGCGAATCTCGAACGGGGCAGCGGTGGGACGGGCGTGGCCATGGGGGCACCCGCGGTGACGGCCGCGGCCGTGGGGGCGGTCAGGGGGACGGCGAGCTCCGTGCCGGCGGCCCGGGGAGAGGCCGCGGCGGTGCCAGAGCGGTTGGCATCGAGCATCTGGTGACACTAACCGACGGGCGTGTGTGATCGCTGTATGGTCCGAACTCGCCCACCGTGGAAAAGGGTTCGACGCCGGACAAACCGTCGGTGATGATGGACGGCATGTCCCGGTTCGCCTTCCTCCTCGCAGCATCCGCCGTCGCGGACGCACCGAAGGCTGCCGTCGCGCTCCTCGTGGCCGCTCCCGGCGGCGCCCGAAGCTGACCCTCTCCGGACAGTCCGGCGGACCCCGCAGGGGGAGGGTCGGCGGGTCCCAGGGGTCCCCGCGTTGTCATCCCGGCTGAGAGGCTCCGAGGTACAGCCATGTCCAGAACGGCCTACGTGCGCACCAAACCGCACCTGAACATCGGCACCATGGGTCACGTCGACCACGGCAAGACCACCCTGACCGCCGCCATCACCAAGGTCCTCGCCGAGCGCGGCACCGGCACCTTCGTGCCGTTCGACCGCATCGACCGCGCGCCCGAGGAGGCCGCCCGCGGCATCGCCATCAACCTCACGCACGTCGAGTACGAGACCGACACCCGGCACTACGCCCATGTCGACATGCCCGGGCACGCCGACTACGTGGTTTGCGCACCCTGTCATATTGGTAGCTCGGTAGCAGAGGGGCGGGACCGTGGACGAGATCGACTTGTATCTACGTCGAAGCAAGATCACACGGGAAGGCGTGGAGGCTCTGACCTTCACGACACAGGAGGAACGCGGGCGAGCGTGGGCAGACCAGCATAATTACCGAGTACGCAAGGTGTGGAAGGACAACCTCAGCGCATGGACGGACGTCAAGCGTCCCGATTTCACGAAGGCACTGGGAGCGCTCAGGCGTAAAGAAGTGCCCGCACTGTGGTGTTACGCGGTGGACCGGTTCGACCGCCAGGGGGCCGGCTCTGTCATTCAGCTACTCGACGCGGGCGCCCGGATCATCTTCGACTACGAGCGGCTCGACAGCGCAGTCCCACGTGACCGAGAGCGCATCATCAACGACGCCGAACGCGCCAAGACCGTGTCAGATCTCCTGTCGCACCGTGTGCGCGACACGAAGCAGGGACAGCGACGGCGGGGTGAGTGGTTGGGAGCCGCCCCATTTGGGCTGAGCAAGGACAAGAAAGGGAAGCTGCACCATGGCGCGCACTGGGACACAGTCCTCCGCGTCATCACGGACGTTGCCGACGGGTACGCGCCCCGCGTCGTCGCCCGGCGGCTGACGAGTGACCGCAAAGCCTCCCCGAAGGGCGGACCCTGGAACGCGTCGACGGTCCGGCGCATTGTCTACAACCCTGTGTACGAGGGATGGCAAGTCGTTGCGCTGTCCCGCAAGCACACGTGGCCCGTGGCGTATCGCAACGAGGCTGGAGAGCGGGTCCGTGTGTTTGCTGACGGTGTCGACCCGGTCCCTGCGGATCTCGTCGCGAAGGCAAGGCGAGTGCACGCCGGCCACCAGCGCGGAGCACTAGGACCGCGCGTCGGCAAGGCGACGCATCTCCTGACGGACCTACTCCGGTGCGCTGGCTGTGGGGCGAAGATGCCGACGAGCGGGCGCTCCTACGTCTGCAACGGTCACGCCATGGGCAAGCCGTGCCCGGCGCCTGCGTCGGCCATGCGCGCTCGCGTCGAGGAGTACGTCTACCGGGCGTGGGTCGGGGCCGTCAGCGCTGCCGACGTAGACGCAGGCGACCCGCTGATGATCGCTGTTGCGGAGCGGTGGGCGGCTCTCGTAGCTCCAGAGGAGACAGAGGAAGCGCAGGAAGCGCTAGGCGCCGTCAAGGCTGCGGAGGCGGCCGTCGAGCGACTCGCCAACGACCGTGCGAAGGGGCTGTATGACGGCGCCATGGGCAAGTACTTCCCCCGCCTCGTCGCGGAGGCAGAGGAGACACTGAAGGAAGCACAGGCACGCGCTAACGGGCTAACTGGCGGGAACGTCGACCTGACGATGTTCGATGACGCCGAACTCCTCGAAGAGGCGTGGGAGGCGGCCGACTTGCCTATGCGCCGTGACCTCCTCCGCGTCGCTATCGAGAAGATCACCGTGACGCAGGCGGCGCGACGGGGCGCCCCGTTCGACGGTGACGCCCGATGCATCATCGAGTGGGCCACACCCGCGGAAGAGTAGCCGCACACAAAGGAGCCCCCGTCGTGTACCGACGGGGGCCTTCGTCATTCCGTGGGCGGCGCGCTCCACGGTCCGGCCGGCGGACGCTCTGGGAGTTCGTCTGTTCGGTGCAGGAAGTAATCCATCCATGCGCGCACGGACCACCTGTCGACCCTGTGCCACTATCGAGGTGGTTAACCACCCCCCGACGCAACTGGCGTGGGAGGCTCGCCCAAATGTCTTTGGCGGACGACGAGCCTCCCACCTCTCCAAGAGGAGAAGCACAATGCTCGCACACCGTCCAACCCTCGTCGTCGGAAATACCACCACCCCCGACAGCTACGCCGACGTCCGTGCCTTCGCCTGTGACGTGGCTGACCGCCTTCGCCTCCCCGCCGTCGTCGCCGTCGGCCGTGACCATGACCTGACACAGTACGAAGGCGTCGTCCTGGCCGACGGCTGGGAGACGTCCTTCGAGTCGGCCGCACTGGGGTGCGAGGCGCTGTGCGAGGACATGTGCGTCATGCTGGCGAGCGACGTCTACGAGCACCCGATCACCATCCGCTGCGGACACTGCGGCGACGTCGACCCGGAGGCGGCCCCGGTGTGGCTCGACGGACGTTGGACGACGTCGGTCTGCCCCTCCTGCGTCGAGGCGCACGCCTGCGGGGGTCTCGTCGGCGTCCTCCCCGTCGCCGTCTGACGCCTCCGACAGTCAGTCACTCCTCGTAACGAAAGCCCGTCTCTGGCTCTAGCCGGCGACGGGCTTTCGTGCGTCGGAGGGGGAAGATCGACCAGCAACCGGAGAGTGCCATTCCGGGAAGGTAAGCACCAAGAGGGTGTGTGCTCCTTACATCGACCGGCCTCCACCCTCGTCCGGTGTCAAAGTTGGCCAGACTTGGGTCAAACCGTGATCCTGCTCGTTCGCCGCAAAGTAGCAGGTCAACTGGCCATTACTACTTCTTCTTAGGTCAGATTGGTCAAATTAGAGGTATGTTCCAGGTTCCCCTTAACACGTCTTAGGGGCTCTTGAGAACACCGTTCAGTTTGACACTTTGGACACCAGTCCGCCCCGGAGGACGCCGAGCCGGCCCCGACGGAGGCTGACGAGGCGGAGGATGCCCGAGAGGGCCCCTGTGCGACCTTCTAAGCGCCTACAGGTGCGGCAGGCGGTAGAGTGCCAACCGGGCCCCGTTCGCGTCTTAAAGCCATACGGGGCCGTCCCAGCCATTGTTACACAGGGTGTTGGCGTCTTGGAAGATCTTCGATCCCGGACCAAACATCCGGCTCCATTTCCCCCATTACGTGTGTAGTAAGGCGCACACCTCGCGTGTGGCGCCGCCTACGACGGAGGGGAAAGCCATGTACGAGGACGAGTACGGGACTTCGGCACGCCGGCGCACTCGATACACGGGGGAGCTGGAGGAGCTTCGCTATCTCGGGATGGAGCTGGAGGAATGCGGGGCGTACGTCTCGCCGACGCGGACGCACTGGCTTGGATTTTCGGGCAGTGATCCGCTCGACGTCGAGACGGACGAGGAGTTCAACGAGCGCCTGTGGCATACCTGGCATGACGCCGGGGAGGTCGACGAGGAGCGCCCGATCCGACGCCGGCCGTCGGGCCGCACGGTAGACATAGTGCCGCCGGTCACGTCCGCAGTGACGGTCCGCGTAGACCCGGAGATAGCAGCCGCCTATGCGGCCCGCCAGGCGGAGGCAGTGCTCACGCTCACGTACGAATCCGCGGGGGGCGTCGTGACGGTGGAGGGTCCAGAGAAGACCTGGCGGGGCTCTTGCGCTCAGTGCTCGAAGCCCTTCGAGCAGCGTCGCCCTGCCTCGCAGCGTCGACGTTGGCGGACCCTCTGTGGCGACGTGTGCTCTGCGGAATGGGCACGGGCCCGACTGCGGGACCGTATGCGACGACTGAGGGGCTCCGACGGCGCGTGATGTGTGCGCCTTTGTATTAACTATGGAGAGGGGCGTATCCGCGACGAGTCGCCCCTCTCCTACTGCCCTTCGTGGAGACTCCGGCACCGCAATGGCCGTTGAAGCCTCCCGAACCGCGTGCCGTTGCCCTCTCCTCCGGCGGCACGCTTGAAGGCTCCCCGCCCGGCTCCGCAAGGGGCGCGTAGAGCACCGGCTCCCCCTCTGTGGGCCGTTGATGTTCCGCGTTCGCTACTCCCGGGCGGGGAGCCATTTTTCTGCTCAGAAATCGACCTACTGACCTTCAATGCGTGATGTCGTCATGGTGGCTGGCGCCGGAGGCCGGTGCCGGTGAGGCAGCCGTCCAGGACGTCGGGGCGGTACTGGAGCTGGCGGAGGCCGCGTCGGACGGCGGTGATCAGGTCGTCGGGGTCGGCGAAGGCGCGGTTGGCTGTGGTGGTGCGTCGCAGGACAGACCAGATGCCTTCGACCGGGTTGAGGTCGGGTGAGTAGGGCGGCAGTTGGAAGACGGTGAGCCAGTCGCGGTCGGCGATGTAGCGGCGCATGCCGGCGGTGAGGTGGGTGTTGAGGTTGTCCCAGACCAGCACGATGGGGCCGCCGAGCTGTTGGTGGGCGGTCTGGATCAGGTCGCGGTAGTCCTTCCAGGAGAAGCTTTTGCGCCCGTCGGGCCGGGCGTCCGGGCAGGGCCGGTAGATCAGTCGTGAGGGTTCGCCGGTTTTGTAGCAGGCCAGGGCGGCCACCGATAAGCGGCGGCGGGAGCGGCCCCGCACGCGGATCACGGGGGTGTGGCCGCGGCGGGACCAGGTGCGGGTGGTCGGCGGCGTCATCGAGAAGCCGGCTTCGTCCTCGAAGACGAGCCAGGCGTCGAGCGCCGCCACGGTCCTTCCACGCTCGGCCAGGTCTCCTTCACCCAGCCGGCCACCGCGGTCTCGTCCCGCTCGATCGCCCGCCGGGCGGGGACCTGGCAGCTCCAGCCGTGCCGCTTGAGCAGGGCGGCCACCCCCTGCCACGTGTAGCTCTTGTGGAAGCGGCGCCCGATCAGCGTCCTAATCCGCGACAGGGTCCAGGTCTGGTCCGGCCAGCCGTGTGCCACCGGCCCTTTGGCCAGTTCCCTCTCCAGCACGGCGAACAGTTCGTCGCTGAGCAGCGGCAGCGATGCCGGGCCCCTCGAGGTCAGGGCTCTCGGACCGTCCTGCGACCAGGCCCTGCGCCACCGCTGTACCGACCGGACGCTGACCCGCAGGTCGTGAGCGATGATCGGGTTCTCGTCGCCCTGCCGGAACCGCTCGGCCGCCTCCATCCTCAACTTCTCGCGGAAGAACCGCCGTTCGTCGGTCAGTCCGCCCCCTTGTGCATACCTCATGCAGTCGGCATACCGCAGGGATCATGAGACGTCAGCCCTGACGACACCACGCTTTGAAGGTCAGTAACCATCCGAGTGAAGGCGGATACGGCCGGCGCGCTGTCCGCGCTGAGGTCGCTCGGTGGCGCAATCGGTGCCGTCGCAGCCCTGCCGCTCGTCCCGATCGCAGCCGCCGGCATCGGCGCTATCGCATCGGCGGCCGTAACTGCCGGCGCAGGAGTCGGGGCCCTGGCCCTCGTGGCCATTCCGGCCATCAAGGGCGTCACGAGCGTCATTCAGGCGAAGACAGCAGCGGAGAAGGAAGCCGCTTCCTCGACGGACAACAGCGCTGCCGCCAACGTCCGCGCCGCACAGAACGCCCTTCAGATGGCCGGTGCACAACAGGCACTCACGGCCGCCCATCGCAACGCCGCGCAGTCCATCGCTCAGGCCAACCGACAGGTGGAGGACGCTGAGCGTGCCGTCGCGCAAGCCGCGCAGCGTGCCGCTGATCAGCGGGTGCAGTCCGCGCAGAACGTCGAGCGGGCAGAGCGCTCCCTCGCCGACGCCAAGCGTCAGTCGACTGACGCTGAAGAGGCCCTCACCCGGGCTCGGAAGGACGCTGCCGACCAACTCGCCGCCCTCGACGACAAGCTCGCGGACGGCAAGCTCAACCAGCGTGACTCCGTCCTCAGGGTCGCGGAGGCGCAGGACGAATTGAACCGCGTCCTGGCCGACCCGAAAGCCACCGATCTCCAGCGCGAGCGTGCGCAGCTTGCCTACGACCAGGCCCTCCAGGCTCAGAAGGAGCAGGACAAGTCTTACCGTCAGACGCAGGAGGAGGCCCGGAAGGCGAAGAAGGAGGGCGTCAACGGTAACGAGCAGGTCAAAAAGGCCACTCAGGATGTCGCCGACGCTCAGCGCAACGTCCGTGACCAGGTCGAGGCTCTGGCGCAGGCTCACAGTGACGCCGCGAAGGCGGAGGTTCAGGCCGCGCAGCAGGTGGCTGACGCACAGCGCTCCCTAACCGACGCCGTCAAGAACGCTGCTACCACTCAGGTAACGGCTGCGGAGTCCATCGAGTCCGCGGAGCGCGGCGTCGAGTCGGCTCGCCTGTCGAGCATCGACACCACGACGACCGCCACCACGAAGGCGGACACGTACCGCGAGGCACTGGCGAAGCTGACGCCTGAACAACGGGATCTCTACGATTCCCTCGCCGGCCCGAAGGGGCTGACGAAGGCGTTCAAGGACTGGTCGACGTCGCTTCAGCCGGACGTCCTGCCGCTATTCACGCGAGGCGTGAACTCGGCGAAGAACTCACTGCCCGCGTTCACGCCACTGGTAAGGAATTCCGCGTCTGCCGTCAAAGAATTGATGGACCGGGCGTCGAAGCAACTGAAGACGCCTTTCTGGCAAGGCTTCAAAAAGGATATCCAGGACAACGCGAAGCCGGCGATTGTCGGTCTGGGTGTCGCATTCGGTAACGTCCTAAAGGGCATGGCGGGCATTGTCGACGCCTTCCTGCCGCACATGGATGGTATATCGAGCCGAATGCAGAAGGACACCGAACGGTTCGCCGATTGGGGGACGAAGCTCAAGGGCAGTCCCGCCTTCGAGAAGTTCTTGTCCTACGCCGGGAAGCATGGCCCAATTGTCGCCCAAACCGTGAGCGACATAGCCAGCGCTGTGCTGTCAATAGGATCGGCCCTCTCGCCGATATCCGGCCCCCTGCTGAAAGTTATCAGCGGAGTCGCGGTCGGAATAGCTTCTGTGGCTGACACCCTGCCGTGGCTGATTCGGCTCATCTACGGCGTATGGGTTGCTACCCGACTGTGGACGATTGCCGTAGCAGCATTCAACCTCGTCATGGCAGCGAACCCGATTGTCCTGGTAATCGTAGGACTCGTTGCCCTCGCAGCAGCGGTAATCTACGCGTACAAGCATTTCGGGTGGTTCCGCGACGTCGTAGACGCCACCTGGCATGGCATTGCGACGGCCGCGGAGTGGGCCTGGCGGAGCGCTCTACAGCCTGTCTTCGCCCTGATCTGGGGCGCAATCCAGAGCGTCGGGGGCGCGGCTGTATGGCTCTGGAGAAACGTTTTTGCCCCTGCCTGGACCGGCATGGTGACGGTGGCGAAGTACGCCGCAGCGATCATCGTCACTCTCGTCGTCGCTCCGATCATCGTCGCAGTTCACGCACTTGGATTGCTGTTCGGCTGGCTCTGGACGGACTGCGCTGAGCCGACGTGGAACGCTATAGCGGGGCTGGCACTGTGGCTCTGGAACAAGGCACTGTACCCCGCCCTGTCGGCCATAAAGGGCGAAGTCGTGGGCGTCGGTGACGCGTTCCTTTGGCTCTACAATCACGCCGTAAAGCCTTCCGCAGATTGGATCTCTGACAAGGCCGATTGGCTCTGGAACAAGGCACTGGCTCCGACGTTCAAGTCCATCCGCGGCGGGCTGAGTTCAGTCGGTGGCGCATTCCACGGACTCTACAACGACTACGTGGAGCCGGTGGTAAGCGATGTGGCGAACGCCGGAGATTGGCTGTACTACAAAGGCCTGAAGCCGGCATTCGACGGCATCAAGTCCGCAGTCGGCCTCGTGGCGGACGCCTTCGATGGTGCGCGGAAGGCGATCAAGTCGGCGTGGGATAAGGTCGCCGGCATTGTGGCGAAGCCTGTCAATTTCGTCATTGACTTCGTGTACACCCATGGAATCAAGGCGGTGTGGGACAAGGTCGCTGGATTCGTCGGACTGGACAAACTCCCGAAAGCCCCGAAGCTTCTGCCTGAGAACCCTAAGCTCCTCGAAGCCGGCGGAACGATCGGCGAAGGATGGGGCATTGCTCGTCCGATGAAGACGAATCGTCCGACGGCAATCGTCGGCGAGGGAGACCCGCGTTACCCCGAATACGTCATCCCGACGGATCCGAAATACCGGGGCCGCGCGAAGGCGCTTCACGCCTCCGCAGGGACTCAGCTCCTTGAATCCGGTGGCGTTATCGGCGGAGCGTGGGACTGGACGAAGGACGTGTTCAGCACCGTCGGCGACTGGGCGAAGACGACCGGCGACCTGATGATCCACCCGGGCAAGGTCTGGGACCGACTCATCAGGCCGACGATGGATCACGTCAAGGACGGCGTCGGCGACGGCCCCATGGGCAAGGTCATCACCGGCATCCCGAAGCGGATGGTCGGCGGGCTGAAAGACATGCTGGTCAACGCTGTCACGAACATGTTCAGCGGCGGAGGCGGAGTCGGCCAGTGGGTCAAGCCCATCAACGTCCCCTACGGGACCAGGTTCGGCGTCCCCGGTCGCATGTGGTCCTCCGGCCACCACACGGGCCTAGACTTCCCGGCACCCGTTGGAACTCAGGTCCACGCGGTCGACGGTGGCACGATCGTTGGCGTCGGTACTGCCGGCCCGTACGGCAACCACCTGGAGATTGACCACGGTGGGAAGCTCGTCTCCCTGTACGCCCACATGTCCGAGATCCTCGCGGGTCTGGGTCAGGTGGTGGGCCAGGGCGACGTCGTCGGCCTGTCGGGCGCGACCGGCAACGTCACCGGCCCTCACCTCCACCTGGAGGCGCGGGTGGGAGGACGAGCCGTCGATCCCATGCCGTACCTGGAAAGCATCCGCACCGGGGGCAAGGTCTCCCAGTCCATCGCGGCAGCGAAGAACTTCGCCAAGTCCCAGTTGCACTACTTCGGCTGGGGCCCCGGCGAATGGCCGTCGCTGGACCGTCTCTGGACGGGCGAGTCCGGATGGAGGTGGAACGCTGAGAACCCCAGCTCCGGTGCCTTCGGTATTCCGCAGGCTCTGCCCGGCTCAAAGATGGCGTCGGCCGGTCCGGACTGGCGGACGAACCCAGCGACACAGATCCAGTGGGGCATGGGTTACATCAAGAATCGGGCCGACTACGGATCTCCGTCCGCGGCCTACGGGAGATGGCTGAACCGTCATCCCCACTGGTACGACGACGGCGGGTACCTCCCGCCCGGTCTCTCCCTCGTCGCCAACGGAACTGGCAGCCCAGAACCTGTGTTCACGTCGACGCAGTGGGATGACATCAGGGCTGCCCGCGGAGCCGGCCGACCCGTGACCATCAACGTGGAGTCGACCACGGTCCTTGACGGCCAGGAACTGAGCGGCATGGTCGACAAGCGCATTGAGTTCTACGACGGCGAGGTTGCTACCAGCCTGAACAACGGGCGCATCGTCATCTGACACACACCCGGCCGCCCTCTCCGACAGGGACGAGGGCGGCCCGCACACCAACATCCCCCGCCCCGCGGATCCCGACATGGGCCGCGGGGCGTTCCCATTACCTCAGGAGGAGCACGATGGACTACACCAAGGGCGCCAAGGGCCAGGCCGTCCAGTGCCTGCACTGCGGCACTGAAATCCCGCAGGTTCCTGGCGTCGGACGTGTGCGCCGCTACTGCCGGCCGTCGCACGGCCTGGCCTGGCGGACGCGCATGCGTAGCGCCGGGTGGCTCTAGGCCGACGAGACGGGACGCCCTTCCTCCCACAGTGCCGCTACGTGGCTGGCAAACCGGTCGTAGAGGCCGTTCTCTCCCAGCCGGCGCAGATGGAGCATTGGTGACTCGTGCCCCAGCAAACTGGAGAGGTGAGGCGTCACGAGCATTTCGTCATCGAAGGTGAACACAGACAGAGCAATGTGTCCGTCAGAGTAACGGGCCTCCACACCCCTGCCCTCGATCTTGCTCAGAGCGTCGAGTGTGATTCGGATACGCGTGCTGACGGTGAGCGGGACGCCTTCGATCTCTTCCCGACGCCGTGTGATCTCCGAATCAGGGTCACCCACGAGGAATCGAACGACGCAGCCGGATGCGGCCTTGGCCGCTAGCCGATCCGCTAGTCGCGGATGCTCCTGCCAAACGAAGTAGTTCGTGTACCCCGCAAAGGTGATGGACGTTGACGCACCGTCGATCAGACGAGCCCACACCGACGTAGAGCATGCGTTGCGGTACGGGTAGGCTGCGATGATCTCCCGGTCTGGCCCCGTCTTCAGGGTGCTACGGATCGACTTAGGCCACAGCACGGCTGCACTCACTCCCAACGCCCTCGCGACGTCCTCCCGCGTGCGCGGATGCGGCGCACGGTTCGGATCCGCCACCCATCGTTCGACCGTCTTACTGGTCACTCCGACTGTACGGGCGAGGCGACTGCGCGAAATCTGCGCCTCGTCCATAGCGCGCTGTAGGTCCGTGTTCAAGGCATCCCCCGAGGACGTTTGGGCCACTTAGGACGATAGCGCGCAGGCGGCCCGGGTGTCCGTGAGTTGGTGGTTCAAACGTCTCGTGTGACGGATGACCATCTGTGTCGTCATCACGCCAACGCATAGAGGTGACGAGGGATGGCGTTACGGATGTTGGATCTGGTCACGTACCAGCCTCCCCGGCCCAAGCCGGGTTGCAAGGTATGCGACACCTTCATGCAGAAGATCAAGCGAGCCGATGATCCTCACGGTTCGGGGTACGACCCGTCGAGGGCAACTGATCTCCGTGTCGAGATGGCCAGGCACCGGGAGCAGGAGAACCGGTCATGACGGAACGCCGGCCGTACCCGGAGATCTCGTCGGAGGAAGAACTCGACGAACTCCCGTATCTCGCCTACCTGGAGATCGCCGGTCACCTGCGTCAGATAGCCCTCGAAGAGGACGACGACCCCGTGGCCGTGGCCCGGCAGCTCTTGGAGCGCGCGCCGGCAAACAACCGGTTCCGCATCGTCACGATCCAGCGGTTCAGCCTGCGCCCTGGTCCCCCGGTACCGGAGCCGTTCGTAGGACCGCAGTGCCGCGCCATGGACGCGCTGGAGAGCGGCGTCGTGCGCTGCGAGCTGGAGGCGCACAGCGACGGCTTGGACCACGCCGGCAGGGTCCTGCGCGACGGCAGGGCGGCTGAGGTGCACTACTGGCGCGCAACGTCCGGGGCGGAGGTGCGTCATGAGCGCGCTACGTGAGATCTGCGGCGCCACCTGGACGTACCCCAGCGATCCGACGGTGCTTCGTCGACAGGGATTTACGGAGACATTCGCCGGCGTCGAAGTCACCTGCGATTCGGAGCCGCACTCCTGCAACCCGCACGACGTCGTGCACTCCGCGCCGATCTTCGTCGGGGAGAAGTTGCGCGGCATCAAGTACTGGGGACCTGGCTACGTGCCTGTGTTCTAGCCCCCTAGACCCGCGTGCTGGGCGCCCGTGCGTCCGGCCCGCGGAGGGCGCGACGGGGGTGGTTGGGTTGAGGCTCGATGTGAGGTCGGCCCCTCCCCAGCCCCCGTCAGCGTCCTAAGCCTCACCCATGGGTTTGCCCGCCTGCCGGCCCATGGGTGAGGCTCTGAACCCTCGTCCCCCTGTTACAGCCCTTTCTTGGGGGACGAGACTGCCACCCTCGGCCGGACGTCTCGCCAGACGTCCGGGGTGGCGGACGGCCCCGCTCACCGACGCCCCCCGTCGAAGGTGAGCGGGGCTTTCTTGCGTGCTCCTACCTGCGACGATAAAGTCATGACAGGGTGCGCAAACCACGTACGTCAAGAACATGGTCACCGGCGCCGCGCAGCTCGACGGGGCGATCCTCGTCGTCTCGGCGCTCGACGGGATCATGCCGCAGACCACCGAACACGTGCTGCTCGCCCGGCAAGTGGGCGTCGACCACATCGTCGTCGCGCTCAACAAGGCCGACGCGGGGGACGCGGAGCTGACCGACCTGGTCGAGCTGGAGGTCCGCGACCTGCTGACCGCCCAGGGGTACCCGGGCGACGCCGTCCCCGTCGTCCGCGTCTCCGGACTGCGCGCGCTGGAGGGTGACCCGCGCTGGACGGCGTCCGTCGAGGCACTGCTCGACGCGGTGGACACCTATGTGCCGACGCCGGAACGGTATCTGGACGCGCCGTTCCTGCTGCCCGTCGAGAACGTGCTGACCATCACCGGGCGGGGGACCGTCGTGACCGGTGCCGTCGAACGGGGCGTGGTGCGGGTCGGTGACCGCGTCGACGTGCTCGGCGCGGACGTCCGGACGGTCGTGACCGGGCTGGAGACCTTCGGCAGGCCGATGACCGGCGCGCAGGCCGGGGACAGCGTCGCGTTGCTGCTGCGGGGCGTTCCCCGGGACGCCGTCCGCCGGGGGTACGTGGTGACGGCGCCGGGAAGCGTGGTGCCGGCGCGGCGGTTCTCGGCGCGGGTGTACGTGCTGCAGGGGAGCGCAGGGGGCCGTACGACCCCGGTCACCACCGGCTACCGGCCGCAGTTCTACATCCGTACGGCGGACGTGGTGGGGCGCGTCGACCTGGGCGGGGCGGGTGTCGCCCGGCCCGGGGAGACGGTGGAGATGGGCGTGGAGCTGGGACGGGAGGTGCCGTTGGAGCCGGGGCTCGGGTTCGCCGTCCGCGAGGGCGGACGGACCGTGGGCGCGGGGACCGTCATCGCCGTGGGATGAACGGTGCCGTCCGGTGCCGCTGACGGCCGCGGGGCCGTACCGGTACGGTCCCGCGGTGCTCCGGGGCACGTCACAATGAACGGGTGACCGACCAGATACCCGTGTCCCGCACCACCGATCACGGCACCGCCAAGCTGATGCCCGACGTCGACAGGGAGCGGGCCTGGCTGCTCACGGTCGACGGGGCGCCGCAGTCGTACGTCGATCTGGACGACCCGGCGTATCTGGAGTTCGAGTACGCCCGCCGGCTGGGGTTCGCGCTGGACGCCGTCGCCGCTGAGGGTGTGCCGCTGGACGTGGTGCACCTCGGCGGGGGCGCCCTCACGCTGCCCCGGTACGTGGCGGCGACCCGGCCCGGCTCGCGGCAGGACGTCGTCGAGGCGGACCGGGGGCTGCTGGAGCTGGTCGCCGAGCACCTGCCGCTGCCGCGGGGCTCGGGTGTCGTGACCCACGCCGACGACGCCCGGGCCTGGCTGGAGGGGGCTCCGGACGACCATGCCGACGTACTGGTCGCCGACGTGTTCGGCGGGTCCCGGATTCCCGCCCAGACGTCCACGCTCGCCTACGCCCGTGCGGCCGAGCGGGTGCTGCGTCCCGGCGGGGTCTATCTGGCCAACCTCGCCGACGCGGCGCCGTTCGGCTTCCTGCGGGCCCAACTCGCCAACCTGGCGGCCGTGTTCGAGGAACTCGCGCTGATCGCCGAGCCGGCGGTGCTGCGTGGCCGGCGGTTCGGCAACGCGGTGGTCGTGGCCTCGCACCGGCCGCTGGACATCGCCACGATGGCCCGGCGCAGCGCGGCGGACGCCTTTCCGGCGCGGGTCGAACACGGCGCTTCGGTGAGGGAGTTCATCGGTTCGGCCCGGCCGGTCGAGGACGCCGGCGCCGTACCGTCACCCGAGCCCCCCGCCGGCGCCTTCGGTATCGGCTGACGCGGCGGGGGCGGCCGGGGGCCGGGCCGGCGCTCGCGGTCACTCCACGATCGGGTCGCCGTGCAGCCGTACGGTGGCGAGGATCTTGTCGACGGTGGCGTCGGGGATCTCGTCCTTGACGCCCTTGGCGCCGTAGAGGGTCCACCCCACGAAGCTGCCCTTGGAATTCTTGAAGGCGAACGTCGTGGCCTTCCCGTCGGTGTCGCACTTGTCCTTCTTCGGCACGCCGACGACGTACGACGTCGCCACACTGCCCTTGACGCCCGACGCCGTCGTGTACTTCCTGGCCTTGCCGATCCGCAGGTACTTCTTGGCGGCGTCCGACTGGTCGGTGTAGCCGCCGAACACGAACGCGGCCGAGTCGCCGCGGGCTATCCCGGCGGTGTCCTTCGCGCCGTTCTCGCCCTTCGTGCCGCTGGCCACGAGCGCGTGCGACTCCTTGGTGCCGCCCTTCTCGGAGGTGCAGTGGTCCGGCTTCAGGTACGTGGAACCGGAGAAGCCGATGTACGGGGAGCCGTCGCCCTTCTGCTGGTCCTCGAAGAAGGAGAAGCTGCCGGGCCGCTCCACCTCCCAGCCCGCCGGCACGTCGAACGCGGTGCCGTACTTCGGATTCACCACGAGCTTCCAGCCCGCGACGGTCGGCTTCTCGGTCCCGCTCGTCCGCGGGTTGTCGGTCGCGGACGAGGCCGGTGGGTCCAAGGGGACGGCCGGCGGTGACGAGGCCGTGCTGTGTCCGCCCTTGCCGTTGTCCGCCTCGTCGTCCTTCGAGCCGCCGCCCAGTACGAGGTAGCCGGTCACGGCGGCGGTGACCACCACGGCCGTGGCCGCGACGATCGCGACCAGCTTCGTACTGCGGCCCCCGCCCTGCGGCGGTTGCGGCGAGGGCGCCGCGGGCAACTGTCCCCACGGCGGCTGCTGCTCGTACGGGCCGGCCTGCGGGTGCTGCTGGTACCCGGGCTGCTGGTACGGGTTCGGCTGCTGGTAACCCGGCTGCTGGTACGGGTTGTGCTGCGGGTTCTGCGCGCCCCCTGGCGGCTGCTGATCTGGCCACATGGCCAGTAACCCTAGTGCGGAACGGGACACGGTTCGGTCACCGGTGTTCGTCAGGATCGTGGCGAAAGCGCGGTGACGGCGGACACCATCTCTGGCCAGCCTCTGCTACTCGTGAGTAACATGACGGCATGAGCGCAGACCAGATGTCGATCGGCGAGATGCTCGCCGCCACCGTGCCCATGGCCCGGACGCTGAACCTGGAGTTCCAGGAGACCACCGCCGACAAGGCCGTGGTGTCCCTGCCGGACCAGGGCGCGTACCACAATCACGTGGGCGGACCGCACGCCGGCGCGATGTTCACCCTCGGGGAGTCGGCCAGCGGCGCCATCGTCCTGGCCGCCTTCGGGGACCAGCTCTCGCGCGCCGTGCCGCTCGCCGTGCGCGCCGAGATCGCCTACCGGAAGCTGGCGATGGGCGCCGTCACCGCGACGGCGACGCTGGGCCGCCCGGCCGCCGACGTCGTCGCCGAGCTGGACGCCGGACAGCGCCCCGAGTTCCCGGTGGCGATCGAGATCCGCCGCGCGGACGGCGCCGTGACCGGCGAGATGACCGTCGTCTGGACGCTGCGGCCCAACGGCTGACGGGACGATCCGCGACCGCGACCCCCTCCCCGGCGCACCGACGGCGGCGCCGGGGAGGGGTGGGGTCCGGCGGCCGGCTCCGGGGTGCCGGCCGACCGCGAGGCAGATGCCGGAAGTTGGAAATTTCGTGCGCCATACGCTTTTTATGTCAGCCGAGTTGGCCGTTGCCACAAGACCCGTCCTGGGGATACCGGTGGTAACCACTGTGCAATAAAACGACGTCGGCGTCGGGGGTATTCGCACTTCTTGTTTCCCGTGTGCCGCGTGTGCGAAGGTGAGCCTCCCCGCGGGAGGGCAAAGGCAGACGCCGATGTCAGGGCCGGCTCTCAGGTACGTACCTATCAGGTACGTACCTATCAGGTACTGCTTTCCGACAGGATGCGCTGCGCCTGCGTTCCTGCGGCTGGAAAGGAAATGGTTCCGTGCCGTCCCCTCACCCCCCACGCCCGCCGTTCCCGCCCCCACCCGCTCCGTCCGGCGAGTCCGACCGTGCTCTCGTCGCCCGGCTGACCGGCCCCGGTGACGCCCGCCATCACGCCGTCGCCCTGCTGCTGGCCCGGCACTGGCGGCCCACCCGCGACCATGCCGTGATCTGCCTGGCCTCCGCCGGATACGCCGCCCAACTGGTGGCCACCGCTGCTTTCCATCAGGTGCTCGGCCGCATGGCGGGAGGCGTGCTCGGCGGCGCCCTCCGGCCGCAGTTGCTCGTCGCCGTACGGGACACCGTCCGCTCCTGGGCCGCCGACGAGGCGGCGCGTATCGCCCTGCCGGAATTGCGCAAACCCACCGGCGGCCGGGGCCTTCGCGCGACGAACCCCGAAACGCCGGAAAGCCGGCAGCTCGCCGCACGCGCATTCCAGGCTCTTCCCGGCGCCTCGCAATGCCTTCTCTGGCACACCGAGGTCGAAGCCGAACCCATAAACATACCGGCAGGTCTGCTGGGGATCGACCCGGCCACCGCGATCGCCGCCCTGGAACAGGCACGCGAGCAATTCCGCGCCGCCTGCGTACGGGCCCACCGGGAACTCGCGCCCTCCAGCGAATGCCGTCTCCACAACCGCCTCCTCGACGTCACGATCCGCCGCGGCGGCACCCTGCCGCCCGACGTCCGCCGGCATCTGACGGCCTGTGATCACTGCCGGTACGCCGCCGAACAGCTCGGTCACTTCGACGGCGGTCTGCACCTCCTGCTCGCCGAGACCGTGCTCGGCTGGGGCGCCCGCCGCTACCTCGACTCCCGTCCGGGCCGCGCCGCCCCCGGCGAATGGCCACCCCCGCCGGCCGCGCGGCCCGCGCCGCCGGTGACCGGCGGCCGGCACCGCACCGGGCCGGAGAACCACCGCCGCACGGCCGTGGCCGTCGGGGTCGGACTGACGTCCCTCGCACTGCTCGCCACCGTCCTCGCGGCCAGGAGCTGGTCCGATGACAACGGTGTCCCCGCCTCCGGCGCCACCTGGGGCGCCCCAGGCGGCGACGCCGCACGGCCGGGCGGCACCGGCACCCGCTCCGCGGCACCGCCCTCCACCGCCTCCGCCGCGTCCGCCGGTGAATCCGCGGAGATCGCCCAGGGCGCCCTGCGCGGCCTCGGCTCCCGGCTCTGCCTGGACGTGCGCGGCAACCGGGTCGCCGCGGGCGCGGGCGTCCGGCTCGCGCCGTGCTCCTCGGCCGCCTCGCAACAGTGGTCGTACCGGGACGACGGACTCCTGCGCAGCGCCGCGGCCCCCTCCCTCTGCCTGACCGCCGACCCCGGAACGCGGCGCGTCGAGCTGGCCGGCTGTCACGCTCCCACCGGCGAGGTGTCGTACGACGTCACGGTCCGCGGCGAGATCCTGCTCCGCCGGCGCAAGGGCCTGGCGCTCACGCCGGGTTCCGGTCGTTCCACCACGCGGGTGGCGGTGGCGGAACGCGACGGCTCACCGGAGCAGCGGTGGGTGCTGGAACCGGGGACCGCCGAGATGCCCCGGTCGCGCTCCGGTGCGGACGCGGAGGGCGAGGGTGCGTCCGAGGCGTCCGGGGTGCCCGGCGCGCCGGACGGGCAGGGGCCGTCCGACGGTACCGCCCGGGCGGGATCGGAGGCGTCGTCGCCGGCCGGCGCCGGACCGGACTCCGGACGACGTGGGGACGGCGACGCGCCACGCGGGGAACCGGACCGCGGCGGAGCGGTGGCCGGGCAGGGGACCGAGCCGCGGATCGCCCAGGTGCACGCCGAGGAGGGCCCGCGCCGGGGCGGTGCCGGCCGCGCGGGCCGCACGGCGGATGCGGTGCTGGCGGACACGGTTCTGGTGGACGTGGTGCTCGGGGACGTGGTGCGGACACCGGGGACCGCCGCCGGACCGTTCGCGGGCACGCCCACCCCACCGGCCGGCTCCCGGACGACCTCGCTGCTCACCGGCACCGCCGACGCGGGATCACAGGCCGTACGGGCGCTGGTCGGCTGATCGGCGGCGGGGCCACCCGGCGGGTCGTCCCCGCCGGGCCCCCGTGAGCACCGCCCCGGCCGCGGCCACATTCCGGGACGCCCCTGCGCCGGGCCGCCCCGGCCCCTGCTGTGCGGAGCGGCATCGGGCTCTGCTGTGCCGGGCGGCATCCGGATCCCCCTGCGCCGGGCCGCATCGGGGTCTGCTGTGCCGGGCCGCACAGCAATCCCCCGCGCCCGGCCGCACCTACCGGCCGGCGGCACCGCTGCCACGGTCGCCGCTCGCGATCACGACCGTCGTTCCCGGCCGCCGTCCCTCACAGCACGCCGGCGCGGATCAGCGCCGACAACGTCAGGGCGCCCGGCAGCAGCGGCAGCCAGTCGGTCAGCAGGCGGTAGCCGACGACCGTCGCCGTGGCCGGCGCGGGCGGGGCGCCGAAGGCGACCAGTGTCCACACCTGGGCCGCGTCGACCGCGAGCCCGCCCGGCGCGGGTACCGCCCCGACGGCCGTGCCCGCCGCCAGACAGGCCAGCACCACCTGCTCCCACGGCAGTCCCAGCCCGAGCGAGGCCCCGACACAGGCCAGAGTGCCCGCCTGTACCAGGGGCATCGCGACCGCCCCGCCCCACAGGGCGAGCACCCGGCTCGGCCGCGCGTGCACGACCCGTACGTCGGTCAGGGCGGAGCGCAGCAGTAGGGCCACCGGCCGCCGCACCGGCCGTACGACCGTCACCAGCACCCCGGCCAGTGCGACCGCCCCGCCCGCCGCGAGGGCGAGCGGCACCAGGACCCGTCCCGGCGGGGCCAGGGCACCCAGGCGCCGCCAGGCCGGTGATACGGCCAGGAAGACCAGCAGTACGAGTGTCTTCGCGGTGGACCTCACCAGCGAGTACAGGCCGATCGAGGCGGTCGCCCGCTCCAGCGGGACGCCCCGGCCGCGCAGGAAGCGCAGGGTGACGGCGTGGGCGCCGAGCCCGCAGGGAAGGGCGTGGTTGGCGGCGCCGGCGGCGAACTGGGAGGCCAGCAGCGGCCCCGGCGGCAGCCGCTCGGGCAGTGCGCCCTGTCGTACGCAGGACGCGGCCACCCAGCTCAGACAGGTGAGGCCGGCGCCGGCCAGCAGCCAGCGGGGGTCGGCCGCGACCAGCCGCCGGGCTCCCTCGTACAGCACGGACCGGTGGGCCGTGGCCCAGCCGGCGGCGAGGAGCAGGGGAGCCAGGGACAGCGCGAGCCGCAGTGGCCGGGGCGGTGTGCGCGAGGCCGGGCGGGCCGTGGCCGCGGGGCACGGGGGCTGCGCGCGGGGTGGGCGGGCGGCGGACAGCGGGGTGGGAGGAGCCGGTGAGGACACGGGGACGTCGTCCTTCCGCAGTGGGCCCCGCGGCGGGGACCCGGGGGAGGAGGGCCGGGCGGGACCGCGGGAAGTCTTCCCCCGCCGTGGGACATCGCGGTGTCCGGAAACGTAAGGGGCGGGGACGGGGGCCGTGCGGCCGGGCGGCGCGATCAGGCAGCCGTTCACCGCCGACCAGGTAGCCTTCCCTCGGGGCCTGCTGTGCATGCGGCGACCCGGAGGGCAAGGACAGCGACAGGGGAGGTACCGGCGGTGCACGTCCAGGAATGGCTCGACTCGGTGCCGGCGGCCGCCGTCTACGCCGTGGTGGCCCTGGTGATCGGTCTGGAGAGCCTGGGCATACCGCTGCCCGGCGAGATCATCCTGGTCTCCGCGGCCCTGATGTCCTCCCAGCACTCGGGTGTCAACCCGGTCGTCCTCGGTGTGTGCGCGACCGCCGGTGCCGTGATCGGCGACTCCATCGGCTACGCGATCGGCCGCAGGGGCGGGCGCCCGCTGCTGGCCTGGCTCGGCGCCAGGTTCCCGAGGCACTTCGGCGCGGGCCATGTGGCCACCGCCGAGCGGTCCTTCCAGAAGTGGGGCATGTGGGCGGTCTTCTTCGGCCGCTTCGTCGCCCTTCTGCGCATCTTCGCCGGCCCGCTCGCCGGCGTCCTGCACATGCCGTACTGGAAGTTCCTGATCGCCAACGTCCTCGGCGGCATCTGCTGGGCCGGCGGCACCACGGCCGTCATCTACTACGTCGGCCTCGTCGCCGAGGACTGGCTGAAGCGGTTCTCCTACCTGGGCCTGGTGGTGGCCCTGCTGATCGGTCTGGTGTCGGTGCTGGTGCTGAAGCGCAAGGCGAAGAAGGCGCAGCACGCCGAGCCGGAGCCGGAACCCGTGACCGCCGGGGAGTGAGCGCTCCCGCGCACCCGCCCCCGGAACCCGCCCCCGCACAAGGACCGCACCCGGTCCTACCGGTGCACGTCCTGGTGGGCCTTGCCCAGTTCCGCGTACAGGGTGCCGTTGAGGGTGACCCCTTCCCGCTCCTCCGCGGTCAGCTCCCGCTTCACCTTCGCCGGCACCCCCGCCACCAGCGACCCGGCCGGCACCACCATCCCCTGCGGCACCAGCGCCTGCGCGGCGACCAGCGACCCGGCCCCGATCACCGCCCCGTTGAGCACGGTCGCGCCCATCCCGATCAGGCAGTCGTCCTCCACGGTCGCCCCGTGCACCACCGCGTTGTGCCCGATCGACACCCGTTCCCCGACGGTGACCGGGAAGCCGGGGTCGGCGTGCAGCGTGACGTTGTCCTGCACGTTCGCCCGCGCGCCCACGGAGATGCTCTCGACGTCCCCCCGCAGGACCGCCCCGTACCAGACGCTCGCCCCCGCGTGCAGCGTCACATCCCCGATGACGGAGGCCGTGGGCGCCACGAACGCCCCTGGATCCACCCGGGGTTCCTTGCCCCCGATACCCACGATCAGCGCCTTGTGCGTCATCACCCGTCTCCTCGTGTCGGCAGTGCACCGCACGGTACGACACCGGGTGGGGCGAAGATCACAGCGGCCCGCACGCTGCCCCCGGGCGACCGGTGAGTACCGTGAGCCCGTGTCGAAGCGCAAGAACACGTTCTCATCCTGGCGGCGCCGGCTGGCGCAGCGCGCCGTGCACGCGGGCTGGTCGTGGGTGCGCAGCGCGGGTTCGGTGACGGCCGAGCACCCCGGCGGCTACCGTTTCGGCTCGATCGGCGAAGCCACCCGGCTGGCCTTCCCGCTCGGCACGGTCTTCGGTGAGCCCTGGATCCGGCTCGGCTCCCACTGCATCATCGCCGAACAGGTCACGCTCACGGCCGGTCTGATGCCGGACCTGGACCTCGGCCCGGACCCCATTCTGCGCATCGGCGACGGCGTGGTCCTCGGCCGCGGCAGCCATGTCATCGCGGACACCACGGTCAGCATCGGCAGCGACTGCTACTTCGGCCCGTACGTCTACGTCACCTCCACCAACCACTCCTACGACGACCCGCACCAGCCCATCGGCCGGCAGTGGCCGCGGATGGAGCCCGTCGAGATCGGGCCGGGCTGCTGGATCGGCACCGGCGCGGTGATCCTGCCGGGCGCCCGGATCGGCCGGAACGTGGTCGTGGCGGCCGGCGCGGTGGTCCGGGGCACGGTGCCCGACCACGCGGTGGTGGCGGGGGCGCCCGCCCGGGTCGTACGGCGCTGGACGCCCGGCGACGGCTGGCAGCCGCCCCTGCGGACCCCGGCCCCGGTGCCGATCCCGGACGGGACGACGCCGGAGCAGTTGCGGGCGCTGGGGGAGCTGGACGAGGACGTGGTCGCCCGGCTCGCCGCACTCGAACCGGAGGCCTGACGCGACCGGCCGGCCACCGGCACGGCCGGCCTCGCAGTACAGTGCGGTGAACGCTCGGGTGCACCGCACCGTAGTGCGGTGTCGGCACCGCGCTATGCGTCACCTCGGACTTCCCGGATATTGGACACCACGTGTCGGACCTCGAACTCCTGACCCAGTCACTGGCGCGCAACGTCAGGCACTGGCGTGCCGTGCGCGGCTTCACGCTGGACGTGCTCGCCGCCCGGGCCGGTGTCAGCCGCGGCATGCTCATCCAGATCGAGCAGGCCCGCACCAACCCCAGCATCGGCACGGTCGTCAAGATCGGCGACGCGCTCGGTGTCAGCGTCACCACGCTCCTCGACTACGAACAGGGCCCCACGGTCCGGATCGTCCCCGCCGAACGGGCCGTACGGCTGTGGCACACGGAAGCCGGCAGTTACAACCGGCTGCTCGCCGGCACGGAGGCGCCGGGACCGCTGGAGATGTGGGACTGGCGGCTGATGCCCGGCGAGAGCAGCCCCTCCGAGCCGCACCCCGGCGGCACCGTCGAGCTGGTGCACGTCATCGCGGGCGAGCTGACGCTTGTCGTGGACGGGACGGAGTACCGCGTTCCGGCGGGCGCGAGCGCCTCCTTCGAGGCCGCCGTCCCGCACCGGTACGCCAACCGGGGCGACCTGCCGATGGAAATGGTGATGGCGGTGTCCGTGCCGCCCGTGCCCTGAGACGCCGCCCGTCCGCTGAGACGCCGGTACGGCGCGCGGGCGGGTCTTGCTAGCGTGCGGCCATGCGCCCACCCATCGGAGACTTCGACACCGCCACCCCCGCCCGGGACTGCCTGGACGAGCTGACCGCGCCCGTCGCCGATGCCGTACGCGACTGGCAGGGCGCCGTCCCGGCCGACCGGATCCTCTACGTCGACACCGACCCGCGGTGGGCCGACACGGCCGTCTTCGTGGAGCACTACGGCCGTGACCTGCTGGAGTGTTCGGCGAACTGCGTCGTCGTCGCGGGCAAGCGGGCCGGCATGACCACGCTGGCCGCCTGCGTGGTGCTCTCCACCACCCGGGTCGACGTCAACGGCGCCGTACGCCGTCAACTGGGCGCGCGGAAGGCATCGTTCGCCCCCATGGAGACCGCGACCGGCGAGACCGGCATGGAGTACGGCGGCATCACCCCGGTCGGACTGCCCACCGGCTGGCCCGTGCTGGTGGACGCGGCCGTCGTCGACCTGCCCTACGTCCTGCTCGGCAGTGGCCGGCGGCGCGGCAAACTGCTGGTGCCGGGCAAGGCCCTGGCCGAACTGCCGGGCGCGGTCGTACGGGAGGGCCTGGGCGTCGCCTGACCGGTGAGCGGCGGCCCGTCGTCGCTCAGTACGCGCCCGCCGTGCCGAGGTACTGCTCGGCGAAGGCCGCCGCCGCTGCCGGTGAGGTGAACAGCCGGCGCAGGCGGGCCCGGGCGGTGCCGGCCCGGAAGGGGTCGCCGTGGGACAGGCCGTGGTAGATCTCGGACAGCCACTGCGAGAACTCCTGGTAGTCCCACACCCGGCGCAGACAGGCCTCCGCGTAGCCGTCCAGGCCCGTGTCGTCGCCCTCGGTCAGGTGGGCGACGAGGCCGTCGCCGAGCAGGAACGCGTCGTTGAGGGCCAGGTTCATGCCCTTCGCGGCGATCGGCGCGACGAGGTGCGCGGCATCACCGGCCAGGAGGAGCCGGCCGTACACCATGGGCTCCACCACGTAGTTGTGCATGTCCAGCACGCGCTTCTCCAGCAGCGGCCCCCGCGTCAGCGGCGGGCGGTCCGCGGCGTGCAGGCGTCGCTGGAGTTCGTCCCAGACCCGCTCGTCCGGCCAGTCGTCCGGGTCGTCGCCCGGCGGGCACTGGAGGTAGTACCGGGTCAGCCCCGGGCCGCGGGCCATGTGCCCGGCGAACCCGTCGGGGTGCATGCCGAAGAGCACACAGTCGGAGGACGGCGGGGCCTCGGCGAGCAGCGCCAGCCAGCCGATGCCGTAGTCGTGCCGCGAGATCCGCGCGCGCTCGGGCAGCGCCGCCCGGCTCGCCCCGCGGGCGCCGTCGCAGCCCGCCACGAAGTCGCAGCGCACCAGTTGTCGTTCGCCGCTGTCCGGGTCGGTGTACGAGACCGAGGGCCGGTCGGAGTCCAGGTCGTGCAGGCGGACGTCGCGCACGCCGAAGCGGATGGCGCCGCCGCGCACGTCGGCGTACTCGTGCACGAGATCAGTGACCAGCCACGGCTGGGGGTATACCCAGTGGTGACGTCCCGTCAGTCCGCCGTAGTCGAAGCGGTGTCCGCGGCCGTCGAAGCGGAACTCGCACTCGGTGTGCCGCTGGGCGCGCGCCGTCAGGTTGCCCCCCAGGCCGCGCTGTTCGAGGCCCCGTACCGCCCATTCCTCGATGACCCCGGCGCGTGGCCGCTGTTCGATGAAGGCGCGGGTGCCGGCCTCCAGGACCAGGCAGTCGACGCCGGCGGCCCGCAGGATGTTCCCGACGGTCAGCCCGGCCGGGCCGGCGCCCACGATGACGACCGGACGGCGGGACACGGCAGGGGAGTCGGAGTGGGGGGAGGGAGACGTCACCCGAGCATTATGACGGTGTCCCGTCAGACAAGCCGACGGGACACCGCACGGGGACGCGCGAGGACGCTCAGTGCGCGGGCGCGTCCGTGACCACGACCTCCTCGATGCTGCGCTCGATCGCCTCGGGGCTGGACGCGGTGGCCCTGGCCCAGTGGTAGACGCCCAGCGAGAAGGCGGCGACGACCAGGATGTCCCACCACAGCGGGATGACGCCCCGGCCGCCGAAGCCGCCCAGCCAGGAGATCAGGCCCAGGCCGAGCAGGTAGCCGGGCAGCCACTGCGCGGCCCTGAAGTCCAGCCGGGGAGCGTCGGGCAGGCGCTTGCTGGTGGCGTACCAGGCGTAGGAGCCCAGCAGCACGTAGCCCAGCAGGATCGCGAAGCCCAGCCGCCACAGGGTGTCCCAGCCGGCCCAGTAGATGATGAGGTTGGCGACCGCGAACGACAGCGGCGAGATGATCTTTCCGCCGGGCAGCCGGTAGGGGCGCTCGTGGTGCGGCAGCCGGTCGGCGAAGACGCCGTAGGCCAGCGGCGCGCCCGCGTACATCAGCACGCTCGCCGACGTGATGAACCCGACCAGCTCCTGCCAGCTCGGGAACGGCAGGAAGCAGATCACACCGGTGACGAACGACATCAGGAGACCGAACCACGGCACGCCGCGCTTGTCGGTCCTGGCGAAGGCCTTCGGCGCGTAGCCGTTCTTGGCCAGACCGTAGGAGACGCGCGAGGTGGCGGTGGTGTAGATCAGGCCGGTGCCACCGGGGGAGATGATCGCGTCGATGTAGAGCACCCAGCCCAGCCAGCCCAGGCCCACGACGGTCGCCAGGCCCGCCCAGGGGCCGCTGATGCCGGGGAAGTCCAGCTTGGCCCAGCCGTGCGCGAAGGAGGCGTGCGGCAGTGCGGCGATGAACACGACCTGGAGCAGGATGTAGATCACGGCGCCGATCGCGACCGAGCCGAGGGTCGCCCGGGGCAGGTCACGCTTGGGGTTGCGGCTCTCGCCCGCCAACTGGATCGCCTGCTCGAAACCGAGCAGCGCGAAGATGATGCCGCTGGAGCTGATGGCGCCGAGCATGCCCTTGGCGCCGAACGGCGCGAAGCCCTCCGAGGTGAAGTTGCTCGCGTGGAAGTTGCCCGCGGCGATGATGAAGATCGCCCCGAGCGGGACGGCGATCTTCCACCACGTGGCGGCGCTGTTGGTGTGCGCCAGGGCCCGGACGCCGAAGAAGTTGACCCCGACGAAGACCGCCATCAGCAGGACGGCCGTGAGGAGACCGACGGGCGTCAGCGTCCCGTCGGCGTGCTGGAGGCCCTGCGCCCACTCCCAGTGACCGGCGTAGCCGATCATGGCCTCGACCTCGATCGGGGCCACGGTGGCCGCCTGGAGCCAGGAGAACCAGCCGAAGGACATGCCGGCCAGGCCGCCGAACGCGTAGTGCGGGTAGCGGGCCGTGCCGCCCGCCACCGGGAACATGCCGCCGAGTTCGGCGTGCACGAGCGCCAGCAGCACGATCGCGACCGCGCCGATCACCCACGAGATGATCGCCGCGGGGCCGGCCACGACGACCGCCTTCTCGGCGCCGTACAGCCAGCCGGAGCCGATGATGGAGCCGACGGAGGCCCACATCAGACCGATCAGTCCGACATCGCGGCGCAGGCCGCCGGACTCCGTCGTGGCCTGTGGCACGGCATGGTCGACTTTCACCATGTCAGGTGGCCTCTCAGTTCATGAACACGAAACAAACAAGCAAGGACGCCACAGGCTAGAAACACTTTCCGCATCTACAGAAGACTGTTTCCCAAAACTTGACCCAGGATCTTGTCGGTCTTGGGAACAGCGTTCACACAGGTCAGAGATCAACTCCGAATGTCAATATTCACTGTCGAATTGTGAGAAGAAAGTGAGACAGGAGAGGAGGCGGGCTAGTTCAGGCGTGGAATTTCGATCGCCGGGCACCGGTCCATGACCATCTCGACACCCGCCGCCCCCGTCCGCTCGTACGCGTCAGCGTCGACGACCCCCAACTGGAACCACACCGCCTTCGCGCCCCGCGCCACGGCCTCGTCGGCCACCGCGCCGGCCAGCGCGCTGTTGACGAAGACGTCGACCACGTCCACGTCGAAGGGGATGTCCGCCAGGGAGGCGTACCCTCGCTCGCCGTGCACCGTCTCCGCCTTGGGGTGCACCGGCACGATCCGCTTGCCGAACCGCTGGAGCACCCGCGCCACCCCGTACGCGGCCCGGTTCCGGTTCGCGGACAGGCCGACCACGGCCCAGGTGTCGCCCAGCTCGGTCAGGATCCTGCGGATCGTCGCGTCGTCGCCGTACATCGGCCGCCTCCTCGGGCTGCGGGAACAGAACGTGGGGGCAACAGCGTCCCCACGGGTGCGGATTCCCGCCGTACCCCGCCACGATGACCGGAATCGGCGCAAGCTGCCCGCATCCGGCCGCGCGTCCGCCTACGCTCGCCCCGTGCTGCGCATCCTCGATGTCCGAACCGGTGAGCCCGTCGCCGCCGCGCCCGCCCGCCGCGGCCTGACCCGCGTCGAGGCCCACGCCTCGGGCCTCGACCCGACGGCCCTGCGGGTGCTGCTCACCGCCGACCTGCTCGTCCGCGCCCTGGAGCTGGGCGGCACCCCGGTCTGGACGATCCTCACCGCCCCCCGGGAACAGCCCGAGCTCCGCACGGCCGCCACCCACCTCGCCATCCGCCCCTTCGAGGACGACCGGGACCTCGCCTCCGGGCTGGGCGAGGCCCAAGTGATCCACGTCACCGGGCCCCACGCCGCGACCGTCCGCGCCGAGGGACCGGTGGCGGCCGTGGCACCGGTCGCCTGGACCGGCCCCGAGCCGCCCCTGCCCGTCCTCCTCGCCGACCCCGCCGCCCTGCGGCTCGCGCTGCTCTCCGTGCCCCGGCGCGAAACCGCACGGCTGGACGCCACCGCCCTGGACCGGGCCGCCGGACAGCTCGCCCACTGGCGGCGGGCCGTGGCCGGATGGGCCCGGCGGCCCTCCCGGCCGGTGCCCGAGGAGATCCGGACGCGGCTGCGGGCCGCCTGGGACGACGACCTCGACCTGCCCGGGTCGCTCGCCGTGCTGCGGGACGTGGAGCACGCCCCGGACCTGCCCGACGGCGCCCGCTTCGAGACCTACGCCCACGCCGACCGGCTGCTCGCCCTCGATCTCCTGCGCGACCTCGGGAACCCGGCGTGATCGAACGGGCGGGCGCGGGCCCGCTGCGCCGGCTCGTGGTGCTGCGGCACGCCAAGTCCGCCTGGCCCGAGGGCGTCGAGGACCACCGCAGGCCACTCGCGCCGCGCGGGCTGCGGGACGCCCCGGCCGCCGGACGCGCCCTCGCCGACTCCGGCTCCCTGCCCGGGCTCGCCCTGTGCTCCACCGCCGTCCGCGCCCGCCGCACCTGGGAGCTGGCCTCCGCCGAGTGGGGCACCCCGCCGCCGGTGCGCCTGGACGGGCGGCTGTACGCGGCCGGCGTGCCGGAGCTGCTGGAGGTCGTGCACGAGGTGCCGCCGGAGGTGGAGACGCTGCTGCTGGTCGGGCACAACCCGGGCCTGGCCGACCTGGTGCGGGCGCTCGCCGCGGACGGCCTCGACGACACCCTGGACCGGGTGCGGGTGAAGTTTCCGACGGCCGCGATCGCCGTCCTCGCCTGGCGCGGCACCGGCTGGCCGGCGCTGGCCCCGGGCACGGCCCTGCTGACCTCGTTCACGGTGGCGCGCGGCGCGAAGGGGGAGAGGGGCCGCGCTGACGCGAGGGCGGGCCGGTGACGTGCTGCGCATAGGCTGACGGGATGCAGGACGAGTACCGCACCGTCGCCCGCGCGGGTGTGCACGAGACCGAGATCAACCGCTCCCGCTTCCTGTGCGCGCTCGCCCCGGCCGCCACCGAGCGGGAGGCGCAGGACTTCGTCGCGGCCGTCCGCAGGGAGCACGCGGCCGCCACCCACAACTGCTGGGCGTACGTCATCGGCGCGGATGCCTCCGTGCAGCGGGCCAGCGACGACGGCGAACCGGGCGGCACCGCCGGCGTCCCCATGCTCCAGATGCTGCTGCGCCGTGACATGCGCTACGTCGTCGCCGTCGTCACCCGCTACTACGGCGGGGTCAAGCTCGGTGCCGGCGGACTCATCCGCGCGTACGGCGGTGCCGTCGGCGAGGCCCTGGACACGCTCGGCACCCGCACCCGGCGCCGCTTCCGGCTGGCCACGGTGACCGTCGACCACCAGCGCGCGGGCAAGGTCCAGAACGACCTGCGGGCCACCGGACGCGAGGTGCGGGACGTCCGCTACGGCGAGGCAGTCACCCTCGAGATCGGCCTCCCGGACGCCGACGTGGACGCCTTCCGCGCGTGGCTCGCCGATGTGACGGCGGGCACGGCCGGCTTCGAACTGGGCGGTGAAGCCTACGGAGATGCCTGACCAATGCGGCGAAACGGGCATAGCGCCCCTGGCGGGGGCGGGTCATGACGGGTGGGTACAGGAGTGACCGCCCGTGATGTCGGACCCGGCCGATAGTCTCGGGGCCCATGAGATTGCTGCACACGTCCGACTGGCATCTCGGCCGGGCCCTCCACCGGGCGAACCTGCTCGTGGCCCAGGCCGAGTTCATCGGCCACCTCGTCACCACCGTGCGTGAGCACGCCGTGGACGCGGTGGTCGTGTCGGGCGACGTGTACGACCGGGCGGTCCCCCCGCTCGCCGCCGTGGAGCTGTTCGACACCGCCCTGCACCGCCTCGCGGACCTCGGCGTGCCCACGGTGATGATCTCCGGCAACCACGACTCCGCCCGCCGCCTCGGCGTCGGCGCCGGACTGATCGGCCGCGCGGGCATCCACCTGCGCACCGAACCGGCCGCCGCCGGCACCCCCGTCGTGCTCCACGACACCCACGGCGACGTCGCGTTCTACGGCCTGCCCTATCTCGAACCCGCCCTCGTCAAGGACGAGTTCGCCGTCGACAAGGCCGGACACGAGGCCGTGCTCGGCGCCGCCATGGACCGCGTCCGCGCCGACCTCGCCACCCGCTCGCCCGGCACCCGCTCCGTCGTCCTCGCCCACGCCTTCGTCACCGGCGGCCAGGCCAGCGACAGCGAGCGGGACATCACCGTCGGCGGGGTGGCCGCCGTACCGGCCGGCGTCTTCGACGGCGTCGACTACGTGGCCCTCGGGCATCTGCACGGCTGCCAGACCATCACCGAGCGCGTGCGCTACTCGGGCTCCCCGCTCGCCTACTCCTTCTCCGAGGCCGGCCACCGCAAGAGCATGTGGCTGGTCGACCTGGACGCGGACGGCTCGCTCACCGCCGATCGCGTCGACTGCCCGGTGCCGCGCCCGCTCGCCCGCATCCGCGGCACCCTGGACGCGCTCCTCGCCGACCCGGAGCTGACCCGCCACGAGGAAGCCTGGATCGAGGCCACCCTCACCGACCCGGCCCGCCCGGCCGACCCCATGGCCCGCCTCACCGCACGCTTCCCGCACACCCTCAGCCTCGTCTTCGACCCCGAGCGGGCCCCCGACGACCCCCACGTGTCGTACGCCCGGCGCCTCGCCGGCCGCAGCGACCACCAGATCGCCCAGGACTTCGTCGCCCACGTCCGCGGCACCGGACCCGACGAGCACGAGACGGCCGTGCTGCGCGACGCGTTCGACGCCGTCCGCGCCGACGACGCCGTACGAGAGGTCGCACGATGAGGCTGCACCGGCTCGACATCACCGCCTTCGGCCCCTTCGGCGGCGCCCGCACCATAGACTTCGACGCCCTGTCCGCCGCCGGCCTCTTCCTGCTCCACGGACCCACCGGTGCGGGCAAGACCTCCGTCCTGGACGCCGTCTGCTACGCCCTCTACGGCTCCGTCCCCGGTGCCCGGCAGAGCGGCCAGGGCGCGCACCTGCGCAGCGACCACGCCCCGCCGGGCACCCGCACCGAGGTCCGCCTCGACCTGACCGTCGCCGGACGCCGGCTGGAGATCACCCGGCAGCCCCCCTGGGAGCGGCCCAAGCTGCGCGGCAAGGGCACCACCGTCGACAAGGCCCAGACCTGGCTTCGCGAGTACGACAGCACGGCCGGTGTCTGGCAGGACCGCAGCCGCTCCCACCAGGAGACGGGCGAGGAGATCACCCACCTGCTGGGGATGAGCCGCGACCAGTTCTGCCAGGTCGTCCTGCTGCCCCAGGGCGACTTCGCCCGCTTCCTGCGCGCCGACGCCGAGGCCCGCAGCAAGCTGCTCGGCCGCCTCTTCGACACCCGGCGCTTCGCCGACGTCGAGAAGCGCCTCGCCGAACGCCGCAAGGCCACCGAGGCGCGCGTGCGCGACGGCGACGCGGCACTCCTCGCCGACGCCCACCGCATGCAGCAGGCGGCCGGCGACGCCATGGACCTGCCCGGCCTGGCCCCCGGCGACCCGGACCTGGCCGAGGCCGTCCTCGGTGCCGCCGCCGCCGCCCGCAGCACCGCCCGCGAACGCCTCACCGTCGCCCACTGCCGTCTCGCCGCCGCCGAGTCCGCCCACGCCGCGGCCCGCCGCGCCCTGGACGACATACGCGAACGCGCGCGCCTCCAGACCAGGTTCGCCGAGGCCCGACAGCGTGCCGAACGCCTCCAGGAGAGCGCCGGCGCCCGCCGGGAGGCACGCGAACGCATGGAACGGGCCCGCAAGGCCGAGGCCGTCGCGCCCGCGCTGGAGCTGCGCGACGCCGCCGGGGCGGACCACCGACGGGCCGCCGCGGCCGAGGCCCAAGCGCGCGGGCAGCTCACCGGCGCGCACGCGGGCGCCGACGCGAGCGGGCTCGCCGCCGCCGCCCGCCGGACCGCCGAGGAACTCGGCGGCCTCGACGCGGCCCGGCGCGCCGAACGGCGGCTCGTCGAACTCACCGAGGAGCGCGCCGGACTCGACCGGCAGGAGAGCGCCGACGAGGACGTCCTGCGCGAGGCCGACGCCTGGCTCGCCGACTGGGACGGCACCCGCGCGGCACTCCAGGCCCGCGTCGACGCCGCCCAGGAAGCCGCCACCCGCGCCGAACAGCTCGCCGTCCAGCGCACCCCGATGCAGCGGCGGCTCGACGCGGCCCGCACCCGCGACCGGCTCACCACCGACGTGGCCCAGGCCCGGCAGCGCACGGAGGCCTCGGCGCGGCGCGCCCTCGACGCCCGTACCCACTGGCTCGACCTCAAGGAGCAGCGGCTGAACGGCATCGCCGCCGAACTCGCCGCGCACCTCACCGACGGCCGGCCCTGCGCGGTCTGCGGAGCCACCGCGCACCCCGCCCCCGCCCGCAAGGCCGTCGGACACGTCGACCGGGACACCGAGGACCGGGCCCTCGCCGCGTACCAGCGGGCCGAGGAGCAGCACACCGAGGACGAGCGGCGCCTCGGCGAGGTCCGCGAGGCGCTGGCCGCCGCCACCGCCGAGGCCGGCGAGACGCCCACCGACCGGCTCGCCGCCGAGGCCGGTGAACTGGAGGAGGAGTACGCCCGCACCCGCCGCGCGGCCTCCGCCCTGCACGCCGCCCAGGAGGAGCTGCGGCGCGCCGGACAGGAACGCGAGCAGCGCCTCGCCGACCGCCAGCAGGCCGCCCTGCGGGCCGCCTCCCGGCTCACCCGGCGAGACACCCTGGAAAGTGAACAGACCTCCCTGGAAGCCGAGTTGACGCAGGCGCGCGGCACCTCGGACAGCGTGGCCGCGCGCGCCGCGCAGCTTGAGCGGCTCGCGGCACGGCTCACCGGCGCCGCCGACGCCGTACGCATCGCCGAGGACACCGCCCAGCGGCTGAAGGACGCAGACGCACGCCTCGCCGACGCCGCCTACCGGGCCGGCTTCGACACCCCGCAGGGCGCGGCGGCGGCCCTGCTGGACGCCGCCGCCCACCGGGAGCTGCAACACCGCCTGGACGCCTGGCAGCAGGAGGAGGCCGCCGTCCGCGCGGTCCTCGACGAGCCCGGCGCCGCGGCGGCAGCCGAAGAGCCGCCCGCCGACCCGGTAACCGCCGAGCGGACGGCGGCCGGCGCCGAACGGCGGCTGCGCGAGGCCGCCTCAGCCCGCGACGCCGCCGCCCGCTGCTGCACCGAGCTGGACCGCCTCTCCGCGCGCGCCACCGAGGCCGTACGCCGCCTCGCCCCGCTGCGCGAGGAGTACGGCCGGGTGGCCCGGCTCGCCGCGCTCACCGCCGGCAACTCCGCCGACAACGAACGCAGGATGCGCCTGGAGTCGTACGTCCTGGCGGCCCGGCTGGAGCAGGTCGCCGCCGCCGCGACCGTCCGCCTCCAGCGGATGTCGTCCGGCCGCTACACCCTCGTCCACTCCGACGACCGCGCCGGACGCGGGCGCAGCGGGCTCGGGCTGCACGTGGTCGACGCCTGGACCGGGCGGGCCCGCGACACCGCGACCCTGTCCGGCGGCGAGACCTTCTTCGCCTCCCTCGCCCTCGCCCTCGGCCTCGCCGACGTCGTCACCGACGAGGCGGGCGGCGTCCGCCTGGACACCCTCTTCATCGACGAGGGCTTCGGCAGCCTGGACGACCAGACCCTGGACGAGGTCCTGGACGTCCTCGACTCGCTGCGCGAACGCGACCGCAGCGTCGGCATCGTCAGCCACGTCGCCGACCTGCGCCGCCGCATCCACGCCCAACTGGAGGTCGTCAAGGGCAGATCGGGCTCCACCCTGCGCCTGCACGGAGTGGACTAACGGCCCAGCGGGCGTCGGGGGAGGGGGGACGAGTAGACGACGCTGGTGGTGACCGAGCCCAGGGAGCCGATTCTGCCCGAGACCTCCTCCAGGTGGGACATGGAGCGCGCGGCGACCTTGATGACGAAGCAGTCGTCGCCCGTCACGTGGTGCGCCTCCAGGATCTCGGGCGTGGCGGCCACCAGGTCGTGGAACGGCCGGTAGTTGCCGTTGGGGTAGCGCAGCCGGACGAACGCCAGGATCGGCAGGCCCAGCCGCTCGGGGTCGACCACCGCCGCGTAGCCCTGTATGACGCCCGCCTCCTCCAGGCGCCGCACCCGTTCGGTGACGGCACTCGGCGACATCGACACGGCGCGCGCCAGCTCGGCGTAGCTGGCCCGTCCGTCGCGCTGGAGGACCTCGAGAATGCGCCAGTCGGTGGCGTCCGGGGAATACACGGTCATCAGGGATGGATAGCAGGGGAAGCCCCGGCCGGGCAAGGGCGGGCCCGTGGATCGTCCCTTCAGGCAGCGGCTCACGGACCGTAGATTGCCCGTCATGATCCACACCGCTTCCGAGAACCCCGTCCTGCGCGTCCCGCCCGCCGCCCCCGCCGAGGCCGCCGCCCACTTCCGGGCGAGCCTCGCCCACCACGCCGACGTCGCCGACGTGGCTGAGGCGCTCGCGGCCGGCGGCGACCCCGGTTTCGTCGTGGTCGACTCCCGTTCCACCGAGTCCTGGGACCAGGGTCACATCCCCGGCGCGGTCCACCTGCCGACCGCGCTCGTCCCCGAGCGGGCCGGACAGCTCCTCGACAGGTCCGTGCCGGTGGTGACGTACTGCTGGGGCCCCGGCTGCAACGGCGCCACCCGGGCCGCCCTCGCCCTCGCGGAACTCGGCTACCGGGTCAAGGAGATGCTCGGCGGTTTCGAGTACTGGGCGCGTGAGGGCCTCGCCTACGAGACCCGGCAGGGGCCGGCCCGCCGCGACCCCGACCCGCTGACGGCACCCGTGGCGGGCGAGTGCGGCTGCTGACGCCCGCCGTCGAGGGTCAACGCCAGGCGTCGAAGGTGATGTTCAGATGCCGGGGGCCGCGCAGCACGGCGTTCTGCCGGTAGGGCGGCGGATCCTCGGCCAGGCGGGGATTCTCCAGCCGCCGGGCCAGCTCGGTCAGGGCGATCTGGGTCTCCAGCCGGGCCAGCGGGGCACCGAAACAGCTATGGATGCCGCTGCCGAAACCGAGGTGCTGGATGTCCTCGCGGTCCGGGTCGAAGCGCCCGGGTTCCTTGAAACGCTCGGGGTCACGGTTGCCCGCGGCCAGGACCAGCCAGAGCCGTGAGCCCTTGGGGATGGTCACCCCGCGCACCTCGATGTCGGCGATGCAGGTGCGCTGCGGCACGATCTGCACCGGCGGCTCGTACCGCAGCAGTTCCTCCACGATCCTCACCGACAGGCCCGGCTCCGTGCGCAGCCGCTGGAGGACGTCCGGGTGGCGCAGCAGCGTGAGCATGCCGTTCGTGATCAGGTTGACCGTCGTCTCGTGGCCGGCGATCAGCAGCAGCACCGCGGTGCTGAGCACCTCCATCATCGTCATGGAGCCGTCCGGGCCCTGGCTGTGCACCAGGTCGGACAGCAGATCGTCCCGTGGTTCCTTGGTGCGCTCCTCGACCAGACCGGCCAGGTACATGCCGAGCTGCATCCGCGCTTCCTGGGCCGCCTTCACGAACTCGGCGTCCGCCGTCTTGCGCGTCTCGGGGTCGAGGGTGGCGACCAGTGGATCGACCCAGGAGCGGAACCGCGGCTCGTCGTCCCGGGGCACGCCGAGCAGCCGGCAGATCACCGTCACCGGGAAGGGGTAGGCGAACTGGTCGACCAGGTCGATCTGCCGGGTGTCCGCGAGACCGTCGATCAGCTCGGTGACGATGCCCGCCATCTCACCCCGCATGTTCTCCACCCGGCGCGGCCGGTGCGGCGGCCCGAAGGCGCTGTTGGCGATGCGCCGGAGCCGGTCGTGCTCGGGCGGGTCGAGCCGCAGGAAGGACGGCGGCAGCCCGGTGTTCTCCGCCTGCGAGATGTCGTCCTCCCCCGCCGCGGCGAGGTTGGCGGCGTCGGAGCTGATCCGGGGATCGTGGAGCAGGCCCTCGATGTCGTAGTACGAGCTGATGACGTAGGGGCCGCCCTCCTCCTCGTGCAGGACCGGCGTCCTGCGCAGCTCCTCGTACAGCGGATACGGGTCGGCGCGGTTGGCGAAGTCGGTGATCTGGCGCACCAGCGAGGCTTGCGTCATGACAGGTCCTTGGAGCGTCGGGGCCGGTGGCGGTCAGTGCCGGGCGGGGTGGAAGACAAGCTGCTGGTCGGCCGGTGAGTAGCCGCTGAGGGTCACCGTGGGGCCGTGGGTCGGAAGGGACGGGTCGGGGAAGTCGGCCGCCACCGGCCGCAGGCCCTCGGGACGCCGGTCCATCGTCGGGAACTCCACCGGGAACGGCGCGCCCCGCTCGATCTGCCGCTGGTAGAACTCCAGCCACCGGGTGTTGTCGAAGCTCACGGCGGCGATCATGCGGCCCTGGTGGCCGTAGACCCCGACGAACCGGCGCTCGGCCAGCGAACCCTGCGTGATCATGAGCTGCTCGCCCATGGGCGGCACCCCGACCGACTTGATGTTCACTCCGAACATCGAGGACCAGAAGGCGGGCATCCACAGGTGCGGGCGCCGCTCGGCGCCGTGGCAGATCATGTTGTGCGCGGCCGTCTCCGCCTGGGCGACGGCGTTGCCCCAGTGCTCCAGCGAGAGGAACTGGTAGCCGAACAGCGCGTGCGGGGACCGCGCCACGTCACCCGCCACGAAGACGTCGTCCGTGACGATGCCCCGGAAGTCGAAGGCACGGCACCCCGCGTCACAGGCGATGCCCCGCGGCCCGGCACCGAGCCCCGACCCGGCCAGCCACTCCGTGTTCCGCAGCGACCCCAGCGAGACCACGACCACGTCCGCCTCGACGACACTCTCGTCCGACAGGTGGACGGCCCGCACCCTGCCGACCGGGTCACCCTCCAGCGAGGTCACCGTGACATGAGTGCGCAGATCGACGCCGTTCTCGGTCTGGAGGCCGGCGGCGACCGCACCGATCACCCCGCCGAGCGCGCCCACCAGCGGCGCGCCCGCACGCTCCGCCACGGTGACGGCAATGCCCATCTCCCGGCACGCCGAGGCGACCTCCGAACCGGCGAACCCCGCACCGATGACGAACACCCGGCGCGGCCCCGCCCTCAGCCGCCGGTAGAGGTCGGCCGCGTCCTCCCGCGTACGCAGCAGACAGACGCCGTCCAGCCGGGCCTCCTCCTCCTTCGGCCACGGCCGGGCGCGGACGCCGGTCGCGATGAGAAGCCGGTCGTACTCCACCTCGTCGCCGTCGGCCAGCCGGACCCGCCCGGCCGTCAGATCCAGTCCGGCCGCCGCCACGCCCAGGCGCCACTTGGCGTCGACCTCCCAGCGGTGCGGCAGCTCGGTGTGGAGCGGGGACGCCTTGCCCAGCAGCACCGACTTGGACAGCGGCGGCCGGTCGTACGGCTCGTACGGCTCGTCCCCGATCAGGGTCAGCTCCCCGGCGAAGCCCTCGGCGCGCAGCGTCTCGGCGGCCCGCAGGCCGGCCAGCGAGGCGCCCACGATCACGATCCGGCCCTCGCGCCTGAGCCGTTCCACATGGTCAGCGGGCATCGGAGGCCTCCCCGGCGGAACCGGTCACCGGCTCACCCACGGAGCCGTCCAGGCCGTCCGCCGTGATCGCCTGCACCGGGCACGCGGCGACGGCACGCGCCAGTCGTTCCCGCTGCTCCTCGTCCGCGCGCGGGTTGTAGATCAGCGACTCCTCGCCGTGCATGGCGAAGACGTCGGGCGCGAGGAACGCGCACTGCGCGTACCCCTGACACTTGTTGAGATCGACGACGAGCCTCATCGACGCTCCGCCCTTCCCGGTGGCCAGGTCCGGTGCGCACCACGCGGCTCGCGCGGACGGCTCCGGACGGCGGTCGTCCCCCGAGCCAGCATGGGAGCGGGGCCGGGGTACCCGCGCGCCGGGCACGCCGATCGAGTGAGTGTCGCCCGGGGGCGGAGGTCACCGGGCCGCCGCGGGCCGGGGCCGGTCACGGCGGCCGGCCACGAGGATGTACACGCTGATCAGCAGTGACCACGCGGGAAAGACGAGTTCCGCCCAGGGCACGTTCGACGACAGGGAGAGCAGCGCCAGCGCGGTGAGGACGCCCAGGACCGTGAGCCAGCGCGGCAGGACGCCGAGGCGGTGGCCGATCACCGACAGGGAGGACACGAAGACGGCCGCCATCCGCATGGCGTACCCCGTCATCAGCGTGTACGCGAAGTGGCGGCCGAAGTCCCAGGTGGCCGGCGCCGGCGCCGTGCCGGAGGGGTGGGCGACCGCGAGCACCGCCCCCGCCGCCGCGGCGGCGCCGAACATCATGGCGGTGAAGACCAGTCCACTGCCGAGGAAGACGGTGGCGAGGAACCTGTCCTCGGCGTCGCCGACGTGCGCGCGCACCGCGCCGATGAACCACAGGAAGAAGATGCCGGCGAACGGCACCAGCGCCAGGGCCGTGCGCAGCGCGTCGCGCCGCCCGGGGTCGGTGAACCCCGGCGCGGCGACCGCGTCGGCCCCACCGGGGATGCTGAGCCGGACCAGGACGATCGCCGCCGCCAGAAGCAGCGCGAAGGCGACTCCGGCCAGCGCCGCCGCCCGCGGTGTCTCCAGCGCCCGCTGCCCCGGCCCTTTCTCGCGCATGCCCGGCCCGCCTTCCGCATCGGCCCCCGGCATCAGCTAGCCGCGTCCAACCCGCCCGCGCCACCGCAGGACGTCCGTACGGCCGAGCCGGGCGGAGGTGAGCCGAGCTGGGCCGGGCTGGGCCGGGCCGGGTTCGCGTTCCGGACGCGGGCCGGACGCGGACCCGGCTCTCGGCCCTCCCGGGCGTCAGAGCCGGGACAGCTCGTCCACCAGGTCGTCAAGGCCCAGCGAACCCTGTGACAGCGCCGCCATGTGCCACGCCTTCGGGTCGAACGCGTCGCCGTGCCGCTCGCGCGCCTTCTCCCGGCCCAGCAGCCACGCCCGCTCGCCCAGCTTGTAGCCGATCGCCTGGCCCGGGATCGTCAGGTACCGGGTCAGCTCGCTCTCGATGAAGTCCGCCGGCCGGCTGCTGTGCGCGCCGAAGAACTCCTGCGCGAGCTCCGGCGTCCACCGCTCACCGGGGTGGAAGGGCGAGTCCGCGGGGATCTCCAGCTCCAGGTGCATGCCGATGTCCATGATCACCCGGATCGCCCGCATCATCTGCGCGTCCAGGTATCCGAGCCGCTCCTCCGGGTCCGTGAGGTAGCCCAGTTCGTCCATCAGCCGTTCCGCGTACAGCGCCCAGCCCTCGAGGTTGGCGCTGACCCCGCCGACGGTCGCCTGGTAGCGGGAGAGGTTCTCCGCGACGTGCGCCCACTGCGCGAGCTGGAGATGGTGCCCCGGCACGCCCTCGTGGTACCAGGTCGAGACCAGGTCGTAGACCGGGAACCGGGTCTGGCCCATCGTGGGCAGCCAGGTGCGGCCGGGCCGGGAGAAGTCCTCCGACGGTCCCGTGTAGTAGGGAGCCGCCGCGCCGCCGGGCGGGGCGATGCGCGACTCCACCTTCCGCACCCGCTCGGCGAGGTCGAAGTGCGTGCCGTCCAGGTCCTCGATGGCCTTGTCCATCAGGCCCTGTAGCCAGGCACGGACCTCCTCGACGCCGTCGATGTGCCGGCCGTGCTCGTCGAGGTGGGCGAGGGCCACCCACGGCGTCTCGGCGCCGGGCAGGATCTTCTCGGCTTCCTTCCGCATCTCGGCGAGGAGCCGGTGGAACTCGGCCCAGCCGTACGCGTACGCCTCGTCCAGGTCCAGGTCGGTGCCGTTGTAGTAGCGGGCCCAGCGCGCGTACCGCTCCCGGCCGACCACGTTCGGGGCGTCCGCGACCGCCGGCGCGTACACGTCCCGCATCCAGTCCCGCAGCTCCCGCAGGGCGCCGGTCGCCGCCCGCGCCGCCTCGTCCAGTTCCGCGCGCAGCGCCTCGGGACCGGCGGCGGCGAAGTCCTCGTACCAGCCGCGGCCCGAGCCGTCGGTGTCCACCCACTCGGTCAACTGCTGGATGTAGGTCGCGGTCGGCCGGGGCGCCCCGAAGAGCCGGCGCTCCAGACCCAGTTCCAGCGACGCGCGGTAGCCCGCGAGTGCTTCCGGCACGGCACGCAGCCGTTCGGCGATCGCCGACCAGTCCTCGTCCGTCGTCACCGGCATGACGGTGAACACGTCCCGCACCGAGTGGCCGGCCGTGCCCATGTTGCCTACCGCGCGCAGTTGCTCGTCCGCCTCCAGCACGGCGAGTTCGGCGGTCAGCCGCTCCCGCAGCAGCCGCCCGCAGCGCCGCTCCGCGTCACTGTCCGCGCCGGGCTGCCGCTCCGCCTCGTCCAGCCGGGCGAGCGTGGTGCGGATCAGCGCCGCCAGGGCTTGCTGACCGGCGGGTGAGTAGTCGGGCAGCCGCCGCGAACTCTCGGGCACGCCGAGATACGTACCGGTGACCGGGTCGAGGGCGATGAGGTCGTCCACGTACGCGTCGGCGACCTGACGGGGCAGCAGGCTCTTGGTCTCAGACATGCGGTCCATCCTCGTACGAGGATGATCCCCACGTCACCACGTACGGGGGATTCAGCTCTGGGCGTGGCCGGGAGGCAGCAGTGGCCCGCACTCCCACTGCTGGAAGATGAGCCGGGTCTCCACCCGCGCCACCTCGCGCCGCGCCGTGAACTCGTCCAGCACCAGCCGCTGGAGGTCGGCCATGTCCGCGACGGCCACATGCACCAGATAGTCGTCCGGCCCGGTCAGATGGAACACCGACCGGGCCTCGGGCAGCGCCCGTACGCGTTCCACGAACGGCCCCACCAGTTCCCGCCGGTGCGGACGCACCTGCACCGACAGCAGGGCCTGGAGCCCGCGCCCGAGCTTGGCCGGATCGAGTCGCAGCCGATGCCCCAGGATCACGCCCGAGCGGCGCAGCCGGGTCACCCGGTCCAGGCAGGTCGACGGCGCCACGCCCACCTGCGCGGCGAGGTCGCGATAGGTGGTCCGGGCGTCGTTCTGCAACAGCCGCAGCAGATGCAGGTCCACCGGATCCAGTACGACTGAATCGGCCATGGGCCGAACGTAACACGGTGACTGCGCCCGATGAACCGTTCACTGTTCACCCTTCCGGCCATGGACACAGCGAGCACCGGCGCCTACGACGACGTACGCGCCGCATCGAGAGCCCTGGCCACGGAGGCCGTGCACGCCGGCCGCGACGATCTCGCCCGCCAGGGCCTGCACGCCCCGCCGATCGACCTGTCGACCACCTACCCCTCGTACGACAGCCGCGCCGAGGCCGCCCGGATCGACGCCTTCGCCACCGACGGCGCCGATCCGGTCGGACCGCCGGTCTACGGCCGCCTCGGCAACCCGACCGTCGCCCGCTTCGAGACCGCCCTCGCCCGCCTGGAGGGCACCGAGTCCGCGGTCGCCTTCGCCAGCGGCATGGCCGCGCTCAGCGCCGTCCTCCTCGCCCTCCCCGGCACGGGCCTGCGGCACGTGGTCGCGGTACGGCCCCTGTACGGCTGTAGCGACCACCTGCTGACCGCCGGACTGCTCGGTACGGAGGTCACCTGGACCGACCCGGCCGGCATCGGCGACGCGCTGCGCCCGGACACCGGCCTGGTGCTGGTCGAGTCCCCGGCCAACCCGACCCTCGCCGAACTCGACCTGCGGGCCGTCGCGGACGCCTGCGGCCCGGTGCCGCTGCTCGTCGACAACACCTTCGCCACGCCCGTGCTGCAGCGCCCGGCCGAGCAGGGCGCGCGGCTGGTGCTGCACAGCGCCACCAAGTACCTCGGCGGCCATGGCGACGTGCTCGCCGGGGTCGTCGCCTGTGACGAGGAGTTCGCGGGCCGGCTGCGGCAGATACGGTTCGCCACCGGGGGAGTCCTCCATCCGCTGGCCGGATATCTGCTGCTGCGGGGGCTGTCCACCCTTCCGGTGCGGGTCCGGGCCGCCTCCGCGAACGCCGCCGAGCTGGTCCGCCGGCTCGCCGCCGATCCCCGCGTGGCCCGCGTCCACTATCCGCGGCTCGGCGGCGCGATGATCGCCTTCGAGGTGTACGGCGACCCGCACGAGGTGATCTCCCGGGTCCGGCTCGTCACCCCCGCGGTGAGTCTCGGCAGCGTCGACACGCTGATCCAGCATCCCGCGTCCATCAGCCACCGCATCGTCGACGCCGACGACCGGCGCGGGGCGGGGGTGAGCGACCGGCTGCTGCGGCTGTCGGTGGGCCTGGAGGACGTGGACGATCTGTGGGCCGACCTGAACCAGGCCCTGGGCGGCCCCGTCGGCGGACCGGGCCCCTCGCGGGAGACGACGCGGAAGCCGGTACACGACACGGTGCCGGGGGTGTTGCGGGAGGCGGTACCGGAGGCGGTGCGCTGACGGCACCGGCGGCCCACGGCCCCCGTACACCGACACGGTCCGGCGGGGCGCCCCCGGGAGACGCGTGGCGCGGGGGCCGCTCGCCCTCGGACCCGCGCGTGGTGGAACGGCCCGCGCCTGGCGTATCGGCCCCCGCCCGTACTTGGGGATCCCCGGTCACCGCCGCGATGACTGGCCACGACGAACGCGGTCACGGCGACTCCGGCCGGGGGTGGTGGCTCCCGTCGGGGCGGGGCGGCCCTGCCGTCCGCCCCGCTCTCAGCCGAGGTGCGGTGGGTGGGTTCGGGGGGTCGTGGTCAGTGCCGTGGTGTCCAGGCGGGCCGTGATGACCAGGGTGCCTTCCTCGATCTGGTAGTCGAGGGGCAGGCCGAGGCCGCGCATGGCGGCGACCATGCCGGTGTTGGAGGCCTGCGTCACGGCGTACACGCTCTCGCAGCCGGCCTCCACCGCCAGCGCGACCAGCCGGCCGAGCAGCTCCCCGCCGATGCCCCGCTGCTGCCAGTCGTCCTCGATCAGCAGCGCGACCTCGGTCTCGTCGCCGTCCCACAGCAGGTGCCCGAGGCCGACGATCCGGCCGGACGCGGTCTGCGCGGCCAGCGTACGGCCGAAGCGGGGGCTGAGCAGGTGGGTCAGATAGCGGTTCGCGTCCCCGACCGGGCCGTGGTAGCGCATGCCGAGGGTGCGGGGCGAGCACCGCTCGTGCATCGCCCGGGCCGCGGCCAGGTCACCGGTGTCGACCCGGCGCACGGTGATGTCGTTGCCCTCCGGCAGGGTCAGCACGTCCTGACCGCGCGGGATCCGCGGCCCGAGCCGGCTGTCCAGCTCCACCAGCGCCCGTGCCCGCGCGAACTCGGTCGGGGTGAACGGCAGATACGGCCGTTCCACGGTGAGCACACCGCCCTCCGGTGCCCGCAGCCGCATCACGGTGTCTTCCAGGACGCCCCCGACCGGCACCGGTTCCGGGCCGCGGCCCCCGCCGACCGGCGTGCCGGGCAGTGACCGGATCGTGCAGCGGCCCAGCAACTGGCGTAGCGCCAACGGCAGTTCGGCGGCGTCCAGGGCGGTGCGGGCGGCCAGTCCGAGCACCCGGGTGGGCGCGTCGACCAGGTCGTGGGCGTCGGCCCGCTCGATCCAGGTGGCCCTGCCCCCGGCCAGCGCGACCGCCCGGGTGATCTCCGCCGCGGCCAGCGTGCCCGGGGACCGCAGGAGGAACTCGTCCACGGTGCCGTCGGCCAGCGGGTGCGTCTGGAGGCTCAGGATGTCCACCCGCCGTTCGGCCAGCGCCGTGCACAGCACGGCCAGCGAACCGGGCTCGTCCTGCACCGTCGTACGCATCCGCCACAGCGTGCCGGGGGCGGCGACCTCGTCGGCCGTGGTGCCGGGCTGTGTCGAGTGCCCGGCCGGCCGCGCGGCGGCGGCCGGCCGGGCGCCGGTATCACTGACGGGCGGCGCGTGTCCGTGGCGGCGTGACCACCACACGTGGAAGCCCGCCGTCGCGGCCAGCACGACGGCCGACAAGACCAGCAGGGCCGGTCCGTCCGGTCCGTGTCCGATCAGGTTCGCCGTGGCGTCCGCGACGGCGACGGCGGTGAAGAGCGCGGCGAGTTCGACGACGTCCCGCCGCCAGTGGTGCACGGGCCGTCCGTGCTTCGCCCGGGTCACGTCAGGCATGTCTGGAGTCATGCAGCCACTGTGAAGGAACGGTGTTGCGTGATCACGAACTGATTGTGACCGATGGGTAAAGCATGCTCCGTCCTATTTGCTGCCGTTTCTACAGTCGGCCGGCCACCGCCGACCGGCCCGTCGTTCGTGCGGCCTGCCCGTGCGCCGCTACTGGCCGACCCGGCCCGGCCGCAACGTGCGGGTGAACAGCACCGCGCCGTCCTGCTCGCGCAGCCGCACCGTCAGCTCGCCGCTGCCCCCGTCGATGTCGACCTCGCCGAAGAACTGGTAGCCGCCCGCGGGTGAGACGTTCGACGCCGTCGGTGCCTTCACGAAGACCCGCTCCGGGCCGAAGGTGCCGTCCAGCGCGCTCGCCGGGAACGCGCCGGCGTTCAGCGGTCCGGAGACGAACTCCCAGAACGGCTCGAAATCGGTGAACGCGGCCCGCGACGGCTGGTAGTGCTGGGCGGAGGTGTGGTGCACGTCAGCCGTCAGCCACACCGTGCCGGTGATCCGCCGGTGCTTCACGAACCGCAGCAGCTCGGCGATCTGGAGTTCCCGGCCGAGGGGGGCGCCCGGGTCGCCCTGGGCCACCGCCTCGAAATCGGGACGGTTCTCCGTCGTGTCGGGCACCACCAGCCCGATCGGCATGTCGGCGGCGATCACCTTCCACACCGCGCGCGACCGGGCGAGTTCCCGCTTGAGCCACTCCAGTTGCTCGCGGCCCAGGATGCCCTGCGGGTCGACGGTCTGGTCGTCGGGCGAGTTGGCGTTGCGGTAGGTGCGCATGTCGAGTACGAACACGTCCAGCAGCGGGCCCTGACGCAGTACCCGGTGGACGCGGCCCTCACGGGCACCCGGACGCAGCGTGGAGACCGGGGCGTACTCGCTGAACGCCCGCCGGGCCCGCGCCGCGAGGACGTCGATGCTCTTCTCGGTGTACCGGGTGTCGGAGGAGGCGATCATCTCGCCCGGGTACCAGTTGTTGCGGACCTCGTGGTCGTCCCACTGGACGATCGAGGGTACCTGGGCGTTGAAACGGCGGAGGCTGGCGTCGAGCAGGTTGTAGCGGAAGTTGCCCCGGTACTCGTCGAGGGTCTCGGCGACCTTCGACTTCTCCTCGGTGGTGACGTTCCGCCAGGTGCTGCCGTCGGGCAGGGCCTGGGTGGCGGCGATCGGCCCGTCGGCGTAGATGGCGTCGCCGCTGCACAGGAAGAAGTCGGGGTCCAGCTTCGCCATCGCGTCGTAGATGCGGTAGCCGCCGCGGTCGGGGTTGATGCCCCAGCCCTGGCCTGCCAGGTCGCCCGACCACAGGAAGCGCACGCCGTCCCGGCGGCGCCGGGAGACCGTGCGGAACGTGCCGGTCACGGGTTCGCCGGTGCGGCGCGGGTCGTCGGGGTCGGCGAGCAGCACCCGGTAGTGGATCTGCTCGCCGGACGGCAGGCCGTGCAGCCGGGTGGTGCCGGTGAAGTCCGTGCCGGCGTCCAGCAGCGGACCGTGCCATCTGCGCGGGTCGCGGAACGACTCGGTGGCCGAGGTCTCCACGACCATCCGGGCCGGCCGGTCCGAACGCACCCATACCAGACCGGAGTCGGCGGTCACGTCACCCGTCTGCACGCCCCAGCCCGCCCCGGGGCGTCCGGAGCGGGCGAACGCCGGTGCCACGCCGAGGCCGACGGGCAGGGTCAGGGCCGCCGACGTGACGAGCGAGCCGCGCAGAACACTGCGGCGGCCGGGGAGCGGGCGGTGGGACATGGCTGCGCCTCCAGGGACGGGATCCGGCCGGTGTGCAGAGCCACACCTACTGGGGCGCCGCGGCGCGCGCGCGAACGCCGGGTGAACAACGGCCCGCGCCGGCCGGCCGTCGCTCGTCCGGTCCGGTGGCTCAGCGGCTGCCGTCCAGGATGACCCGGGCGATCAGCGCCGGGTCGTCGTTCATCGGGCAGTGCCCGCAGCCGGGCAGCCGGACCAGCCGGGCGTGCGGGATGAGCTGCTTGGCCCGGACGCCCTGGCGGCGCACGAGAATACGGTCCCGGGTCCCCCAGGCCACCGTGACCGGCAGGCCCGGCAGAGCGTCGGCGAACCGGACGGTGGAGCCCGCCCGCAGGGTCGCCTCGAAGCCGGCGGCCCCCACGAGCGCGAGCGTCTCGGCGACCACCGCCTCCGGGGAACGGCGGCCGGGGCGGGCGTAGATGGTGCTGGTCAGTGCCGTCCGGCCGGCCGCCGTACGCGCCAGCCGCTCCACCAGGGGCAGCGGGAGCCGCTGGGCGATGCCGCGCATCGTGAGCAGCACCGTGAACGCGTACCGCCGCTCGGCCTCCGTCCAGAACCCGGCCGGCGACAGGGCGGTGACGGAGCGTACGAGCTTCTCCCGGCCCAGCTCCAGCGCGAGCAGGCCGCCCAGCGAGTTGCCGGCGACGTGGGGCCGGTCCAGCTCCAGCGCCTCGAACAGGGAGCCGAGCACGGTGTGGGTGGTGGGCAGGTCGTAGGCCAGCCCGTCGGGCAGGGCCGGGGACGCGCCGAAGCCCGGCAGGTCGACGGCGATCACGTCGCGCTCGGTGGCGAGGATGTCCACGACCGGGTCCCAGGCCTGCCGGTGGTGGCCGATGCCGTGCAGCAGGACCAGCGGCTCGCCGCGGCCCACGCGCGCGTAGGACACGGTCACGTCCCGCGGGCCGTGCGGCGTGGGGACCGGGAAGGAGACGGTGGCGGACATGGGGGTGCTCCTCGTCTGGGCTGCTGACGGATCCGTAGACAGCTTGTCAGCAATTACTACCGGCGGGTAGCCCCTGGTGTCCCTCCCGCCCGGCACCCGGGAGCCCGCCCGCACCCGCCCCACTCCCGGAGCAGATCATTCCGGGTGGACACCGGCAGATGTGTCGGATGAGATGGGGCCGTGACCGCAGACCTCGCCACCGACGTCTTCGAAGAACACCGGCCCTTCCTCATGGGCGTCGCCTACCGCATGCTCGGTCGCGTCGCCGACGCCGAGGACGTGGTCCAGGACGCCTGGCTGCGCTGGTACCGGGCCGACCGCACGGACGTCCGCGAACCGCGTGCCTACCTGGTGCGCATCACCACCCGCCTGGCCATCGACCGGCTGCGGCAGGTGCAGTCGCGCGGCGAGGCGTACGTCGGGCCGTGGCTGCCGGAGCCGTACCTCACCGAATTCGGCGACACCGCACCTGACTCCGCCGACCGTGCAGTGCTCGCCGACACCGTGTCCCTGGCCGTCCTCGTCGTCCTGGAATCGCTCTCACCGCTGGAGCGGGCGGTCTTCGTGCTCCGGGAGGCGTTCGGCTATCCGTACGCCGAGATCGCCACGCTGCTCGACCGCGGCGAGGCGGCGGTACGGCAGCTCGCCGGGCGCGCCCGCCGGCACGTCGCGGAACGGCGCCCGCGCTACGACGTCGACCCCGCCCGGCGCCGGGACCTGACCGAACGCTTCATCGCCGCCGCGGTCGAGGGCGACCTGGAGGGGCTGATGTCCCTGCTCGCCCCGGACGTCCAGTTGGTCGGCGACAGCGGCGGAAAGGCCAAGGCGCCGCTGCGGATCCTGCACACCGCCGACAAGGTCGGCCGCTTCCTCGTCGGCGTCTCGCGGTCCGGCCCGCCGGGACTCGCCTTCCGGCTGGTGGAGACCAACGGAGGCCCCGCCGTGCTCATCATCAGCGACGACCGGCCCGACAGCCTGTTCCAACTGGACATAGCCGACGACCGGGTCACGGCCGTGTACGTCGTCCGCAACCCGGACAAGCTGCGCTCCCTCGCCGCCCGCTGAACCGGCCCCTCCACGAGCCCCCGTCGCAGGCGGATTCAACAAATCGACGCAACACGTGAGTGGTTGTGATCGGTGTTCAGTGCCTCGTTCAGGCGCTCGGCTGGGGTCTCCCAGTCGAGCGCCTTCCTGGGCCGGTTGTTGAGTTCGGTGGCCACGGCCTCCAGGTCCTCACGGGTGTGCCTGGAAAGGTCGGTGCCTTTCGGGAAGTACTGTCTGAGCAGTCCGTTGGTGTTCTCGTTGGAGCCGCGCTGCCACGGGCTTCGCGGCTCGCAGAAGTACACGGGCACTCCGGATGCTTCTGAGAAGGCGTAGTGGTGGGCCATCTCGGCTCCTTGGTCCCAGGTCAGCGAGCGTTTGAGGCTGGCTGGGAGTGCCTTGACGGTATCCAGCAGGGCGTCGCGCATGCGGCCGGGCATGTAGCCGTCCGGGAGGTGGACGAGCAAGGTGTAGCGGGTGCTGCGCTCCACGAGCGTGCCGATCGCTGAGCGGCCCTTCGCACCGATGATCAGGTCGCCTTCCCAGTGACCCGGGACGGTGCGATCATCGGCTTCGGCGGGCCGCTGGCTGATCATGGTCATCGGGTGAAGGAATCGCGGCTGCCGCTGATCGGGCTGCCTGCGCCGCTTGCGCATGCAGCGGCCAGTGCGCAGGCGCCGGGAGATCTCACGCCACACACCGTCTCTGGCCTGTGCGTATAAAGCTCGGTAGATCGTCTCGTGGGAGACATGCATGTCGGGCCGGCCTGGGAACTGGCGCCGTAGCACGTGTGCGATCTGCTCGGGGCTCCACCGTTTGTCCAGGTGTTTCTGGATGAAGTCCCGCAGCTCCGGGGTGCCGTGGATCCGACGCGGCTTGGGGCGTCGGCGGCGTGTCTCAGCCCGCTTGTGAGCGGCGAAGGGGCGGTAGTAGGCGGGGTGGCGCGGGCTGACGTCGGGGTTGCAGTTGCGCCGGATCTCACGGCTGATGGTCGAAGGGCTGCGGCCCAGTTCAGCGGCGATCTTCCGGATCGAGAGCTTCTCCCTGCGCAGGTCGGCGATGCGGCTCCGCTCGTCCTCGGACAGGTAGCGGCCAGAGACCGCGGGCCGCCGCACCCTCTCCCCGTTGAGAGGGTGCGGGACGAACATGCGCGTCTCGCCCGTGAGGGGCTGGACCGCCGGCCTGGTCCTCTTACCCGGCCGTGAGGTGCCCCTCGAACGCTCACTGCGTCCGTTACGCCACTCACGCCCGGTTCTGGGGTTAATGCCGACAATGCGACAAGCTTCCTCGTTGCTCACGCCCTGGCAAACGAGGTCGAAGTACTTCTGTCGCGCTTCGATCCGTGGTCGCCCTCGCCAGGCACCGCCGTTGGTCATCGCGTTCCCGTGCCTCGGGTGTTGCGACGATCAGTAGAACCCAAGGCACGGCGGGGGCTCTGCCGTGCCGTGGTGACTCCGCTGTACGACAGGGGTTTTGCCGCGATGTCACACACACCGCCGCGCGCGAACGGCTCGTGAACGCTCCGCGGCGGGTCCGTCACGGGTTGCCCACCGGACCGAGGATTGGTCTTGACCAAGGGTGGCGGCAGCCCTATGGTCGCAGAGAAGTGCAACAACCTTTAATAAACAAGGGCGCTAAAAGCCGCCGGACCACGGCTCTTGCGGAGGACAGGGTGGGGACCACTCAGCTCGAATCGGTGCCGGAACCGAAGTACTGGCATCTCAAGACCGTGCTCACCGAGGCACTGGACTCGGAGTTCTCGGTCGGCGAGATCCTGCCCAACGAGCGTGACCTCGCGGCCCGCTTCGGCGTGGCGCGCGCGACGCTCCGCCAGGCGTTGGAGCAGTTGGAGCTGGAGGGCCGGCTGCAACGCCGCCGCGGGGTGGGCACGACCGTCGCGCCCCCGCGCGTCGGCGTGGCCGTCGGTACCGAACAGCACACCTGGCCCGGCGCCGCCGCGGACGACTGGCAGCCCCTGGACAGCGTCCAGGCGCCGCCGCCCGCCGCCGTCGCCGCGGCCCTGGAGACAGGCCCGGACGAGACCGTCCACATCGTGCGCCGCTCCCGCATGTCCCACGGCCAGCAGGTCGGCACCGAGCTGCTCTACATCCCGGCGGCCTCCCTGCCCGACCTGACCGCGATCGACGCCCCGTCCGGCACGGCACGCGCGCGTGCGGTGCTGCGCGAGTTGCAGCACCTGCCGCTGGAGGGGGAGGACCGCGCCGTCGAGCTGGGCTCCGCGCGGGCGGAGGACGCCCGGGAACTCGACCGGCTCCCCGGCTCGCCCGTCCTGGTCGTCACCACCCGCTTCTTCGCCCAGGGCCGTACGGCGGCCCTGTCGGTCGCGACCTACCGCGCCGACACCTGCCGGCTGACCTTCGGCGAGTCGACGGGCGTGGAGATACACCACGACCCGGAACGCCAGGCGTCCTGACACACCATCCGCCCCGGGCGCTCGAAGGTACGCAGCCCGGGGCAGCGTCCCCGCGGGGCTGCGCGTAGCCAGCGGACAGCGCCCCCGCCGGGCGCCCCCAACCGGCACGCTCGCCCCGCAGCGCCCGTGCGGCCGAGCACGCCGGCGGCCCCAGCGGCCCGGCGGCCCCGGCGGTCCGAGCACTCACCGTCCCGGCGGCCCGAGGATCCCGGCGGCCCGACTACCGCGCCCGGCGCCACGGCGGCCCGAGGACCCCCGCAGCCCGCGCCGCGCCCCGCGCCCGCGCCCCCGCGCCGCTCAGCGGCGGGCCGTTACCGTGGCGTCCACCGCGAACAGTTGCTCCTCGACGTGGTCCATGGCCAGGCGCAGTGCCCCGGTGGCGACGGCCGCCTCGCCCAGGAGCGACAGGGCCACCTGCGGCGGACGCAGGCAGTAGCGGGCCAGTTCGCGGCGGAGCGGCTCAAGGACACCGTCCAGGCCGGCCGCCCAGCCGCCGATCACGACGAGTTCGGGATCGAGCGCCAGCACCAGCGCGGCGACGTCGTGCACGAGCCGCTGGATGAACCGTTCGACGGCCGCCCGCGCCCGCTGGTCGCCCTCGCGGGCCAGCGCGAACACCTCGGCGACGGCCTGCTCGTCCAACGGGTGCAGCGGTTCGTCGGTGGTGGACAGCAGCGTCTCCGGCGTCGCCTCCCGGCCCAGCAGATGCAGTGCCCCGATCTCCCCGGCCGCCCCGCCGTACCCCCGGTGCAGCCGCCCGCCGATCAGCGCACCCGCCCCCGGGCTCAGCCCGGCCAGCACGAACACCACGTCGTCCGACTCGCTCGCCGCGCCCTTCCAGTGCTCGGCGACGGCCGCCGCGTTGGCGTCGTTCTCCACCAGCACCCGGGCACTTGAAGGACCGGCTCAGCCGCTCGCCGAGCTTCAGGCCGGTCCACTGCGGCAGGGCCGTGCTCAGCCGTACCGTGCCGTCCGCGTCCACGATGCCCGGCGTGCCCACGCCCACCGCCCGCAGCGAACCGCGCGCGACGCCGGCCCGGCGCAGCAGTTCCGCGACCGCCCCGCGCAGCCGGTCCAGCCGCTCGTCCGCCGGGGCCGTTTCGTCGACGTCCTTGGCCTGCGCGCCCAGCACCCGGCCGTCCAGCGCGGACAGCACCGCGGCGACCCGGTGCGGCCCGATCTCCAGGCCCAGCAGATGCCCCGCCTCGGCCCGGAACCGGAACCGGCGGGCGGGCCGGCCCTGCCGGCGCGCGCCCACCCTCGTCGGCCGCCGCCTCGACGACGAGACCACCCTCGATGAGCCCCTCCACGACACCCTCGACGGTCGGCCGGGACAGCCCGGTGACGCGGGTGATCTCGGTGAGCGTCGCGCAGTCCGTCGCGCGCAGCGCGTGCAGCACCACCGCGGAATTGATCCTCCGCAGCAGCGAGGGATCGCCGCCGGTCAACTGCCCCACCGTCCGTCCTCCCAGCTCGCGGCCGTGTTGGCCGGATCGTACTCGGCCCGGTCCGCCCCGGCGAGTGCCCGCTTCCGCCCGCGGCAGGCGCCACTCGCTCACCCCGGCTCCACGAAGCCCGACTCGTAGGCCGCGATCACAGCCTGGGTGCGGTCGCGCGCCCCCAGCTTGGCCAGGACGGCACTCACGTGGGACTTCACCGTCTCGGTGCCCAGGAACAGCCGGGCGGCGATCTCCGCGTTCGACAGCCCCCGCGCCATCAGCCGCCGCACCTCCGCCTCCCGCTCGGTCAGCCGGGCCCGCTCCAGCGCGGCCCGTGCCGGACGGCGGCCGTCGCCGTACCGGGTGGCGAGGCGCCGTACGGAGGCCGGGAACAGCAGCGACCCGCCCTTCGCCACGAGCCGTACCGCGTGCACGATCTCGGCCGGCCGGGCCCGCTTCAGCAGGAACCCGTCGGCGCCCGCGCGTAACGCCTCGTACACGTACTCGTCGTCCTCGAACGTGGTCACCACGAGAATCCTCGGCGGCTCGGCCACCGTGCGCAGCACCGCGCGCGTGGCCTCGATCCCGTCCAGCAGAGGCATCCGCACATCCATGGCGACCACGTCCGGCCGCAGTCGCCGGACCAGCGGGACGACCGCCGCGCCGTCGGCCGCCTCGCCCACCACCTCGATGTCGGGCTGCGCCGTCAGCACGGCCCGCAGACCCGCGCGGACCAGGGGTTCGTCGTCGACGAGGAGAACGGTGACCGGCATCCGGCCAGCGTAGATCAGCCGAGGGGCAGCTCCGCGCGCACCTGCCGGTGGCCCTCGTCCGGACCGCTCCGGGCGGTGCCGCCGAGCAGCGCGTCCCGTTCCCGTGTCCCGCGCAGACCGCTGCCCCGCCCGGAGCCGGACATCGGCCGGGGCAGCGGGTTGCGGCCCTCCAGCGCGAGCGTGCCGCCGGCGACCGAACGGCCTCGACCGGTCCACCGCCGGTACCGCCACGATCGGCGGCGAGGCCTGCGCCCGGCTGCGCGATCCCCTGCACCGGGTGGGAACCCTGCTCGACGCCCGCGCCGCGCACGGTTCCCGCACCGCCCGCGACCATCTGCGGGCCCTCGCCGTCAGTAACCGCATCCCGGCCGGCCGTGTCGTGTCGACACCGTCCTGGAGGAGACCGGACCGGCCCCGGTGGCGCGGCGCCGGGTACGGACGTACTCCCTCGGCATGCGCCAGCGGCTGGGCATCGCCGCCGCCCTGCTCGGGGAGCCCGAGGTCGTCCTGCTCGACGAACCCGCCAACGGCCTCGACCCGGAAGGCATCGTCTGGATCCGGACGCTGCTGCGCCGGCTGGCCGCGGAGGGCCGCACGGTCCTTGTCTCCAGCCGTCTGATGGGCGAGACCGCCGCGTTCGCCGACCACCTGCTGATCCTCGGCCGGGGCCGCCTGCACAGCACCTGGAACGGCACCCTCGGTCCGTGGAGGGGACTCGCGGTGACCGCGCTGTGGACGGCGACCGCCCTGGTGGCGGGCGGGTGGAGCCAGCGGCGCCGGGACGCCTGACGGTCGGCGGGGCCGCCTGACGGGCCGCCAATTGTCAGTGGTGCCCGCTTTACTGGACGGCATGGACATCGCGACGTGTCTGGACCTCATCGACCTGCTGTGCGCCCGGGAGTTCCCGGCCGCGCGCGGCCGGACGGAGCACGGCGAGAGCGGGCCCGGCTATCACATAGCCGCCTTACGGACGGGCGGGGACCTCCTCGGCGGAGCGGACGGCGGCGACGGCGACGGCAGCGAGCGGGACGAGACGGAGGCGCAGTACGAGGCCGACCGGGACGGCCTCGCCGAGCGGCTCGGCGAGCGCTGGGGACAGCCGCATCACCTCAGCCTGTACAGCGTGTTCGACCGGACGGTGGCGGGCGAGGACATCGCCGAGCCATGGGCCGGGCTCAGCGGTCACGTCCCCGACGTCAAGCTGTGGCGGGCCCCGGGGGCGGACCGCTGGGTCGCCCTCGGGGTGTCCCGTTGGGACAAGGAGCTGCCCTGTCAGCTACTCGGGATAGTGACGGAGGCCGACCCGCCGTGACCGGCCGTGTCCGCCGCCTCCCGCAGCCGGGCGAACTCCTCCGCCATCGTGGCCGCCGTCCAGTGCGCGTTGAGCCCGCTGGGGTTGGGCAGCACCCACACCCGGGTGCCGCCGATCGTCCGTTCCTGCGGACCCACCCGGGCCGTGCGGTCACCGAAGGCGGCGCGGTAAGCGGTCACTCCGACGACGGCCAGCCACCTCGGCCGCAGCCGCGTCACCTTCTCGGTCAGCAGCCGTCCGCCCTCGGCGTACTCCTCGGCGGTCAGCTCGTCCGCCCGGGCGGTCGCCCGCGCCACCATGTTGGTGATGCCGAGCCCGTGCGACAGCAGCTCCGGCTGCTCGGCCGGCTTCAGCAGCCGGGGCGTGAACCCGGACAGGTGCAGCACCGGCCAGAACCGGTTGCCGGGCCGGGCGAAGTGGTGGCCGGTCGCCGCCGTCATCAGACCCGGGTTGAAGCCGCATAAGAGCACCCGCAGACCGTCCGCGACCAGATCAGGGACGAGACGGTCGCGGGCGGCCTCCAGGTCCGCCTGGGTGAAGCGGGGGACGCGGGGGGTGCGGGGCGCGGTCAGAGGATCGCTCCGGGGGTGTATCCGGCGGCCTCCGGGTGCCGCTCGACGATGTCCTCGATCCGGCCGGCGACCAGGGCGACCTGGTCGGCGGCGGCGCCGGTGAAGGACAGCTTGTCGGCCATCAGCGCGGCCAGTTGCTCGCGGTCGAGCGGCAGCCGCTCGTCCGCGGCGAGCTTGTCCAGCAGGTCGTTGCGCTCGGCGCCCTGCTCGCGCATCGCGAGCGCGGTGGCCACGGCGTTCTCCTTGATCGCCTCGTGCGCGACCTCGCGGCCGACACCGGCCCGCACCGCGCCCATGAGCACCTTGGTGGTGGCCAGGAACGGCAGGTAGCGGTCCAGCTCACGGGCGACCACGGCCGGGAAGGCGCCGAACTCGTCGAGGACGGTCAGGAAGGTCTCCAGCAGGCCGTCCAGCGCGAAGAAGGCGTCCGGCAGCGCGACCCGGCGCACCACCGAGCAGGACACGTCGCCCTCGTTCCACTGGTCGCCCGCCAGCTCGCCCGTCATCGAGGCGTAGCCGCGCAGCACGACCATCAGACCGTTGACGCGTTCGCAGGAGCGGGTGTTCATCTTGTGCGGCATCGCCGAGGAACCGACCTGGCCCGGCTTGAAGCCCTCGGTGACCAGCTCGTGCCCGGCCATCAGCCGCACCGTCCTGGCCAGCGAGGACGGCCCCGCCGCCAGTTGCACCAGCGCGGTGACGACCTCGTAGTCCAGCGAGCGCGGGTAGACCTGGCCGACCGAGGTGAAGGCCTGCGAGAAACCGAGGTGCCGGGCGATCCGGGTCTCCAGCTCGGCGAGCTTGCCGGCGTCGCCGCCCAGCAGGTCCAGCATGTCCTGCGCGGTGCCGACCGGTCCCTTGATGCCGCGCAGCGGGTAGCGGCCGAGCAGCTCCTCCACGCGCCCGTAAGCCACGAGCAGCTCGTCGGCGGCGGTCGCGAAACGCTTGCCCAGGGTCGTGGCCTGCGCGGCGACGTTGTGCGAGCGGCCGGCCATGACCAGCTCGGCGTACTCGCCGGCCAGCTTGCCGAGGCGCGCCAGCACGGCCACCGTACGGTCGCGCATCAGCTCCAGCGAGAGCCGGATCTGCAACTGCTCGACGTTCTCGGTGAGGTCGCGGGAGGTCATGCCCTTGTGCACGTGCTCGTGCCCGGCGAGGTCGTTGAACTCCTCGATCCGTGCCTTCACGTCGTGCCGGGTGACCTTCTCGCGCTCGGCGATCGAGGCCAGGTCGACGGTGTCGAGGACACGCTCGTAGTCGGCGATCGCCTCCTGCGGCACCTCGATGCCGAGGTCCTTCTGGGCCCGCAGCACGGCGAGCCAGAGCTGCCGCTCCAGTTTCACCTTCTGCTCGGGGGACCAGAGCGTGGCGAGCTGGGCGGAGGCGTAGCGTCCGGCGAGGACGTTCGGGATGCGGGGCTTGGCGGGCGCAGAAGTCACGTGTCCAGAGTCTACTGGCGGTTCGTGCAGGCCAGCGCCACGGGGGTGTTCGGCGGAAGCTACGAGACCCGCGTCACTCGCCCGTGTTTCCCGCGGCAGGACGCTACGCCTGCCTCTCGTGCGGCAGCAGGACGCTACGCCCGCCCCTCGTACGGCAGCAGGTCCGGGCGCTTGGGCGGGCGGCCGTCGCCCGACGAGCGGCCGGTCAGGCGGCGGCCTATCCACGGGAGCAGGTGCTGACGGGCGAACCGGGCGTCGGCGACCCGGCGCGACACCCAGCCCGGCGGGAGCGTCTGCGCCATGGGCACATGCCACTCGGCGTCCTCCGCCTCGTGGCCGAGCGTCTGCCACACCGCCTCGGCGACCCGTCGGTGGCCCTCCGCCGTCAGGTGCAGCCGGTCCACGTCCCACAGCCACGGGTCGGCCAGCGCGGGCGCCCCGTACAGGTCGACCAACAGGGCACCGTGCTTGTCCGCCAGCTCCTCCAGGCAGGCGAACAGCTCCTCCATGCGCGGCCGGAACCGTTCCAGCACCGGGCCCCGGCGGCCGGGGCTGCGCATCAGCACCAGCCGCTCGCAGGAGGGCGTCAGCCGCTCCACGGCCTCGGTGAGCAGATCCCGGACCCGGTTCATGTCGCACTTGGGACGCAGGGCGTCGTTGAGGCCGCCGACCAGGGTGATGACGTCGGGCCTCATGGCCGCCGCCAGGGGCACCTGCTCATCGACGATCTGCCCGATCAGCTTCCCGCGCACGGCCAGATTGGCGTACCGGAACCCCGGGGTGCGGGCGGCCATCCGCGCGGCGAGCAGGTCGGCCCAGCCCCGGTAGGAGCCGTCGGGCAGCAGGTCCGACATGCCCTCGGTGAACGAGTCACCGACGGCGACCAGGCTGGTGAAGGGGGGAGGAGTGGGATTCGTCTGCATGGCGACAGCGATGGTATCCCGGCCTCATACCTGCCGGTCGGTCGGCCCGGCACAGCCTCCGGGCGCGGGGCCGGGCCGGGGCCGGGGGCAGGCCGGGGCGGGGGTCAGGTCTGGGCCGGCTGGCCGAACAACTGGCGCAGCACGTCCTCCATGGTCACCAGGCCGGCCAGCCGGCCGTCGTCGCCGAGCACGGCCGCGAGATGCGTACGGCCGCGCCGCATCGCGGTGAGCACGTCGTCCAGCGGGGTCCGCTCCCGTACGCGCGCGATGGACCGCATGTCGCCCAGCCGGAACGGCAGGTCCCGCGGTGTCATGTCCAGCGCGTCCTTCACATGCAGGTAGCCCACGATGCGGCGGCCCGCGTCGACCACCGGGAAGCGGGAGAAGCCCGACTCGGCCGACAGCCGCTCCACCTGCTCCGGGGTGACGCCCACGCGCGCGTAGACCACGCGTGCCAGCGGTACCACCACGTCCCGTACCGGGCGGCTGCCCAGCTCCAGGGCGTCGTGCAGCCGTTCCTGCGCCCGGTTGTCGATCAGGCCCGCCTCACTGGCGTCCTTCACGATCTCGGCCAGTTCGGAGTCGGTGAAGGTCGCCGCGACCTCGCCCTTGGCCTCCACCCGGAGCAGCTTCAGCAGACCGTTGGCGAAGGCGTTGACCGTGAAGATCACCGGCCGCAGCGCCCGGGACAGCGCGACCAGGGGAGGACCGAGAGCCAGCGCGCTGCGCACCGGCTCGGCGAGCGCGATGTTCTTGGGGACCATCTCGCCGAGCAGCATGTGCAGGTAGGTCGCGACCGTCAGCGCGATCACGAAGGACACGGCGTGACCGACGCCCGCCGGCACGCCGGTCGCGTGGAACACCGGCTCCAGCAGATGCGCGATCGCGGGCTCGGCGACCACACCCAGCACCAGTGTGCACAGCGTGATGCCGAGCTGTGCGGCGGCCAGCAGGGCCGACACGTGCTCCAGGCCCCACAGCACGCTCCGCGCCCGCCGGTCACCCTCCTGGGCGAGCGGCTCGATCTGTGAGCGGCGCACGGAGATGAGCGCGAACTCGGCGCCGACGAAGAAGGCGTTGACGACGAGGGTCGCCAGGCCGATCAGTAGCTGCAGGACGGTCATCGGGTCCCCTCCGGCCTCTCGTCGGTCCGTCCGCCGGCCCTCTCGCCGGCTCGTGCGTCGGCTTGCCCGTCGGCTCGCGCGTCATTTCCTGCCCCGGCTCTCCCACCGGTGCTCCCGTCGGCTCGTGCCCCGGCTTTTCCGCCGGTGCTCCCGTCGGCCCGGGCGCCGGCTTTCCCGCTCGTGCTCCCGGCGGTGCTCTCGTCGTCCAGAGGCGCGTGCAGCAGTACGCGGGCGGCCCGGCGGCCGGAGGCGTCGGACACGTCCAGCCGCCAGCCGCCGATGTGCACGCTGTCGCCGGCCGCGGGTATCCGGCCCAGCTCGGTGGCGACCAGGCCGGCCAGCGTCTCGTACGGCCCCTCCGGGAGCCGCAGCCCCACGCGCGCGAGCTGGTCGGCGCGGGCGGCACCGTCGACCAGGTACAGGGCCCGGCCCTCGCCGTCGGCGCCGGCGGGGGCGAGACCGGACGTCTCGTGCGGGTCGTGCTCGTCGCGTACCTCGCCGACGACCTCCTCGACGATGTCCTCCAGCGTCGCCACGCCGGCCGTGCCGCCGTACTCGTCGATCACGACGGCCATGGTGCGCCGGCCGCCGAGCCGGTCCAGCAGCCGGTCGACGGTCAGGGACTCGGGCACCAGCAGCGGCTCGCGCATCACCTGGGCGACCCTGCGGTGGCGCCGCTGGTCCGCGGGAACGGCCAGCACGTCCTTGATGTGGGCGGTGCCGACGACGGAGTCCAGGCTGCCCCGGTAGACCGGGAACCGGGACAGGCCGGTGGCCCGGGTCGCGTTCGCCACGTCCTCGCAGGTCGCCTTGAGGTCCAGGGCGACGACCTGGACGCGCGGTGTCATCACGTTCTCCGCGGTCAGGTCGGCCAGGTTCAGCGTGCGGACGAACAGCTCGGCCGTGTCCGGCTCCAGGAAGCCTTCCTTGGCGGAGTGCCGGGCGAGGGCGGCCAGCTCCTGGGGCCCGCGCGCGGAGGCCAGCTCCTCGGCGGGCTCGAAGCCGAACCGGCGTACGAGATGGTTGGCCGTGTTGTTCAGATGGGTGATGAAGGGCCGGAACGCCGAGCTGAACCAGCGCTGTGCGTTCCCCACGCGCAGGGCCACGGCCAGCGGCGACGAGATCGCCCAGTTCTTAGGCACCAGCTCGCCGACGACCATCAGGAACACCGTGGACAGGGCGGTGCCCAGCAGCAGCGCCGCGGAACTCGCCGCGCCGGCGGACAGACCCATCGCCCGGAACGGGCCGGCGAGCAGCTTCGCGATCGACGGCTCGGCGAGCATGCCGACCACCAGGTTGGTGACGGTGATGCCGAGCTGGGCGCCGGAGAGCTGGAAGGTCAGGTTCCGTACGGCCTTCAGGGCGCCCGCGGCGCCGCGCTCGCCGCGCTCGGCGGCCCGCTCCAGCTCGCCCCGCTCGACCGTGGTCAGCGAGAACTCCGCCGCCACGAAGGCGCCGCAGGCGATCGACAGCAGGATCGCCACCAGAAGGAGGAGCACTTCGGTCATCGGGTCACCCCCGTCCCATGGTCGGACAGGGCAGGGGAGGACGCGCGGGGTCGCGCACGGGGAGGCTCGCCCATGGGCGGACGCTCACAACCTTTCATAGTGGGCCGAGTGCTCCCTCAAGAGTAAAGGATGGGCAAAAAAGCGTCCGGTCCCGCTCGGTGAGCGGCTTCCCCCGGGGCGCTCGCGTCAGCCGGCGAGCGGCTTCACCCAGCGCCGCCAGTGTTCCTCCGGCCCGTATCCGGCGGCCTGCCAGGTGTGGTGCGCGGTCTCGTTGCGGACCAGCACCATGGCGTCCGCGCGCCGGCCGCCGAGGCGTACGAAGCGCTCCTCGGCGGCGGCCAGCAGCGCCGAGCCGATGCCCTGCCGCCGCCACCGCGGGTGCACCGCGAGCCGGTGCAGATGGCACCGCCAGCCGTCGAAGCCGGCGATCACCGTGCCGACCAGCTCGCCGTCCCGCTCGGCGACGAGGAGCGCCCCGGGGTCGCGGCCGACCAGGTGTTCCACCCCGGCGCGGTCGTCGCTGATGCTCGTACCCTCGGCGGCCGTCCGCCAGAAGGCCAGGACCGAGTCGAGGTCGTCGGGCACGGCGGCACGTATACGCGAATCGTTCATACGATCATCGTGCGGGTCGCCGTCCGGGCGGTACCGGGGTTTCCGTCATGCGGACTCCTCCTCGCGCAGCCGGGCCAGCACCGGCGCGAACGCCTCCATGCTCGGTTCCAGGACGGTCACGTACGAGAAGCCGAACCGTTCACGCTGCGCCCGCACCTTGGCGACCACGTCCTCCAGCGGACCGGCCAGCACGATGGGCAGGGCCAGGGCGTCGTCGAGGGTCAGCCGGGGCTGCCGCTCCAGCAGGGGCCTCAGCGCGGGCTCGGGGTCGTCGGCGACGGCCACCTGCTGGACCAGCAGGTTCAGCTCGGCGGGCGCCGGCCGGTCGGCGGCCAGCGCGCGGTAGCGGGCCACGCGCTCGTCCAGCTCGCCGGCGCCGAGCGGATCCAGTGAGCCGGGCGTCTTCCCCGGCCGGGCTCCGGTGAAGGCCGCGATGTCGGCGTGTTCGGCGGTCAGGCGCAGCATCCGGTCGCCGTTGGCGCCGATCAGCACCGGCACCCGGTCCTGGGCGGGCCGTGGCTGGTGCTCCGGGGAGCCGAGCAGCCGGTCCAGCTCCGCCACGGTGTGCCGCAGGCGGTCCACCCGTTCGCGCGGCGAACCGTAGGGCAGCCCGGCCGCCTCGTGTTCCGTCTGCACATAGCCGGTGCCGAGACCGAGTTCGAGCCGGCCGCCGGTCAGCGCGTCCGTGGTCGCCACCTCGCGGGCCAGCAACGCCGGGTTCCAGAAGCCCGCGTTGAGCACGAACGTGCCGAGCCGGGGCCGCTCGGTCGCCTCGGCCGCCGCCACCAGGGCGGGGAACGGCGCGGTCATGCCGAGGTGGTCCGGGACGAGGATCACGTCGTACCCCAGCTCCTCGGCCCGGCGGCACTTGGCGCGCCACTCGGCGGCGGGCGCGGGCGTGAGCAGGTTGACTCCGAAACGGAACGGGCGCGGCATGAACTCTCCCCAGGAGAAAACGACTTGAGCCGGTCCCGATTCCATCACGTCCGCGGTGAAGTGATCAGTCGAACCGATCAGCCGTAGTGAGCAGTCGAAGTCCCCCCTCCAAGTCCGCCCGCCACGCCCCCCCCCGCCACGCCCCCGCCACGCCCCCCGTCCGGGTCACCCGTCAGTGATCCGTCCGAGTCGTCCGTCGGGACGGTCAACCGGAGCGATCAGCGGGCGTGAGGGATCGGCGAGCGGCCGGCCGACGGGGTCATTCGTGGGCGATCGCCGTCAGCACGTTCATCCGCGACGCACGCAGCGCCGGCAGCAGGGCCGCCACCACACCCACGACCGCCGAGCCGACCACGACCGCGACGATCGTGCCCCAGGGGATCGCCAGCGCCGTCAGCCCGCGCAGCGCCAGCACCTGCTGCATGCACACGCCCCACACGAGCCCCAGCGCCAGCCCCAGGACCGCACCGAACACCGCGATGACCACCGACTCCAGCCGGATCATCCGGCGAAGCTGCCGCCGGCTCAGCCCGACCGCCCGCAACAGCCCGATCTCCCGGGTCCGCTCCACCACCGACAGCGCCAGGGTGTTCACCACGCCGAGCACGGCGATGACGATCGCCAGCCCCAGCAGCGCGTACACGAGGTACAGCAGCACGGCGATCTGGCTGTGCACCAGCTCCTTGTAGTCGGCCTGGTTGCGCACCTGTACCTGCGGGAACGGCTTGAGCGCCCGCTCCAGCCGGGGCCGCAGGTCCGCCGGTCCCGTACCGGGGGCCGCGTTCACGTAGAGAGCGGAGTCCTGCCCGTTCGGCATGTACGTCCGCAGCGTCCCGAGGCCGAGGAGGACGCCGCCCTGGGTGCCGAAGGACTCGGCCGACTGCTGGGCCGTCAGCGCGCCGACGGTCAGCTCCGCCCGGCGACCGCCCGGGAACTCCACGGGCAGCACACTGCCGACCCGCACGCCGTGGTCCCGGGCGTAGTCGGCGTCCATCGCGAGGTGCCCGTCGGCCAGGGCCGCCGCCGAACCGCCCCGCGCGTAGGTGAGGTGCGCGACGTCGTCCAGGCCGGGGCCGTACCCGGTGGCGGTGGTCCTCACCCGCTCGCCGTCCGGCAGCCGTACGGCGACGGGGGTGAGCCGCTGGGCCACGACCAGCCCGGCACCGGGCGTCGCGGCCACCCGGTCGCCGATCTCCCCGGTGAACGGCGTGAAGTTGGCGCTCTGGACGACGAAGTCGGCGCCCAGCGTCCGGTCGATCTGCCGGTCGAAGGACGCCGACATCGAGGCGCTCGCCACCGACATCCCGCCCACCAGGGCCAGGCCCACCATCAGGGCCGCGGCCGTGGCACCGGTACGGCGCGGATTGCGCAGCGCGTTGCGCTGGCTCATCCGGCCGACCGGGCCGAACAGCGCGGGGAAGGCCGAGCCCAGCACCCGGATCACCGGCCGCACCAGCAGCGGCCCGGCGACCACCGTCGCGACGAGGGTCAGCACCACACCGAGCCCCAGCAGGGAGGCCGCCAGCGCGGTCCGCGTGGCCGCCGCGCATCCGGCCAGCGCCGCCGCGCCGGCGGCCCCGACCACCGCCCCGGCGATCGCCCGGCCACGCAACGACCTGCCCACGCCGGCGACCTCGGCATCCGCGAGCGCCGCCATCGGCGAGACGGCCGCGGCGCGCCGCGCCGGCAGATAGGCGGCCACTAAGGTCACGCCGAGCCCCACCACGTAGGCGGCGACGGGCGTAGCCCAGCCGATCACCATCCCGGTGCCCCTCAGGTTCATCCCGACCGCGCTGATCAGCCGGATCAGTCCGAAGGCCAGCCCGATCCCGGCGGCCAGACCGAGCGTCGAGCCGAACAGCCCCAGCAGCAGTGCCTCGGTGAGCACCGACCGCCGTACCTGCCGTCGGTCCGCGCCCAGCGCCCGGAGCAGGCCCAGTTCGCGGGTGCGCTGCGCGATCAGCATGGAGAACGTGTTGACGATCAGGAACACGCCGACGAGCAGGGCGACACCGGCGAACCCCAGCATCACGTACTTGATCACGTCGAGGAAGGTGCCGAGGTCCGCCGCGGCCGACTTGGCCTGCTCACCGGCGGTCCTCAGCGCGTACGTCCCGGTGCCGATCGCCGCTCCGATCCGCCGTCGGAGTTCCGCGTCGGACACCCCCTCGGCCGCGTCCACCGAGATGCCGGTGGCCCGCGCGGACGATCCGAGCAGCTCCCGGCCGGCCACCGCCGGGTCCAGGTAGATGCGCGCCGCGCCCGGATTGGTCGTGGTGAAGGTGGCGATGCCGACGACCCGGACCCGGAAGGTGCCCGGCTGCGCCTGCACCGTCAGGGCGTCCCCGATCCGTACCTGCCGCCGGCCGGCCGTGTCCGCGTCCAGCAGCGCCTCGCCGGCCCCGCGCGGTGCGTGGCCGGAGGTCAGCCGCACCGGGCTGCGGCCGGTCGCGTACCAGGCACCGGCGACGGTGGGGGCGCCGGTGGTCGGGCCGACGGGCCTGTCGTGGCGGTCGACGACCACGACGTTCCGCACCGACACGTCCGCGCGGGCCGCCGCGACACCGGCGACCCTCGCCACCCGGTCCCGCAGCGCGGCCGGCACGGTCTGCACCGCGCCGCTCGCCCGGGCCGACCGCAGGTCCCCGCGCGGCTGGACCGTCACATCGGCGGCGGTGGAGGCGAACAGCCGGTCGAACGTGCGGGTGACGGTGTCGGAGAAGATCAGGCTGCCGGCGACGAACGCCACGGACAGGACCACGGCCAGTGCGGACAGCGCCAGCCGCCCCTTGTGGGCGAGGAAGCTCCGCAGAGTCGCCCTGAGCACCGGTCAGCCCTCCCCGGTCGTGCCGCCGGCGCCGGACCGGCCCGGAGACGCGCAGGGGTCGGCACCGGCCCGGTCCGGAGCCCCGCAGCCGCGGGGGTCGGTGCCCGACCGGCCCGGAGCGCCGTGGCCGCGGGGGTCGGCGGTCCGCGGACCTGCCGTGGGCAGGACGCGCATCCGCTCCAGCACGTTCTCCGCCGTCGGCCGGGCCATCCGGTCCACGATCCGCCCGTCGGCGAGGAAGAGCACGAGATCCGAGCGTGCGGCGGCGCCCGGATCGTGGGTGACCATGACGACCGTCTGATCGAGGTCGTCCACGGCGCCGCGCAGAAAGCCCAGCACCTCCCGCCCGGCCTGCGAGTCCAGGTTGCCGGTCGGCTCGTCGGCGAAGATCAGCTCGGGCCGGGAGGCCAGCGCCCGCGCGCACGCCACCCGCTGCTGCTGACCGCCCGACAGTTGCGCCGGCCGGTGCGTGAGGCGGTCCCGCAGCCCGAGGGTGTCGATGACCTGGTCCAGCCACCGCGCGTCGGGTTTCCGGCCCGCGATGTCCATCGGCAGGGTGATGTTCTCGGCGGCGGTCAGCGTGGGGATGAGGTTGAACGACTGGAACATGAACCCGATCCGGTCCCGCCGCAGCCGGGTCAGCTCCCGCTCCTTCAGCCCCGTGATCTCGGTGGTGCCGAGCCACACCCGGCCGGCCGAGACGGTGTCGAGGCCGGCGAGGCAGTGCATCAGCGTGGACTTCCCGGAACCCGACGGGCCCATCACGGCGGTGAAGCGGCCCCGCGCGATGTCCACGTCCACCGCGTCCAGGGCGAGCACGGCCGTCTCGCCGGAACCGTACGCCTTGGTCAGCCCCCGGGCGCGGGCCGCGACCCCGCCGTCCGGGGCGTGCTGCGCAGCAGGTGTCGACACGAGCGCCTCCCGGTCGCCGAACCGTCCGTTCCGGGCGAGCGTAAGGGACCCGCCGAGCAGGCGCAGCGCTTCCGTGCGCCCCTTGCCGCCGCTAGCATCCCGGCGCTAGCGTCGAGGGATGGCGAAGACCCAGCTAAACGTGCGCGTGGACGAGGGCACCGCCCGCGCGGCCCGGGAGCGCGCCCTGGCCCGCGGCATGAGCGTGAACCGCTACATCGAAGAGCTGGTCAGACAGGACACCGGGGAGGCCGGCCGGACGTTCGTCGAGGCCGCCGCCGACTTCATGAAGCGGTACGAGTCCGCGTTCGCCGAGGAGTGCGCCGAACCCCGCCGCACCGACCACCGCGAAGACCGCGCCTGACTCTGAAGCCGATCCCTTGAACGACCTCCGCATCGACCTGGCCTGGCTCCTCATGCTCGCCGAACGGCAGACCCCCGGGGACCCGCAGGTCACCGACTGGGGCGCCCTCGTCGCCGCCGTCG